>CAYULV010000455.1:0-1578 GCA_964445655.1 uncultured Granulosicoccaceae bacterium | reverse complement strand
ATACAGGCCAATTTCGCTGTTGGTGGCGATGTTGGACGCATCCGCACCATCAATGATTTTGGTTTCGAGTGCAGTGAATACCTCACCAAAATCCATCACAATCGGACTGGCGCCGAGCTCGGCAAAGATCTCGGTTTGGATGCCAGGAGGCGAACGAAATTTCCAGTCTTTGAAGTCTTCTACGCTTTTTAGCGGGCTTGTTGACGACAACGATTCCTGGCCTGAAATCCACCAGCCAACAACGTGCATATCATGTTTGTGATACAAAGGCTGCGCCGCTTCGAGACCACCGCCATAGTAAAACCACGAGTACATTTCCCACGGTGTGTCATAACCACCGAGAATGTCGCCGACAAATTGGAAGGCAGGATCTTTACCAGTCTGATAGGCAGCACCGGTCATATCGCCATCGATAATACCGTTAACAGCTGCATCAAACGTTTCTGTTGCCTTGACCAGAGAGGCTGAATAAAACATCTCAATTTCCACACGTCCTCCAGACATGCGTTCAATGTCATCAACCAGGCTCTGGACGTTTTTCCCTTTTAGTGATTCCGCGCTGAAATGCGTCTGAAAGGTCAGATCGAAATCTGCTGCATTCGCTGCGGAGATACTAAACATGGTTGCCATTAGCGGTGCAACCACTAATCGGCCAAGCTTTGCTCGACTGTATTTTTCTCGACTATTCGTCATTTTGCTTCTCTCAAAGTAGTGTGAACAGATTCAAACTGGCCCATTTCGATACTGATGGAATTGACGGAAAGTCATTCCAACCCATGCTCTTGGCTGCTTCCAAGTGGGGCGCCCGCGTCGTTCTCGTTGCGAACCGCCATACAAACAAGCCTGCGCCTCGATATCAGTAGTACCCAAGTGGACGAGTTCGGACAGATGCCAGATTTATCCCTCAATCTAGTAACATGTATGTTGTATGATAGGTTATGTATTCAATCAGAGCAAGATCGGATTCGCCGCCTTAGTCATAATTGACCCGTTACGTGAATGAAATGCGAATACTGGGGGAGTCGAAATCGTGGAAAAACCTGAAAATCTGGCCTTAGGGATGCGTCCCAAGCTCAGCGAACGAGTCGCCGATCAGTTGCGGGAACGTATTCAAAAGGGGGATTTTGCGCCAGGTGCGCAACTGCCGACTGAGGGAGCGCTTGTGGAGCAGTTCGGTGTCAGCCGAACGGTTATCAGAGAGGCTATTTCGTCGCTGCGAGTGGAGGGTTTGGTGAAAACCCATCAAGGGCGTGGCGTGTTTGTATGCGAAGACATCAGTCAGCAACCGTTTCGCCTATGCAGTAAAGATCTCAGTGAACAAGATCATATGGAACAGGCGATGGAATTGCGTATGCACATGGAGGTAACACACGCTGAATTGGCAGCGCTTAGATGGACAAAGACTGATATTCAAAGCATTGAGGAGACGCTGAAAAAACAGCATGGAGCACACTTATCGGGTGAGCTAGGACAAAGCGAAGATTTTTCGTTCCATCTGGCTATCGCTAACGCCACAAAGAATTCGTACATGGTCGATTTTTTGCGCTTTCTAGGACCTTTTATCATTCCGACTAATGC
>CAYULV010000454.1:0-1592 GCA_964445655.1 uncultured Granulosicoccaceae bacterium | reverse complement strand
GCCAAGATCATGCTGCTGGTTTTCATCATCCTGTTCATTCAAAAACGACCACGCGGTTTATTTCCGCAGCGTGGGCGCGCGATAGAGAGCTGATATGTTAAACCTGCCTCTGTTTGATCGATTTGTGTTGATCGCTCTGGTTTTACTGACAGCGGCGGTTCCATTTGCGAACCTCGGCTTGAATGAAACTCATCCCCTGTATCTGGAAACTTATAACGTCACCATACTGGGAAAATATTTGTGCTTTGCACTGCTTGCCTTGTCAGTTGATTTGGTTTGGGGCTATTTGGGTATCTTGAGCCTCGGGCATGGCGCCTTTTTCGCCCTGGGCGGTTATGCCATGGGCATGTATCTGATGCGTCAGATCGGTGATCGAGGTGTTTATGGAAATCCTGATCTACCGGATTTCATGGTGTTCCTTAATTGGCAAGAATTGCCATGGTTCTGGACTGGAATGGAGTACTTCCCGGTTGCGATGATAGCGATCGTGTTGGCGCCTGGTCTGTTGGCTTTTCTCTTTGGGTGGTTTGCCTTTCGCAGTCGGGTCAATGGAGTGTATTTGTCAATCATCACGCAAGCGATGACATTCGCATTGATGCTGGCATTCTTTCGTAATGAGATGGGCTTTGGTGGCAACAATGGCTTGACTGACTTCAAGGATATTCTCGGATTTTCCTTGCAGTTGCCCGAAACACGTAATGGACTGTTCGTCGCCTCTGGTGTAGCGCTGATATTTGGTTATTTGTTGTGTCAGCGTATTGTTCGATCGCGTGCCGGTAAGGTTGCGCAGGCTATCCGAGATGCTGAATCGCGCACGCGTTTTATTGGATTCAACGTCGAGAGTTACAAACTTTGGCTATTCACCTTCTCGGCGATTCTTGCGGGTATTGCGGGTGCCTTGTATGTGCCACAAGCAGGTATCATCAATCCGCGAGAGATGGCACCACTGGGTTCGATTGAAGTCGTTGTTTGGGTTGCTTTAGGTGGTCGTGGCACACTGTACGGTCCGATCATTGGCGCATTGCTGGTGAACTATGCAAAAAGCTGGTTCACAGTTGCCTTGCCGGAATACTGGTTGTTTGCTCTGGGCGCTTTGTTTGTTTTTTCAACCCTTTACCTTCCGCACGGGGTGACTGGTATCTTTCGCAGGAAGTCAGTATGAGTGGCTTGGCGGGAAGAGGTTTGTTTCGACGTGACAAGGTGTTTGATTTTCTAACGCCAAGCGTCAGCGAACGACTGAACACAGACTACAGCACCTTGCTGTACATGGAAGATGTGACTGTGTCCTTTGATGGCTTCAAAGCGATCAATGATCTGAATTTCATCGTTGAAAACGGAGAACTACGTTGTCTGATTGGTGCCAATGGTGCGGGCAAGACAACCATGATGGATATCATCACGGGTAAAACTCGGCCTGATAGCGGTCGCGTAATCTTTGGAGAAAACATTGATTTATTGGACTTGAACGAGTCCGAAATAGCATTGGCTGGTATTGGTCGCAAATTTCAAAAGCCCACGGTGTTCGAAAACCTCAGCGTATTCGAAAATCTGGAACTATCGATGGCTGACTTCAAGTCGGTTTGGTGGACCTT
>CAYULV010000453.1:0-1673 GCA_964445655.1 uncultured Granulosicoccaceae bacterium | reverse complement strand
CGATTGGCCCTGTTCAAATGGACTATATTGAACAAGGAGAGGGATTGCCCAGCGACCATCGGCCGGGATTTTATATTGCCAGTTCTGCTTACGCACCAGAACAAGGTAAAGACCCGGGGATATGGCGAATACCTTACGACATCGATCAACAAAATCTCACAGCCGATCCTTCTTATTTTATGCGTTACCGCGGTAACAAATACATGATGATGTCTGGTCTCGCTCAGGGGCCTGATGGAATTTATGTTGCGCCTTTGTTTCCAATAAATGGCGAAAGTGCATCAGTAATACGTATTAGCGCCGCGGATGCCAACGATGTGGTCTCTATGGGGCTGGCGCAAATTCCTGACGGCCGGGATCTTCTTATCGAGAAAGGTTGCATCGGTTGCCACATGGTCAACAATTCCATGGGCTTTGGTAGCAATGAGGGCCCGAACCTGAACACGGATATACTTGGCAAATATCTTGAGGAACGCTTGAATTCCGATGCCTATGTGGATCAAGTCAAGGCGCTCGCTGGCGCGGTAGATTCACCGCATGCGGAATGGAAAGAACGTCGCGAAGGCTTGTTGAAACTTGAGGGTAGGGAGCGCGTCAAGAAATGGTTGATGTATCGAATCATGGAACCGCAGTTCGACAATCAATACTCCAAGATGCCAAATCAAGGTGTCTCCTTGGCGCAAGCCGAAGTGCTGGCCGATTACCTTCTACCGGACCGCAGCCTGTTACAACGAGTAAAAGGAAAAGTTGGAAGCATTCTTCTACCCTCGAATCCGGGGATCAAGCAAGTCGCACTCATGATGGGGCTTGGCGCGATCGCCGGCGGCGGTTTTGTACTCAGCCTTCTGGGAGCATTCTGGGTACGTCGCCGGCGGCGCCAACGCGCAGGATCATGAGAACTGTTGTTGGTTCTGTGCGTCTCGCAGTTCATCGCAAAGACGATTCTCAGGAACGATAACATCGTCGTAGGTCAATACTGTATCGGTATTGATATCGCGTTTCAGTACACAGCCTTCTGCCAGCCCCATGGGTAGGAGTCGTTCATTGTGCACGATGTCGGCATTTTCACATTGTCCGTACGTCATGTAGTGACCAATTCCGTCGAGTTTTTGTCCCTTTCGAAGATCGATTTTTGCTGTTGTCACGACGTCGACTTTAAGGCCCGCATCTGGTGCGATGGTTGCGTCACAGAACAAAGCCGCCCGGGCGATCGTGTTTTGCACTTCAAAATGACAGAGATGATAGGGCGTATAAAAGCAGTAGAAGGGACCGCCGCCTAGCTTGTATAAATCCAGATAATGCTGCTGCGCTGGATCAGCGTGAGTGCCGATCACAAAAACGCCAGGGCCTGGTGACGCACCGACCACATAGTCAACGTAGGTGCCACCAGTGTCGAAAAGATCGGTTGGGTAGTAGTCGAGAATATCCATGATACTGGTCCCGGCTTCGACGGTCGGTCCGTGCATACCGCGTTTGGCCACTGTCATATCGGTCGCATTTGCGACGATCGCTTGTTCAAAAGAAATCTTGCTGCCATCGGCAAACGAGGTGACCATCTCAGGTTTTTGCTTCCATTGCTCTGCGAAATTTTTTTGCGTTGTGGGATTGCGATACGGATCTTGAAGGCCCTTGATATTGCCGCACAACACGGGTTTCACCCCCATCCCTTGAAC
>CAYULV010000452.1:0-1702 GCA_964445655.1 uncultured Granulosicoccaceae bacterium | reverse complement strand
GCCATCGGTGGGCCTGAATTTGGTCAGGGCTACGCCAGAGGATGAAATTGTCATCCGACTGGTCGGCGAAAAGATTGGCATGTATACGTTGAACCGATAAAGCATCATCACTAGCCACCAGTCGTTCAGCCGCAAAGGAGCGAATGGTTTCCAGAAAACCGTATCGAACATTATCGCCGGCACGCGTTACTGTCAGAAGCGACTTGGACACCAGAGAGTCGATAATATCGATGACATCGAACGAATCAACCTCGCCTCCTGCACAAACAATTTCAGCGGCTTCCAAGGTGAAACCGCCAGCAAAAACTGAGGCACGATCCAATACCGTGGACTCACTATCAGTCAAAAGATCGTATGACCATTGCACTGCGTTACGCAATGTTTGGTGTCGTTCTCTTACCGCACGTGAACCTCCAGTGAGTAGCCTGAAGCGTTGATCAAGACGATCTTTGATTTGTACTGGAGTCATTGACCTGACTCTGGCTGCAGCTAATTCGATAGCGAGTGGAATGCCATCGAGTGAGATACATATTTCCTTGACAACTGCCTGGTTTTCTTCGATATCAAATTCGGGAGATACCGCACGAGCACGTTCGGCGAACAGCTCCAAAGCCGGAGCTGATTCTCCAGATACATCCAACGGCGAAATACGCATCACCTCTTCACCACTAATCGATAACAATTCACGGCTTGTTGCAATTATCGAAATCTTGGGACAATTAGTGAGTAGTGCGTCAGCCAACTTGGCAGCAACTATAGTCACATGCTCACAATTATCAAAAATAAGTAACATTTGGCGCGCACGCAGCGCATCAATCAGGGAGGCTTCAATGGAAGTTCCTCCTTGTTGAGTGACACCGAACAGTCCGGAAATCGCCAACGTCAGCGTATCAGCATCGGAGATTGCAGCTAGATCAATAAACCAGACGCCGTCTGGGTAGCTAGCCCGAACAAGATTTGCTGTCGCGATGGATAGACTGGTTTTTCCGAGCCCACCCATGCCAAAAAGCGTTACCAGACGCGAAGACTGTAAATGGGTTTTTAATTCTTCAAGTGCAGTTTCACGTCCAATGAGTTCGGATGCGCGAACAGGAAGATTTCCCTTTGCAACGACGCGTGCCATTTTTTCGGTAGATCCAACAGATGCCTTACCACCTTCTGGCGCGTATACATGCACCCTTAGGGGATCTTTTACGTTTTTAGCTGCAAACTCACCTTGATCAAAAAAGTGACCCTCATGACTTGGGCCACAGGCATCCTTTACCTGATCTGAAACAGCTATTCCACCTTCCGGAGCGAGGCCTTCAATTCGTGCGGCTACGTTGACACAGTTACCGTAGACCGAGCCATCAGACTTCTCGAAAAGCTCATCGATATGAAGCCCCATGCGCAGCAGCATTTTACGTTCTTCTAGCGATTTTTCGGCTCGAAGGCCAATCTCACGCTGTGCAGCACTCGCAGCATAGAGCGCTCCAATTGCGGTGTCGAAAACAGAGATTATCGAGTCACCAGATATGTCGGCGATAAATCCTCCATGACTTTCTGTCTGAGATTTAACTATGCGTCGCAGTATGTACAGATTAGTAACATTGGCTTGAGCATCGTCGCCTATTAGGCGGGAGTATCCAACAAAATCTGCTGCTACGACAGTAGACCATCTCCGAGAACGACCCGATTTGCACTCGATCACTTGATCCGCTTC
>CAYULV010000451.1:0-1709 GCA_964445655.1 uncultured Granulosicoccaceae bacterium | reverse complement strand
TCGACAGTCTGCACATTACGCAGCTGTCGAATTTTGTCCATGACCGTTGCCAGTTCACCCATATCAGAAATATGCAGTGAGATTTTCATATCGGCGGTTTGTTCCTGCTTGTCACTCAAGGTGTTGACGGCGACAACGTCGACATCAAGGGTTGAAAGCGTGGTCGATACATCACGCAGAAGCCCATGACGGTCATAGGCATGGATGCGAATTTCTACTTGATAACGCCCGGTTTTGTCATCACCCCAACCGACATCGATAAGCCGTTCCAGCTCCGATTCCCGCAGGTTCAAAATATTCGGGCAATCAGCACGATGAATGGTGACCCCCTTGCTGCGAGTGATGAAGCCGACAATGCTGTCCGGGGGTACGGGCTGGCAGCACGGTCCAATATTCGTCAAAAGGTTACCGACACCACGAACATGAATCGCGCCGCTTTTAGCGTCTTTCTCTCGGACGCGTGTCGATTCTTCGAACGGTTGACTGATGGGCTGCGCCAGATGATCAATCGCACCAATGATCTGCGGCATCGTCAATTCGTTACGTCCAATGGCGATAAGCAAGTCATTGGGCTTGTCGAAGTTCAAACGCTTGACCAGCTTGTCGATCGAGACCGAGGTGGCCTTCAATCGTTTCAACTCTCGGTCAAGCATTGCCCGGCCATCGGCAAGATGCTGATCATGATCCTGAAGATTGAACCAGGCGCGTACCTTGCCACGTGCACGACTGCTATTGATGTAGCCCAATGAGCGGTTAAGCCAATCACGGCTGGGCTGGGGTTCGCGAGTGGTCAGTACTTCAACCTGATCACCATTACGCAAGGTATAGGTTAGCGGCACGATACTGCCATTGACTTTCGCCCCACGGCAGCGATGACCAATTTCAGAATGAATTTGGTAAGCAAAATCCAGCGGTGTCGAATTGGCCGACAGATCAATCACCTCACCCTTGGGCGTAAACACATAAACCCGGTCCGCATCCAGATGCTGTGAGAAACCTTCGATCAGTTCATCATCATCGTTGTCATCAAGTAATTGTCTTAGCGCATTGATACTGCGTTGCAGCGCAGTATCAACCGGCGACCCTTCCTTGTAGGCCCAATGCGCCGCCACACCGTTTTCAGCATCATCATCCATGGCCTCGGTGCGAATCTGCACTTCAACCGGCTTGCCTGCCGGACCTATAACCGCCGTATGCAATGAGCGATAGCCATTTTCCTTGGGGTTTGCAATGTAATCATCAAATTCGCGAGTGATCGGTTGCCACTGACTATGCACAATGCCCAGCACCGCATAACATTGCTGAATATCGTTAACCAACACACGTACCGCACGCACATCAAAGAGATCAGAAAACTCGATATGCTTTGCCTGCATCTTTTTCCAGATGCTGTAGATATGTTTCGGTCGTCCAAAGACGCCCGCCTCCTCGATGCCATGTTTTTCGATCAGCGAACTCAGATCGGCAACAAAATCAGTGATGTAGTTTTCGCGCGAAGCGCGGTTTTCTTCAAGTGCCTTGGCAACGCGCTTATAGGCCTGCGGTTCGACAATGCGAAACGCAATATCCTCAAGCTCCCACTTCAATTGACCCAAGCCCAAACGATTGGCCAGTGGCGCATAGATGGACAGCGTCTCGCGTGCCAGTCTTTCTCCGTCTGGTGCATCGCGCTTGATCATCGCGTACAGGCGCTGCGTCCGATAACCGAG
>CAYULV010000450.1:0-1720 GCA_964445655.1 uncultured Granulosicoccaceae bacterium | reverse complement strand
ACCTTGAACCAATCGGTTCAGGTGGGGACGAATGGAACCGTATCAGGCTTTCCGCCGTAACGGACGTGCACAACAACAGTGACCACATCATCCCCGGGGTGCGAATTAGGCTCAAGGGAATACCCAACCAAATAACAAGCACCGCAGAAGATACAATTACAGGCTAGCACGTTCGCGACAACTTGGCGAACCTGACGATGTTACTGTGTGGTGTCTTTGTTTGAATTCTCTGGCTTGATATCAACCTCTTCGAGCAAGTCATCAATTTGGCTGTTAAGCTTGGCTATTCGATCTGAAATCCCTGGGTCAGGCGCTGCCACTTGTTTGCTGCGGGATTTAAGTAATGAGTTTGCCGTGTTGATAGCAGTTACGATGGCGATTTTTTCGATACTCGACGTTGCATTGCGACGTCGAAAGTCATTCATCGAACGGTCAATGTAAACGGCGGCCTGCATCAGATCATCTTCTTCGCCGGGCCGACAGGCAAGCTGCACTTCTTTGTCGAGTATACGAAGCTTTACTGGTCGCGGTTCGCCAAGCTTTTCTGGTTCCACATGGCTATCGCTTGCGGGCGATTTGCCGGTGGCTGTCTTGCGTGCAACACGCTTTACCTGCGCGGTCTTTTTTTTGGACTTGTTGCCACTTGATACAGTGCTTGATGATTCCTCACTCATTGACCGGCCTCCATGGATTTGAGTCGAATGATCATTTGTTCCACTTTGGTGCGAGCTGTTTCGTTTTTCTCGACAAGCCGAGCTCGCTCCTCGATCAAGGAGCTGTGCTGTTCGCGCAGGACGAGATTTTCAGTTCTCAATTTGGTGCATAGCGCCGCGAGCCCTCCAAGGCGAGCTTCGAGTCCGTCGAGTTCTTCTTCCAGTGAGTTGCGGTTCATTGCATGGCAGGCGGCGTTGTAGTCATGGCTGCATTGTATACTTGAGCAGACCCCTCAAGACAAGTACATAACTCCGTGAGTCTTCAGCCAGAATCTGTCGCTTTGGCGCTTGAACACCTGAAAGTGCCTTTGTCTCGTGCTGAGGCACATGGTGTTTTGTGCGGTTTGCTGGCCGCAAGTCAGACGTCTGTCGCAAAAACCCGCTGGTTTTCGGAATTGCTGGATGCGGCGGAGATGCGAGCGGGCGACGTCAGTGCCAAGGCAGAAGATCTGAAAACCCTCGATATATGGTTTACTGAAGAGCTGGATGCCTTGAATAATGCAGATTTGGGTTTTTTACCGGCAGTTCCTGACGATTCGGCCCCAATAGGCACTCGAGTGCAGGCCTTGGGCGAATTTTGCGCAGGATTTACCTACGGGCTTGGATTGGCCACGGCAAATCGCGGTAACAAGGCTCTGCCAACCGATACCCGTGAACTGGTCGAGGATTTTCAGGCCATCGACGGGGCTGAGATGGACATCAGCGCGGGCAGAGCTTCCGGGGAGTCAGATAATGCTGACGAGGATGCCTATATCGAACTGCTCGAGTATGTGAAGGTGGGTGTCTTGCTGATTCATGAGGAAATGAAACCCGTAACCCCGAGTAGGCAGGAGCAGTTGTCGTGAGCAAAGGCCGGCGCAATCAGCTTTTCAGCAAGACTCAGTCGGCGGAATTCAAACGCCGTAGAAGGTCTCTGATGCGAACCATGGGCGACAATTCGATTGCCGTCATTCCCACGTCTCGCGTTGCCTATCGCAACCGAGATACCGAATACCCGTTTCGCGCCG
>CAYULV010000449.1:0-1771 GCA_964445655.1 uncultured Granulosicoccaceae bacterium | reverse complement strand
TTGAATATGGTGGTGGCTGGAAGTTATTGCATTACGCCGCTCGCGATTTCTACAGTGAGGTCCGTGTGGTCATGGTGCCGGTCGCGGTGTCGAAGAACATGGCAGCTGACTCATTGTCGTCGGATGAACATTCTCAACACGGGCAAAAGACGCCCCGAGACGTAGCCATTCGGGCGGTAAACGATTCTGCCTGTGATGTCATGCTGAATGTGCTGGCCAAAGCGATCGATATGCGTGGTTCAGTCAGTCAGAGCTGGCAAGTACAGGGAAGTGTGCCAAGGAGTTCGGCGGTCTCTTTATTGAATCTTGATGCCGCGCTTGTGCCTGACGACTGTTTCGTTCTTGTGCAATGGACAGACGAATCGGGTGAGCTTATGGGTAAAAGCGAGTACTGGCCTCAGCCCTACAAGAACTATGCGATCCAAAAACCTGTAATCAGTACGGAATACCGTGAGACGTCCGACGGGCTTGAGTGCAAGTTGAGTACTGATGTACCGGCATTTTTCGTTACCCTGGAGCTTGGTGGTCGACGGATCTGGTCAGACAATGGTTTGACCTTGTTGCCGGGAGAGCCAAGGGTTTTGAAAGTGGTTCGTGAGCTGCACTCGGCGTATGTGCCTGAGGTGGTTGCGGGTGACATCCAGCATTTGTAGCCAACCGGGTTCTATAGATTAAGCAAACCGTACCTGAATGTTTAACAACACTGAAGTAGATCATTTAGGTAGTGCAGCCATGAAAAGCGACATACTGACTCGCCAAACACTGAAACAGGCGCTTCTGCAGCTTTCCACCCAGGATCGGGTGATGAAGGATCTTATGCAAACTTATGGCCTGCCGCCATTGTGGCGGCGACGTCAGGATTTCCAGACTCTTTTGCATATTGTTCTGGAGCAAAAAGTCTCCCTGGCCAGTGCTGCTGCGGTTCTGGCTCGTGTGCAAGCCTTGTGTCCATCCATGACGCCGGCCGAATTTCTGCACACGCCTGAGAAGTCCTTGCGCGATGCTGGAATCAGCGAACGCAAGCTCAGTTATTGTCAGTCGATTGCCGAAGCACTTGTTGATGATCGCCTCAATCTTGTGCGTTTGCGCAAACTGGATGACGATGCGGTGATCGATGCCTTGGTCGAAATCCGTGGTATTGGTCCCTGGAGCGCTGGCGTGTATCTGCTGATGGCAATGCGTCGTGCCGATGCCTGGGCAAGTGGGGATCGCGCCTTGGCGGTCAGTGCAATGGAATGCTATGCGCTGGATGATGTGCCCAGCTACGACGCATTGGATGACATGGCTGCGCGTTGGTCGCCTTGTCGCGGAGCGGCAGCCCGGATGCTTTGGCAGGCTTACCTTTGCAAGCGGGGTCAGTAGTGTCTGCATCGATGACCGCTAACACCAGTGAAGGTCCGGGTGAACGTACCTATTGGGTGTCAGTCCTTTTGTTGTTTGCGGCGGGTTGTTCTGTTGCCTTGCACATCGGCAAGGCACCACCTGCCTTACCTGTACTGCGTGAGATATGGGACTTGAGTCTAACCCGTACTGGCATGGTGATTTCAATCTATACCTTGCTGATTGCGCTGCTTGGTATTCCGCTCGGGTTGCTGGTTCGTCAGTTTGGCAATGTGCGTTTCGCGGTTGCGGGTATTGCCATGGCGGGAATTGGATCAATGCTTGGCGCTGACGCAGGTAGTTTGAATATATTGCTGCTGACGCGCGCCCTGGAAGGTCTTGGGTGGATCGTCACCGTTGTATCGCTGCCGTCGATTCTTACGTCTTTGAG
>CAYULV010000448.1:0-1816 GCA_964445655.1 uncultured Granulosicoccaceae bacterium | reverse complement strand
GTTTGCGTCTTGTTTGCTGATCTACGGCGGCGAAGGGTTCATCGAGTAGCAAGACAGATGGATCACGAGCCAGTGCACGTGCAAGAGCGATGCGTTGTTGTTGGCCGCCAGACAAGGTATTTGGTTTGCGATTTCCAAGCCCTTGCATATTGGTTGTGATCAACAATTGTTCAGTGCGCGATGCACGAGACGCGCGTGGTACATCTTGCATGGCAATCGCGATATTGTCAGCGGCACTCAAATGCGGGAACAGGGCATAGTCCTGGAACATGAGTCCCGCACGACGTTGTTGTGGTGATCGGTGTATACCGTCAGCGCTGCTGGCCCAGGTTTCGCCATTGCACAGGATTTTCTGAGCCGCGACTTTGTCAAGCCCGGCGATCGAACGTAATACGGTTGTCTTGCCACTGCCGGAAGGCCCAGTCAGGGCAATCATCTTACCTGCCTCGCACTGCAGTTCGACATCCAGTGAGATCGGCTCAGATTGCTTTAAAACAAGCTGCAGCGAATTTCCTGTTGTGTCGAGCTTCGGTTCGCTGGTCATGGTGTACGTGTCGAGTATCGCAAGGTCACCAGCGTCAGCACTGAAAATACTACGAGCGCAAGGCTGTACAGTCCTGCTGTTTTCATGTCGAAAGATTGCACACTGTCATAAATGGCGATAGAAAGTGTTCGGGTGCGTCCTTCGATATTGCCACCCACCATCAGTACGACGCCGAATTCTCCCAAGGTATGTGCGAATACGAGTGCTGCGCTGGTCAACACACCCGAAAATGTCATTGGAAGCTCGATTTTCCACCAGGTTTTCCAGCGCGACAAGCCGCTGACATAGGCCGCTTCACGCACGTTGTCAGGGAGTTGCCGATGTGCCAGCTGCATTGGTTGAACCGCAAACGGAATGTTGACCAGACAGGAGGCAAGCACGAGACCCGCGAAACTGAAAACGAGTGGCGTACCGAAAAGACTTGTCCAGAAATTACCAACTACGGCGTTTGGACTGAACGTCACCAACAGGTAATAGCCTATGACTGTGGGTGGTAAAACAAGCGGCAGCAGTAGCAGCGATTCAAGCCAGGGCTTTCCCCTGAAATTACTTATCGCTAGCCAGCGCCCAAGCGCAATGCCCAGTGGCAACAGTAAAAGAGTTGTCACTGCCGCGAGTTTAACGGATAGCCAGAACGCACTCATGATGTCGGATCAGTCATGGCGACAAGTCATCGGTCGGTTCGATCAAGTCCATAGGATGCGAACACGGCTTGGGCGGTGGGGGATTGCAACCAGTTGGCGATTGTCTCAGCGAGCGGCGGTGCATTGCGCATGATGATGAGATGGTGATCAATATAGTTGTATCCGTCTCCAGATAATTGGAATGCTTCAAGCGAATCGTCGCCCGGGTCAAACAAGGCGGCCGGCAACAAGGCGTAATCGACTGCATTGCTTTGCACGAATTGCAATGCTTGCGCGGTATTTTCGCCAAGCAGCAGCGCGTCCGCCGGCCATGGCCACAGGGAGTGAGACTGAAGCCAGTCACGCGAAGCGCGCCCGTATGGGGCATGACGGGGATTAGCAATGGCAAGTCTTGCAGGCGGGCTGTCTTGCATACGTTTTCCCAAGTCGGCAACCGCTTCTTGCAATGACGACGCTTGAGACCCTTTCGCCAGCAGAACCAGACGGCCGGAAGCGTACGGCATGCTGGCACCCCTTGTGAGACCTTTTTCCTCTAGACGTTTTGGGCTGATCCGGTCTGCAGCCAGAAACAGATCAAACGGCGCGCCGTGCTCTATTTGAACCTGCAAGAGCCCCGTTGAGGCAAAAC
>CAYULV010000447.1:0-1819 GCA_964445655.1 uncultured Granulosicoccaceae bacterium | reverse complement strand
CTACTATGCGTTGCAGCTTCATCTTCGGAGATCACATCTACGGTCACTCCACCATTGTCGGTTCTCATCGATTCAACCCGACTGCCAAAACTGATGATGCTATCGTATTCTTCAAGTTCAGCCTGCATACTTAACATTAGACCATGACTATCCACGATACCGGTGGATGGGGAGTACAGCGCACCCACACAATTCAGCGCTGGCTCCATCGACTTGGCCTGCCGCTCAGACAGCATCACCAGATCATCAACCCTGTTTTTTAAGCCAACCTCCATCAGGTTCTGCAACGTCTTCATCTCTTCGGCGTTTGATGCGACGATCATTTTTCCAGTTAACTGATGTGCTACGCCATGTTCGGTACAATATTGCACCAGTTTTTTCCGGCCAGTTACGCACAGCTCTGCTTTGAGAGAGCCGGGCTTGTAATAAATACCCGCGTGCATCACTTCCGAGTTTCTTGAACTGACTTCCTGACCAATTCCATAGTTTCGTTCAAGAACAAGCACGTCCCTTTCAGTTTTGGCAAGCGCAACGGCACATGCCAGCCCTACTACCCCTGCGCCAATGACGACGGTTTGCGCTTTGAAACTATCCATCCCTTTGTCCGCCGCGCGACTCTCTCCATAAACCAAGTTTTTGTTGCACAGGGCGATCCGAATAGCTAAACAGCATTGCATAGTCGCCCGTCACCGGATTGATATACTGCATTTTCAATCCATGACAAGAATCCCATTGATTTTGTTTGCGCATAACTTCTAATGCTTCGCGCGTTCGATCATAGGGATAGTTAAATATCGGTGAAGTCAGGCTTTTGTCGGTGTGATCAACGGGAAGCATACCTTCACCATATCGCGCCATTGAATCCCCTTCGGCACGTGAAATTGACTGCCTATCTGTACCCAACATCTCAGCAAATGAGGTATCTAAAAACTGCACCAATCTTTTCATAGCAAGCCCCTCGTTCCGAAGATTTAATTCCTTCAGGCATAAAAATTACGATTCATTTTAGTCGTATAGATATCTTGATACCTGACAAATACAACTATAGCAGGAACAGTAAGATTGCCCCAAAAGCGATCAGCAGAATCCGAAGCCATCGAAGTTTGTAAGCAATCACTCCATATGTAACAGCGCCCAATCCGAGATCGCTATTTTTATAAATGCAATCAAAGCGTCAATTGGCTTTTTTTCCAAACCGATGAGTTCCGGATTATACTTGGAGATCAAGGAAGCACCGGTGCGAGTACGGGCGATCTTGTGAACTTTTTGACCTATATCACTTTAGGTAATGGACAACGGGTTCATATTTCTCCGAACTTGCTCGCTGCAGGTCAATAACAACGCTACGCAATAGTCCACATTGGATCGTAAAAGATGTTTTTGAGCTTGGTCTTGAGCAATAGTGCCCGGTCACTTATGCTGATTTAATGATTAATTCGTTCTTAAAGCATGTTGGCTTAATGACAGTAGTAACTGCGGTTGTATGTCTCACAGCTTGGGCTGACGAGGCGGTTTCTGAATCCGTTTCTGATGTGGCTACCGGCAATACTATTGTCGCGGATTTCAGGATCAGCCGTGACGATGTGTCGGTCGCCAGTCCCGAGGTGGCACAAAAGGTCATTGAGAGTGTATTTGGAGCACCCGTGCCGAACGATGTTTGGTTAGCAGGCCAGAGCCGGGGTGCTTTCACGTCAGTCGATGAGGCGCAAACTCTCTATCTAATTGCGCGCGGTGCACAGATTAACAATCAGCAAGCTCAATTAAAGCTTTCATTGCTGGCGGTCTTTGTCGACGAACAGGTTATCGCTCAATTCGTTCC
>CAYULV010000446.1:0-1846 GCA_964445655.1 uncultured Granulosicoccaceae bacterium | reverse complement strand
CTTGGTGTAGCGATAGCGTTGATGATCAAGGCGCGTATCTTATCATCTATAAATTAATAGAATTCGATGTCGATCAAGAGATGACGATACCCTCTACTGCTCAGTTGTAACTACACTCATGATAGCTATAATTGGGGTGTCAAACCCCACTGACAGAGCGGGAAATTGATATGATAGCTAGACCTCTCGCAATTTCCAGATTACACAATGGTTTTTGGGCTTTTTGACAAACAACCGGTCATCGATCCTTCCTCATCTGAGTGGATTTTCAAGGCCTATGGTTGGGCACTACAGAATTTCGATGCTGATCTGTTTTATTCCCAAACTGTTCTGGTGCGTCCAACTAACGAGTTTTTTCCTGGCAAAGTAAGTAGTGTTCACGATATGGCCGAGTCTGTATTTGAGCGCGTCAAGGGTTATATCGGTATCAGTCACTGGCCTACATTGGTGCAAGATCAGAGCGCGTGCCGGCTCATTGAATCTCAGCAAGTTCAGATTCAAGGGGCTTTGCGAGGACCAGCGGGAATTACAAATGAATCAGTTAAAGACAGTCAAAGGCTGGTCATCCCTTATAACCCGCAGCAGATCAACAACCCCGAGGGAATGATAGCTACCTATGCCCATATTGTGTCGCATCACATGGGGAGGATGGCGAAAATCCCACCCCCTGGTGGGGTCGACAACTGGCCTCAGGCTACCGAGCTACTGGCGGTGTTTTTCGGGTTCGGTCTGATGTTTGCCAATAGCGCCTATAACTTCCGAGGCGGTTGCAGCAGTTGCTACAACCCCTACGCGCAGCGTGATGCTTACCTCTCAGAAGCCGAAGCCACCTATGCACTAGCGTTGTTCTGTCGCTTGAAAGACGTCCCTAATTCTGACGTAACGCCTCATTTAAAAAGGCATCTGCGCGGCACTTACCGTAAATCTGTCAAGGAAATTTCGAATAATGCTCAAGAGTTTAGCCATCTTAAACAGATAAAAAACGCATAAAGCAGCCTATCGCCCTACCTGCACAGGTAACTTGAAACAACTCGCCGTGGTTCCTTAATGCAACCACGTTTAAGTACTTTTCGCATCGATCGCAGAATTCGTACCGAAATCAGTGTCGCTCATCTTCATCCCCGTTGGAACTGAGTATCAATTGACCATTAAATCCAGGCATGTTCTTGTGAGGAATTCAGCTAGCTGTTTCCTTTCAATGGTCGAGGGAAAAACACCAAAGGCTGATCAGGCTTTATGCAATACCCCATGGCCGGGCGTGGCGCCTCTACTTTCATCAACCCGGTTTCTTCAAGGTAATTTGCAGACAGCGTGCGTGTTCGAAACGAACTTTTATCCAAGCTCCGATCAAGAATCACTTCATAAACGTGTTGTAGTTGTGGCAAGGTAAACGGCGCTTGCAATAGATAGGCAGGTAATGATGTGTACTCGACTTTCGATCGTAGACGATCAATGGCAGCCGTCAGTAAGCGCAAATGATCAAAAGCCATATGACCATCTTCAATCACCTGTTCCACTGCAACCCATTTTGACTGATTGGCAAGTTCCGATGATTTCACATACGCAACTAGCGCAAAATAGACATGCGTCGTAGACCATCCTCTCGGATCCCGGCTGGCGTCTCCCCAGCTACCTACCTGCTCCAGGTACTGTGCATCAACACCGGTTTTCTCGAATAGCTTTCGACTCGCACAAGCGACCAGATTTTCATCCCTGTCAGTGTCAACGAACCCGCCAGGCAGTGCCGGCTGATCCGGAAAAGGCTCGTCATCGACGTCCGGGCGTTCGACAAGCAGCACATATAAAGTGTCATCACGCACGGCAAATATAGCGAGATCTACGCTGG
>CAYULV010000445.1:0-1897 GCA_964445655.1 uncultured Granulosicoccaceae bacterium | reverse complement strand
GTGCATCGCGCTTGATCATCGCGTACAGGCGCTGCGTCCGATAACCGAGCTTGACTAGCACGACCCGCACATCATCAACAATCGACAGCACCATACGCCGAAAAAATTCAGCTTGATCGGTGGCACGACTACTACCTTCTAGCAGGTCAAGAGAACTGAGCTCATTCAACCAACGAACGCCTTCGGTCAGCTGGGCACACTCCTGTCCGTAGTGTTCGCGAATAAAATCAATGGAATAGGCTCTTGCTGAGGCATCCGTACCGAACAAGGCCGAGACAATGATCGGCGTATCGGCACGCATGTTTTTCAGTTGCGATGCAACATACAAAGCGTTTGGGTAATAGGTTTTATCATCCTTGATAGCCCAGTAGTGTTCGACAGCCCGTTTGATGATCAGCGCCTGATTGCGCGTACAGTTGTCGATCAAGGCCGCTTGCGCAGATTCAAGCGTGGCGAACTCTTCTTCTTCGGCGGTAAACGCGTGCCTCATTGAACGTTACCCGGTATGGCGTAATGCAACAACCGGCGGCGTGTGCAGCACCTTGCGCGTCGCGAGATAACCCGCAATGCTGATGCCAACGGCCCCACCGATAACGGCAAGAACCCACAACCATAAATTGAAGTGATACGGTAATTCAAAAACAAATCTGCTTAACGACCAGGCAATAACACTAGCAAATATTGCCGCCAGCAACCCGGCAATACCACCAAGAATCGCAAATTCCGCTATTACTGCATGTCGCACCTGTTCATGCGATGCACCAAGTGCGCGCAACAAGGCAGACTCTCTTATACGTTCTGCCTGACTACTTTGAACGGCTGCCAGAAGAACACATAAACCTGCCAACAAGGTAAACAGAAACACATACTCAACAGCCAGCGATGCGCGATCCATTAGTGACTTGACCCGTGTAATGATTGCACCAATATCGAGCGTGGCGATGCCCGGAAATTCACGCACCCATCCTGTTGTTGCCGAGACAAAGTCCTTGTCTATATGAAAGCTAGTGACATAGGTTGATGGAAACCCTTCAAGCGTAGATGGCGTGGCGACAACAAAGAAGTTGACCTGGAATGATTCCCAATCCACTTCACGCCAGTTACTGACCACTGCAGTGGTTTCAACACCGGCCGCCTTGAAGGTCAAGGTATCGCCAATGGCAAAGCCGCGCTCTTCAGCCCATTCACGTTCAATGGATAATTGCGGCGGCGCCGAACCATCCTCGTTCCACCATTCACCGGCAGTGATCTCATTGTTGGCCGGCAATTCATTGGAGAACGACAGATTGTACTCACGGCGTGCGCGACGTTGCTCCCGCTCGGTCGGGTTGTCACCGAGTAAGGGTTCATCGTTGTGCCTGACAAGACGAGCCCGCACCATCGGATACATACCGGTTGTCTCAATACCATCAGCGTCAAGCCTTGCTGCAAATCCCGGCGCTTGATCGGGTTGAATATTAACCACAAACACATTCGGCGCATCTTCGGGCAAGTCCTGCTCCCAGGCGGCGAGTAGATCCACTCGAACAATCGATATCAACAACAAGGCCATGATACCCATGGCGAATGCGGCGAGCTGAATGACACTACTGGCAGAGCGTCGTTGCAGCCCGGCGGTACTTAATCGATACCGAGGGCCGGCAACTTTGCGTACCAGTTTGATTAAAAGCTGACCAAACAGACCGAAGACCGCAAGCATTGCGACAACACCAAGTACCACAATCGCGCTTAATACAAGGTCTCGCGACAACAGCCAAACGATGGCAAAGGTTGCCAGTAATCCTGCGCTCATCGCCACCACTGAACTGGTATCCATTGATGAGTAATCACGCTGCAATACACGCATGACATTGACACGACCGGCTTTCAATACGGGCAACAAACCAAAACCTGCCAG
>CAYULV010000444.1:0-1909 GCA_964445655.1 uncultured Granulosicoccaceae bacterium | reverse complement strand
GTGCAGTTATACGGGTTTTCTGGCAACACCATCAGCCCTCCTCGCAAGCCAGCTGTTTAACAAATCAGACGTCACCGTCAAATGATCTGACTGTTTGACAATCAGGCCAAAATTTTCAAGATTGGTGATTGCGTCTTCCATATCTGAGGTAATGTCACCTTCACGCATACCGTCAGATCCGGCACGACGCACAGCGAGCAGGGATTCCTGTTCAGAAGGATAAAGCAGCCCCCAAACGGCCTCCTTGTAATAGTTGCCGATATCGTTACGGCGAAACTCCTTAACGCATTCTCTGGCAACCTTTTCAACACGATTCAGTGAAATTTGCATCAATGTGCCTTCTTTACTCACCAAACTGGCGAAATAGCGAGTCAGTAGAGGATGACCAGCGCAGTAGTCAAACACCGTGTCGGCCGCAGCATCATTCCATTTAATACCTTTCCATAAGCCAATATCTTTTATCAGCGATTTACTTTCAGCGGCTCGTAAAAATCCGATATGTACTTCCTTGAAAGAACGAAACATTGGATTTTCACCCACAGAATCAGATAAGTGATTGCGACGATTGATATCGGCCCGGTAAGCTGCGACCAATGTCACCAGATTTTGTTGCGACTGAGCCAACCCTCTAAGCGTTTTGAACAACGAAACGTATTCGCCAAGAATTGCTTCGTAACCACGGAGTTCTTCGTTGGGAAGAAGCTTGTCTATCTCATCGAATACTATGACAACACGATCAGTATGGCCAGCATCACGCCAACAGCCATATAGACTGTTGAATCGACGTCGGAAGGTGCTTGCATCCCATTCGACGTCTGTTGTGGGAGGGACATTAAGATCAGAATTTCTCAGCCATTTTTCCAATTCCTTCAAGATAGTTTCGTAAAAATGACTGGCATCCGCCGTTAGTTCCTGACAATCGATATACACCAAGGGTCGTTTGGCAATACGCTGGCAGATTTGATTGAGCAACGATGTCTTACCAACTTTACGCAATCCCAGCAGGCATACGTGCTGCCCCTGCGCCAAAGCAACGGGTAAATCCTGTAACAACTTGCCTCTACCAAAAAACCAGTTGGGATCACGGATAGGTTTCGATTCCAAATACGGATCCGACCGAACAATATAAGGCTCTTCAAGCTCGTCAAGCACTTGCTGACAATTATCCGTATGCAGTGCCTGTTCGAGTAGTCGAAAGGCTAACGGAATCACCTCTATATTCAATGCAGATCGCAGCTTATGCAAAGTGTCAGCAGGTACCTGACTATCCCGGGAAAGCACGTACAACTTTCCAGCCTGTTTACTTTTTATCAGTGCAACCGCTTTAACCGCAGGTTCAAACCGAGATTGTTCATCCGCATCCCACCGCCAGACACTCGCCAGATTATTTCCATCGGTCAGTGTAAGCATTTCATTAGATCGAGATTCAATTCGCGACCACTCAGTGGCTTGGAAAAATTTCCCGGCAATCGTCATGGGGTCGCTGCGATTTCTCAGCACGACCAAGAAAGCCAGAACCGTCGCGACACTGATCAGCAGCCCGAACATCCAAAGCATTTTGTTTGGAAATCTGTCCCAGCGAAGCTGCCATGGTCTGGGCTTCAGAAACACCGCGGTCTGCGCCGCCACCCCAGCAAGCGATTGCACTTTAAGGCTATGCCGATAATACTCCAGCGGAAAGACTGGACGCAGTGCTTTTCCAAATCGAAGCCCGAAATACTCATCGCCTTGTGAAGATGATACGTATTTGGATGTCACCGGAAGCCAGCTTATCCATTCATTGCCTGGCAGTGAGATCGAAGAATGTAGCAGGGTGCCATGGCTCACGTCCCAGATCTTTAACGTACTAGCCGGACTGCCGCTCGCCAGCGTGTCTCCTGAGGGGCTATACGACACCGCAGTTACACTA
>CAYULV010000443.1:0-1918 GCA_964445655.1 uncultured Granulosicoccaceae bacterium | reverse complement strand
CCACCACTGTATTCAACCTCTGGGATCTGTGCGAGTAATGTCCAGCTCGCGCTGCTGCCCTGTATCGAAAAACCACGGGCCAGTCCGATATGCGCCACATCCTCGTCCATTATTCGCGTAATTTCCCTTGAGGTTTCAGGCTCTGAGTCATCGGACAAGTGTCGCTGCGCATAAAGGGCTGACAACGACACATCAGTAATGTCTTCAAGCATTGGTGGCGCCTCAAGGCCCGCAATGGAATTCAGATAACTGCCACTTGAATAGGCAATGACATGACGATTTTCGTCGACAATAATGGCGCTGCCGAGGTAGTCGTCACCGCTCATTTCGATAAACGAAGAAAGATCGGAAATATAAACGTCAACACCAATCACGCCGATGGGATCGCCTTCCTGATTCGACAGATTGATCGCGGCAGATATGCCTGGTCTGCCCGAGGTAAAGAACATATAGGGCTCGGTCCAGATAAGTGACTCGGAGTCCATCGCATCCAGGTACCAAGGTCGGGCGCGAGGATCATAGCTGTCCTCGTTATCTGTCCAGCTACGCGGCGGTGCGAAATCGCTGTACTGTTGAAACTGTACCGAACGCTCACCCTCGTTGATACTGATCCGCTTGGTTTGTAGCCCGTCCGGCTCACGACTGACAAACAGGAAACTGCCGTCAGGCCTTCCCAGGTACAAGCCACCAAGAGACGCCACCGATTCAAGCTTTGCCAGAAAGTAGCGTTCGAGCTCAACATCGTCGAAGGCTGATATGACATCCTGGTCGATCAATCGTTTCGCGACCGTAACTGCAGTGATCGCGGGCACCAGATAACGTTGAGATTGATCAGCAACACGCCGAGCAAAATCATCGAGCGTTTGCTCGGCATTAACGGTGAACTGCTCGCGAGTCTGCCGATGGGTGCCGATCAGGACAAAGCAAATAGAAGCAATCTGGCCAATTATGACCAGTAACACCAACAATCCGCGAAGATGGGTGGGCTTCATCCTACTCGCTTAGCTTCCAGCCATTAAGTAGCCGCACTGTACAGTCTCAGCGAAAAAAAGACCAGAGTATTGGCTCGAATGCAGCATTTAGCCTGCCGAACTGCCGTAGAAACGTTCTTCCAGAGTCCGTCCACGTGACAACTGCCGATATTTCCAACCACGTTGTTGCAATAATTCAAGCACTGCCTGGCTGGCCAGCATGTCATCGCTGACCTTCAACAGGTAGTCACCGTGTGCGAGTCGGCTGACGTCCATTACGGTTGGCAACATGATGCAGGCGGATAAAAATTCACTTTCTTCAGCGCCAAGCAAACGCAAGGTCAATATCCCATTTGTCGTGTCGTCGGCAAGCGAGCCATGACTCAATAGCTTGCCCTTCTCCAGATACACCACGGTTTCGCACAAGCGTTCAAGTTCATCGAGGTTATGCGAGCTCACGATAAACGTGATTTCACCGGACTCACGACGCACAACATCACGAATCATTTTCGCATTTGGTGGATCGATGCCTGCGGTCGGTTCATCAAGCAGAACAACGCTCGGTGAACCAAGTAAGGTTTGCGCTATGGACACGCGTTTGCGCATACCATGACTAAGTTCGGTTGGTTTTTTGTGCACAACATCAGCCAGATCCACAGCTTGCAGAACACGTTCGACATCGATACGCGCCTCGCGACGTGTCATGCCTTGCAACTCACTTAAGAATCTCAACTGCCTGCCTATTCCCAGACGCGGATCAAGCACAGCGTCTTGCGGCAAGGCAGCGAGACGACCACTGAGTGAAGAGCTACCCGGTTTTTTACCGAGTATCTTTACAGAACCTGCGCTTGGCCGTATGAATCCACACAATAAACTGAGAAAGGTGGTCTTACCGGCACCGTTCGGCCCGATCAAGGCGACAGGTGCACCGGGTTCAAGCGTCAGCG
>CAYULV010000442.1:0-1923 GCA_964445655.1 uncultured Granulosicoccaceae bacterium | reverse complement strand
CCGAGCAACTTGATCCACCAGATCTTTGTTATGGATTGGATCAGCGCGTAAGGTCTCTGCCAGTACAGTGGTGACATCGCGTGGATCAATAATACTAAAGCCACTGCGTAGTCCAAGATCACTAGCGTGACGACGTAAAATTTTCATTCCCAAAGAATGAAAAGTTGAAACGGTTAAACCTTGGCTATTTTCTGTGCCGCCCAGCTGTTGGTTTAAGCGATCGCGCATCTCTCGAGCGGCTTTATTGGTGAAGGTTACCGCTGTGATATCGGCCGGGGAGACTGCTCTTGACTGAATTAGCCAGCGAATCTTTTCGGTAATGACCCGAGTCTTGCCGCTGCCAGCACCTGCGAGCACGAGTAAAGGGCTGCCGAGGTGTTGCACAGCCTGTTTTTGAGGGGAGTTAAGGGTCGACACAAAAAGCGTGGATTTTAGTGGTAGAAGCGAAGAAAAGACAAATTTATAAGTGTTTTGCCTTAGCAGGAGTTGACTTAAGTCAACGATAGTAGTGAGTCTGTGAAATTTGTCTCTAGACGTTGCTTTTTCTAGGAAAATTGTCGCACTTAGATCGACAATTCAAGAAGAAAGTTGAATAGAATACGCGACATCACCATATCAGGGTGTGTTCTTCAGTAGAAGCAAACGCATACGAAATCAGGTGAAGGGATTTTAAGCGAAAACAATTGGTCTCCGAATTCTATGATTTAAGGGGAGCGATTGAAGATGTATCGAACAGTAATACTGAAATAACATAACACCAATCGAGATTCTGACGATGAGCGACGAAAACCTAGAAGAAGATATTGATCTATCAGCCCTGCCCGATGATGAGCTTGTTGAGCAAATGCACGACGACCTATACGATGGCTTGAGGGAAGAAATCATAGAGGGTACGCAGATACTTCTGGACCGCGGTTGGAGTGCGAGCAAAGTGCTTGACGAAGCCCTGGTAGAGGGAATGCGAATTGTAGGTATCGATTTTCGTGATGGCATTCTATTCGTGCCGGAAGTGCTGATGTCGGCCAATGCGATGAAAGGTGGTATGGGGATTCTGCGTCCATTACTGGCTGAGACAGGCGCAGAACCAATTGGCAAGATGGTCATTGGTACTGTGAAAGGTGACATCCATGATATTGGTAAAAACCTGGTAGGCATGATGATGGAAGGAGCCGGCTTTGAAGTAATTGATTTGGGTATCGATAATCCTGTAGAAGATTATCTGGCGGCGATTGAAGAGCATAAGCCGGATATATTGGGTATGTCTGCACTGCTCACTACCACCATGCCGTATATGAAAGTGGTGATCGATACCTTGGTGGAAAAGGGAATCAGAGATGATTTCATTGTACTTGTTGGCGGTGCCCCGCTAAACGAAGAATTTGGTAATGCCGTTGGTGCGGATGCCTACTGTCGAGATGCAGCGGTTGCTGTTGAAACGGCGCAGAATCTGATCAGCCAGCGCCGCGCGGCGTAAGGTTACGTATTTTCTGGCTTGATCGTGAGTTTTCGAATTAATGAACACGCAAAGCCAATCCCAAGCAAAAGCCGTCTCAAAACCTGATCAATCTGATGGAGTAAAGACCGGGCGGGTATTAATCATCGCCTGCGGTGCTCTTGCCCATGACCTTGTGCGAGTGCGTGAGCTAAATGGTTGGGATCATATTGACTTTCAGTGTCTTCCCGCTGAGTTACACAACCAGCCTCAATTGATCACGGGGAAGGTTGAAGAAAAAATCCGAGAAAACCGTGACAAATACGATACTATCTTTATCGGATACTCGGACTGCGGTACCGGTGGCCAGCTGGATCGACTGATTGAACGAGAACACGTAGAGAGATTACCGGGGGCGCATTGCTATGAAATGTTCACCGGCAGTGATGTATTTAGCCGGTTAAGCGAAAGGGAGCTAGGAACTTTCTATT
>CAYULV010000441.1:0-1967 GCA_964445655.1 uncultured Granulosicoccaceae bacterium | reverse complement strand
GTATAAACGCTGAAAAAGTAGTGTTAACTGCCGGGCTGGGGAACCGAAAGCTCGGCCGCTTTGTAGGTCTTGATGTCCCGGTTATACCCAACCGAGGGCAACTACTGATCTGTAAGCGCGTAGCACCCTTCATCAAATATCCTTCGGTGCAAATACGCCAGGTAGGGGAAGGATCGATTCAAATTGGCGACTCCAATGAGAATGCCGGGTTTAGTGACCAGACGACCGCCGAGATCACAGCACGTATCGCAAACCGAGCATCAAAGATTTATACAATATTATCTCAGTTACGTGTGATTAGAACGTGGGCTGCGCTACGCGTAATGACCCCAGATGGTTATCCAATCTATCAACAATCAAGCACTCATCCAGGCGCCTATATCGTGACCTGCCATAGCGGCATAACCTTGGCAGCGGTTCACGCAAAAGTACTGACAAAATGGATTGCTGGAGATGCAATGCCTGAACATGTGGAGAGCTTCCGTGACCAATGATTCTAGATTTAAACGCGCCATTATCATCGATAGCGAACCACTCACTATTCAATTTGAGGGAAAATCACTAACTGCTTTCGAGGGCGAGACAGTTGCGGCAACTTTACTCGCCAATGGAATAGACTTCACCCGCAGCTCTGCAATAAGCGATTCAACCCGAGCACCCTACCGCATGATGGGCGCCTGCTTCATCGTTGGCGCGAGACCTGCGGGTATGGCCGCGGCTCGAGTAGCTGCTTCCTTGGACATCGATACACTCGTACTGGATGATCAGCCGAGCTCGGGCGGGCAGATTTATCGCGGGATTAAAAATGCAAACAGCGAGTTGCTGAAAGTACTCGGCCCAGAGTACGTACACGGTCGTCATCTACTCACTGAAATGGATCACCCTTCCATCTGTGTGCAAGCTAGAACAACAGTCTGGCAGATATCAGATGACGGAACGGTCTATTACACGAGCCCCGAAAAGACATCTGCAGTCCACGGCGAACAAACTATCATCGCAACCGGTGCACTGGAAAGACCCATGCCCTTTCCCGGATGGACCTTGCCGGGAGTCATGACCGCGGGCGGCATTCAGATCGCGTTGAAGACAGCTGGCCTGATACCAGACAAAGAATTTGTTCTGGCTGGAAGTGGCCCACTGTTGTTGCTGCTCGCCAGACAAATTATTGATGCTGGTGGAGATCTCTCCGCGGTCGTGGAGACAACTCCAAGCAGCAACAAACGTGCAGCAATGAAAATTCTGCCTGGAATATTCAGATCAAAAAAAATGCTACGCGATGGTATCGGTTTGATTGGTGTACTGCGTAAACACAAAATACCGCACTTTCGCCAGGCGACATCGTTATCCGCTATCGGTGAAAAATCTATTGAAGGTTTACGATTTGAATCAAAAGGATCGACACAGGAGCTTCCCTGCAAACTACTCGGCATCCATACGGGTGTTGTGCCCGATGTTCAGATTACGCGCCAGCTCGAATTGATACATGACTGGCAGCCTGACCAGCATTGCTGGTACCCGCGTGTCAATGAACATGGAAAAACTGACCGTGACTGGTTACGAGTCGCCGGCGACGGAGGTGGTATTGTTGGTGCTGCGGCCGCTGAACTACAGGGCATGATTGCCGCTTGGTCAGTCGCTCATTCACTCGGTAGAACTGATATAAAAACCGCCAACACAATGATTAAGGCAGCACGAAAACAACTTGCACCACTGCAATCAGCACGCAAATTTGTCGATCGACTTTATGCCCCGTCGCAAGAATTTTTAACGCCTGCAAATGACACTATCGTGTGTCGATGCGAAGAAGTCACCGCTGGCGATATACGCCACTTTGTTGATCTAGGCTGTCTTGGTCCTAATCAGACCAAGACATTCGGTCGCCCAGGAATGGGTCCCTGCCAAGGACGCTACTGCGGTTTGACAGTCAGTGAGCTCATTGCCGATCAGCGCCAGGTGCCGGTCTCGGA
>CAYULV010000440.1:0-1971 GCA_964445655.1 uncultured Granulosicoccaceae bacterium | reverse complement strand
TGAGGGTCGGCAAACAGGTTTCTGAAGCGCGCATCGGTATTTCCCAAAAATCTGAGCTTCAGATCTTTGTATGTTGCATGCGGGATAATTTCCGGGTGGCGTTCCTGCCATTCGTAGGCCTCGTGCCAGGTTTTTATTTCTTCCCCGGCTAATTCGGACAAGGCACGAGCAACATGTATGTTCGAGCCAGTCCAGCGCATTGCCAGTACTAGCGTCGGGATCAGGCTTTTGTCATTAAAGGCGGCGAGTTCTTCAGCGATTGGCGCTTTGGCGGGTCCTTGGGTGGCAAAGAGTTGCAGGCTTAACTCCGCAATCTTCTCATTCGAGGTGTCATCAGCATGGCTGAAACAGGATAGTAAAGACAAAGCCAGCGCGATGCCGATAATCGGTCTTGGTATTCGCGCGGTAAATCTATTCGACATGGGTCGATTGGTCATTGGGTTTTCTCGCCGGCCAGGCCTTCTTAAACTCGTCGATACTACGACAATTCAAGCGTGTGCCGGTTCAAACCGATGTGACCCCATCGAGCGGTTTCGAGTTAAAAAGTGATGCAATCGTGCGTCACAAAGCGAGGTTGAGATTTCTCTTGGCCCTCGTTAAAGCAGAGCATTTTTGCTCTGCAGTGCATCGACATCTGGACTATGCCCCACAGCACGCTGGCTTGTACGCAAATACGACACAGTTGGCGGCTGCTAGGGCACCAGCTTGATCGAAAAATATGCAAGAGACTTTGCGCCTCAGTTTTTATAGTGTGTTCCGCATTTCAAACGAATAGGTTCGATAGCTTGATTTTTCGAACGTGAGTGTTTCTCCCTTTTTCAGCATGCCTCGCGTTGTCGTGTTGTATGTAACAACGCCGTCTGGATATCGGGTTGACCCGTCATTTGATTTTATCTTGGCCCATTCGTCATCCGTGAAGGGGATGATGCCCCGGTCTTCGTTTTCTCCATCATTGAACATCACCATCCCTAAATATTCGCCTTGCTTCAGTTCATACGTCTCGCGATCAACAAGATCTGCCCACTGTTCGGAATTGTTCATATTTCGTGGTTCGCCGATGAACGCAATGTCAAACTGAACGGAGCTGCCATCGTTAAGGTGACGCTGGTAGATCACCGGCGCTGCTAATATATCGGTGGATGCATCTGACTTACTGATAAAGCGCCATTGTGAAAGAAGCGCATCGGTATTGGCACGCATTCGACTGTCAACAATCCACATTGCCTGTTTGGCGCCAATCGTATCGAGATTAGGCCGATCGACCATAATATGTTGGTACTGTTTTTCTGGTTTGGGAACACTGCGTAATTTATCGCTATCTTCCGGGGTTAGTTGGTTGACTTCTTCAGCGCTCTGAAAATATACCTCGCGCCATATCTCCAGAACATTTCTTTGACTTGCATAAAAGTCACCGTTATCAACGGGTGGCATCCAGGGAAGATCGTAAAACTGGTCGGTCTGATAGCCATGCATCTCAACTGCGAATTCGTTGCGTTTGTCTGGCTCGACTCCCGCATACTGGGTACTGTGTTGGTAGAGCCCACTTGCATCAAATGGTGTAACTCGATGACACCCGGTGCAACCGTTGTCAGGTGCATCGAGATAATGTAACGAATCATTCCAGAACGCAAACAACTCACCCTCTTCATCATCGATGAAACGAAAAGCACCCAAAGGGCTCGATGGCACCATGGGCTCTGGGAAGGGTTTGCCTTCAACCGGCTTACTCACACGAACCTGATCTATCCAGGGCGTGTGGATAAATGGATCGGCATTGTGGCAACGCTGACATTGGAAAACCTTCGCATTTGTGACCAGGGGAGACCAAAAACACATGCCTTCTTTACCACTGAAAGGTGAAATTACTACCTGCGCAGATTTTGGATTCGACGGGTTGTAAAATTGGAAGTAGGTTGAGGCACCTGTGCGAGGGTGATGGCCAATGACTGCCACGTCACCGGCATCAACGAA
>CAYULV010000439.1:0-1976 GCA_964445655.1 uncultured Granulosicoccaceae bacterium | reverse complement strand
CACCTAGATGTTCGCGAAAATCACTAAGCCCCTGCAGCACTTCGTATCGACCTTGTGAATTCTTGCTCTCCAAGCCTGGATGCCAGAGCTTAAAACCAAGATGCTCCAGTAAAAAGCAGATACGCTCATCTGCGCCTGATTCGAGAAGACCACACAATACTGAACAGCGTGCATCCAGCGCAATGCCAATTGCTACCGCTTCACCGTGACGAAGGTGATAACGGGTAATTGTCTCTAGGCGATGTGCCGCCCAGTGGCCGAAATCAAGTGGTCGGGCACTACCCGTTTCGAAGGGATCACCACCCTGCCCGATCTGCTGCATGTGTAATTCCGCACACCGCTTAATCATGTAGCTCATGGCGGAGCGTTTAAACAGAACCAGCTCATCAGCATTTTGCTCAAGCCAGGCATAGAAATTGGCATCTCTGATCAAGGCAACCTTCACAGCTTCTGCCATGCCCGCAATTTTGTCGCGCTCGGGCAGGCATTCAATGAAATCATAATCATTTAGCACGGCAAAGGGAGGAGCAAAAGTACCCACATAATTTTTTTGCCCGAACAGGTTAACGCTATTTTTGACCCCTACACCGGAATCATTTTGCGAGAGTACCGTTGTTGGTATTCGCACATGTCGGATACCTCGATGTGAGGTTGCAGCAACCAACCCGACAGCATCCAGCAACGCGCCACCACCGATACCGATAACATAGGAATGGCGATCAATATGTTCATCTGACAGGGCTTTTTGCATCTGCTCGATAAAATGCAGATCAGATTTTATCTGCTCACCAGAAGGCATGGATATCGGTGGCACGACCAGCTCCATGTGTTGAGAGTGAGCTTGAACATAGTGATTGATGGCGTCGGGCAAACCCGGCATGGCTCTGACAACACCATCGTCCAAAAAAACTATCATGCGATGGCGCTTGTCAGATTCCAGATGGCAAAGAATATCGCGCAAGATCAGATTGGCAGGATTAAACAGCCCACTGGTAAAACAAACCGGAAAGGCATAACTGACCGTAAATTGCTGCCAGCGGGTTTCGGCTTCGATCTGATTGGGATCCTGAAGTTGGTCCATTGGAATTATTGAAATTATGGGCTCGAATCGCTCATCAGCGACTTGCATTCACAATAAACAGGGCAATTTTCCTGCCGATGCTGATTCTTCGAGGATCAATATTTACCGCATGCCGGCGCCACAAGCAAGAGGTAGCGCACTTTTTAAGGGCAAGTATGGTACTCCGACAGCCCGTTCTGTCAAAGTTAGCTCCCGTTCCAGAACAGTTTTTTAAGCTTTTGATAAAGAATATTCTTTGCGAATATACTGGTTTTGTTTAAACCAGACTCAATGCAAAGATCCTTGTTGGACAACGATCAGGCTAGGATTATGCCGATGTGGCATGGTTCCGGCGACAAGCACTATTGAAATAGAACTACCCGTGGTTATAGATCTATTGTCTAAACGTCAAGTTTTTTATGTGAGCCATCACAGTAGGGAAGCTTGGCGCTATGCTTACATTGACACAGATATGCATCCCCACTTTTCTCAGCAGTAAAAGCCATCGGGGAAAAATCACTGCCCTTATGCGAACCATCACAGAATGGTTGTTTTGCCGACTTTCCACAACTGCAGAAAAAATACTTTTCACCTTCAACGAGTGTCACTACTGACGGCTTGTTGTCTGCAATTTCTGGCTTCATTTTCACAGTTCCGACGAATTATTATTCCCTACACGATAGCATAGAGACCACTTTTTTCAAATCCACTTATTCCGGGTCGTCATTACTGCATTTTCATATCAGGTATTTATAGTCATTGCGCCAGAGTCGTTACTTTCAAGACCAATATTGACTTGAGCAACAGCGTAGTTTGTTGACTCACGAAGCGACATCTCGGACCCATTAACTGTGGCAGCAGTTCGTTGATGCCGGTGACGTGGCAGTCATTGGCCATCACCCTCGCACAGGTGCCT
>CAYULV010000438.1:0-1995 GCA_964445655.1 uncultured Granulosicoccaceae bacterium | reverse complement strand
TTTGTCGGTTTGACATTACTGGACACGGGGCATTACCAAGATTCCATCGACAGTTTCTCCCCTTACGACGCCGTTCAATCACAGGAATAATTGGAACCATATTCCAAATAGTTAAAATGGCTTGCCAATCAATGTTGGCAAGTAACGAACGACGAAACCACAGTCACCTTCCGGCTTGTCGTTAAACAGATTTATGCGAAGATCGCGTTCGATGGAGTGACGCAATCCTTATTCACCCATCAAGTGTTCTTGCAAGCATTTCGTGTCAGGAACACATCAGACTGTTTGGAAAGAGCGAACATGCTAAAGAACTCCATCACTCTGATTCCTGCTCGTAAGCAGCTTTACCAAGCGAAGCTGGTGTTCTATCTATTCTTGGCCTCGCTGGCGATGTTTTTTGTTGCGAGCATGATCACTTACTTGATCATTCGGCAACAAGCGTTCGTACCTCATCCCGACGCACTACCTGGCAGTGCAATGAGCGGCGGTCCGAAAAGCTATACGAACTTGGTCCTGCCAATGTCTTTCTGGATCAGTACCGTTGTTTTGCTGCTGGTCAGTTATTTTCTACAGCGCTCGGTTTGGGCAGTGCAGCAACAACGTTTATCAAAAATGCGGATGTGGCTCGCCTGTGCTTTACTGGCTGCAGTCAGCTTTGTCGCGATTCAGAGCTTTGGGATGATAGATCTCCTAAATCAGCACCTCAGTAAAATGGACGGATCAATGAAAGTATACGGCATGTCCTTTACACTTTCTTTCATTCATGTACTTCACGTAGCTGGCGGCATGATCTTCTTAGGCTACGTGATCTACCAGGCTGGGCGAGACAAATATGACCACGAGCGACATTGGGCAGTGGACCATTGTGCCAGCTATTGGCATTTTTTGGATGTTGTCTGGGTTTGTATGTTAGTCACATTTTTTATCGCGCAATGAAGACGAGATTCCGCACTCAACAACTGGTATTGATATCCTCACTACTCAACCTCTATCGCCTTCTTGGCCCTTTTCTCAGGTGAAAAGTCACTTTTTGAAGCCTTGCGGGGTAATAGCCAGCCAACTATTATTGCCTTTCAACATCTATTCAAGGAACTATCGTGTCCATATCCAAATACCAACTCACCCACCTGAAGCAGTTGGAAGCTGAAAGCATCCACATCATCCGCGAAGTCGCCGCTGAGTTTAAGAACCCAGTGATGCTGTACTCCATCGGCAAGGACTCATCGGTGATGGTGCATCTGGCGATGAAGGCCTTCTACCCCGCCAAGCCGCCATTTCCATTGATGCACGTCGATACAACTTGGAAGTTCCAAGACATGTACAAATTCCGTGACGATTACACAAAAAAGGAACTGGGACTGGAAGTCATTAGTTATGTCAATGAGGAAGGCCGAGCGTTGAACTTGGATCCTCTTGTTTCCAGTGGCAAGCATACAACCGTTATGAAGACTGAAGGCCTCAAGCAAGCCTTGAACAAGTACAAGTTCGACGCAGCATTTGGCGGTGGCCGTCGTGACGAGGAAAAGTCTCGCGCAAAAGAACGGGTGTTTTCGTTTCGTGACACGGTACATCGGTGGGACCCCAAGAACCAGCGTCCCGAGCTTTGGAACTTGTACAACGCTAAAGTCAATCAAGGCGAAAGCATTCGTGCGTTCCCGATCTCTAACTGGACTGAACTCGACATTTGGCAATACATCCATCTTGAGAAAATCCCAATCGTCCCGCTATATTACTCGGCCAAGCGACCAGTGATTGAGCGAGACGGAGTTTTAATCATGGTTGATGATGATCGCCTAAATCTAGACCCCGGTGAAAAACCCGTCGAGAAGATGGTTCGCTTCCGCACGCTTGGTTGCTACCCACTGACGGGAGCGGTCGAATCTGAAGCGACTACGCTACCGGACATCATTCAAGAAATGTTGTTAACGACCACGTCCGAGCGACAAGGTCGTGTCATTGACAACGACGACGAAGGATCGATGGAAAAGAAAAAGG
>CAYULV010000437.1:0-2009 GCA_964445655.1 uncultured Granulosicoccaceae bacterium | reverse complement strand
CTACATCGCTGGCGCTATTGCCGGTCATGCCAAGGGAGACAAAATCGAACAGCAGTATCCGCTCGACATGGTCATGGTGTCATCTCGAGAAGATATTTTAACCAAGGTTCCAGAGGACGCATTACGTTTGATGGAAAACTGGTCCGAGATCGAAAAGGAACTAGCGAATGCCAGCAAGTAAGTCTTCAGAAGGCACGGCGTCTACTCCGGAAACGGAAGGCGTCGTGTTGTCACTGCGTAATATTAAAAAAACTTTTGGTGGCGTTGAAGCACTGCAAGGAGCCAGTCTCGATGTCATTGGCGGCAAGGTAACTGCGTTGGTTGGCGATAACGGCGCTGGTAAATCCACCTTGATCAAAACGATCATGGGAGTGCATCAACCGACCTCTGGCAGTATCTGGATCGACAATCAGCAAAAAACGATTACCGATCCGGAAGCCGCTCGCCGGTTGGGAATAGAGGCTATCTATCAAGACCTTGCACTTGTCGGTACTTTTGATCTGGTCAGTAATTTCTTTCTCGGGCATGAAAAAACAAAATCGTATCTGGGCGGCTTGATCACCGTTCTTGATAAAAAAGCGATGCGCAAAGAGGCGATGGAAGTGTTGACTGAGCAGGTAGGTATCCGCATCGGAAATCCTTACGCCAATGCATTTGTCATGTCTGGTGGCCAACGACAAGCGGTGGCTATCGGAAGAGCGATCCACTCCGACGCACGGCTTATCATCATGGATGAACCCACCGCCGCCTTGGGTGTAGAGGAGACCGAACGAGTTCTTTCGATTATCGAGCGCTTGCGAGAACAGGGTTTAACGGTTCTGGTGATCAGTCATAATCTTGAGCATGTTTTCCGCTGTGCAGACTATATTGCTGTTATGCATCGCGGCCAGATAACCACTGTATTACCAACTGAGAAAGTCACGCGAGAAGATGTCGTAGCCCATATCATGGGTAGTCGGCTAACACCCTGACGATGCCTGTTCAATCACCCATTTTCCGCCTGATGCGCCTTGACAAGATCCGCCATCGAATTGAATTGAAAATCTACATCCGGTAATTCACCTGGATTCATGGTGGCGCCAAACCCTTGTTGTTCATGTCGGCGGTAAATCCAACAGCTAGCCAGTCCGTGACGCTTACCCGGGACATGGTCGTGAAACATGCTTTCAGCAGTATGGAGAATATCGCTTTTCTCCAGCCCAAGCGCTGCTAATTTTTCGATCATATAATCGAAATTACGATCTGATGGCTTGTAGGAACCCACATCTTCAGCCGTGTAAATAGCATCAAATTCGACTTTCAGGCGTTCATTGCTTCCAGAGAAACTTCGGTTATCAACATTGGACAGGATCACCAGCTTGAAATGCTTTTTCAAATATTGAAGTGCATCGGCAGAATCTGGAAAGGCCGGCCAGTGTTTCACCGAATTGCCGTATTCAACGCATTCATCCACGGTCGCGGACAAGCTCCATTCTTCGGCAAGTCGTTTATAGACAATCGCGAGTAAATCGGCATATAGCATTCCTGGCGTCCAGTGCTGCTGGGAAGATTCATGACGCGCATGAGCTTCGAGTATCTGATCTCGGGTCAGTGACTCAGGCAGTTGTTCCGTCAGCGGTTTCAGCCCATTGACCATGCCAGACTCCCAGTCAATCAAGGTGCCATAACAGTCGAAGGTGAGGGCTTTGAAGTCCGTTAATTTCATTGGTTTCATAAATTTAGATTTGACGCGAATTCTAGTATTATTTATAGGCCGTGTGTGACTAAGTCCGATGCCGGCTACACGATCTAAAGTGGAGCTTTGGCGCCTTGGAGCCTACAGCTATCGAAAATCTATTGACACAGCTTTGACCCGTTCGTAGCCAACCCCAAATTGCAGCTCCCGCATGATAGCTTCAGCGAGACAGGGTGGTTACATTGGCTTAAATTACAGGTCAAACGGCCGTTATAAAGGAGGTTATGCATAACAAAAGGAACTACTACCGAATTCTGCACGTGCAGTTCGATGC
>CAYULV010000436.1:0-2009 GCA_964445655.1 uncultured Granulosicoccaceae bacterium | reverse complement strand
CAACTGTAGCGCCTGAGACATCAAATGCCGCGAATGCAGCACGGGTAAAGCTTAAATCAGTTGCAACACCTGCCAAGCCGAGTGTCGCCGATGCATCGACGCATGATTCAGATGTTGTGTTGCGAAACTTGCGTTTGAACCTGCAACGCTATCGTCATTACACCAGTGCTGCGGCTGATTTCTTTTGGGAGATCGATGAGAAGTTGATGTTCCGAGTTGTGTCGGATCAACTGATCAACATACTGGGTGTCCCACGTGAGTATCTTGTTGGCCGTACGACCGAACAACTGATTGATCACCCGGGTAACGTCAACGACGCAGGACATTTTGACCTGCATCTGCAGGCGCTGAACGACCATCAACCATTCCGTGACTTTGAATTTCGCTGGTCTGTGGGTGGAGAGACACGGGTTTTGCGTTTCAGTGGCGTTCCGGTGAAACGTAACGATGGGCAATTTCTTGGTTATCGTGGCGTTGGCTGCGATGTTACGGCATCGGTCCGGGAAGCTGAGACAACTGCCTACCATGCGAATCATGATGCCTTGACCGGATTGGTCAACCGTCGCCACTTTGAGCGCAAAGTCAGCGAAGCGCTTGAAGCATCGCGTCGCAATCGTCAGGCACATGCACTGTGCTTTCTGGATCTTGATAATTTCAAGATCGTCAATGACACCTGTGGTCATCAGGCGGGTGATGAATTGTTACGTCAACTGGCGCAAATGTTTGACCAGTTGGTGCGCAAGAGTGATGTGCTGGGCCGATTGGGTGGTGATGAGTTTGGTGTCTTTCTATACAAATGCAGTGTACCCGAGGCGCTCAAGCTGGCAAACCAGATACGCCATGAAGTTGAGAACTTCGAATTTCTGTGGGAAGAGAATCGCTTTACCGTGGGTGTCAGTGTCGGACTGGTGGTTGTTGATGATCGCTGGGAAAGCATAGAGTCCGCGTTCAGTGCTGCAGACTCAGCTTGCTACATTGCCAAGAACGAGGGGCGTAACCGAGTCGTTGTCTATCGCGAGGGCGAGGGTAATGTCAGTAATCGCAAGGTTGCAACGCGTTGGGTTGAAGAGATCAATACGGCTCTGGAAGAAAATCGCCTGCGACTTGCCTGGCAGAAGATTCAGCCACTGGGTAAACAGACCGATGGGCTGCGTTGCGAAGTGCTGCTGCGGCTCGAGATGCCAGACGGCAAAATTATCAATCCTCAGTCTTTCCTGCCGTCTGCCGAGCGTTATGGCTTGACCGCGGCACTGGATGTTCGTGCCGTTGAGCTTACATTGGCCTGGTTGCTCAAGAATCCTGACATAGAACAGAACCTGCGACATGTATCGATCAACCTCTCCAGCGGTTCGTTCACGAATCTCGATTTCGCTGATGAATTGATCGGCATGATTGCGAAAAGCGGTATAGCGCCTGAGAAACTGTGCTTTGAGTTGACAGAGACGGCGACCATTGCAAATTTGTCCAAGGCCAGCGAGTTCATGCACAGGGTTGCGGCGACTGGTTCTCGTTTCAGTATCGATAACTTTGGCTCTGGGCTATCATCGTTTGCCTATGTGCGCAAACTACCCATCGATTTCCTGAAAGTCGATGGGCTATTGATCAAGGATATCCTTGATGATCCAACTGACTTCACCATGGTCAAGGCGATCAATGACATCGTCAAATCCATGGGCAAGCGTACCGTTGCCGAATTTGTTGAAACACCTCGCCTGATGAATGCTGTCAGCGATATCGGTATCGATTTCGCACAAGGTTTTCATATCGGAAAACCTGAGCTTATTTACTAAAACGCTCGTGTAACCTGCGGCAAATTCTGCCGCTGTCTCAATTTTTCCAAGAACTAACCTCGTCTCACTGAATTCGGGTCGGCTGCTGGCCGTCACCCTAAGTATCGGACATTGTTCGATGTATGAAAAAGGCAAAACTGCCGTAAGGTAGTGACGCAAAGCTTCCGGTCCTTTGTAACAGAAGGGTAGCGGGGCCGCCATATGCCAGGAGTCACTTCT
>CAYULV010000435.1:0-2017 GCA_964445655.1 uncultured Granulosicoccaceae bacterium | reverse complement strand
CATCATCTGCCTCAAGTTGGCTCACTGGCCAAGACATCGTCATTAACGGCGGACTGTGAAACAAGCCCACACAATCACGTCTTAGACAGGATTCACAGGCGCAGTGTGCGTCAGTTCCTCTCAAGCAGTAATTAAGATGGGTATGCTTCCGGGATGGGAATTCCATTTTCAAACTGGTTGCGCCAAAGAAGCCTTAAAAAGAAGTTTGGCAAGCAAGGCCGTGCGGCACTCGAAGAACGCAATGCTACGGATTTTCGGGCGGTCTGCATAGAACCCGGTTTGGAAGTTTGTTGCAAACAGGCTCAACGCCTGCAGAAACAACGTTTTCTAATGCGTGATGCACCACCACTGCCGCTGCCAAACTGTGATGCCGCAACGTGTGAATGTCGCTACGTGAAATTCGCTGATCGCAGAGTTGGGCCCCGACGGGGCGACGACTACGGCATCAGCAATACTTTTGTCCGCGAAAGAGAGCGCCGCAATAAAAGCTTGGGCCGCCGCAAAACCGATCATGAGTAGATTGTAGAGTCTGAACGCTTCAGTTTTCTAAAAAGTGATCAATATCCTGGATCGCTTGTCGCCCTTCCGGAATCAATCTGGCTGCCACCGGAAATACATGCATCATGCCCGGCCACACTTTTAGGTTAACCTCTCCCCCGGCCGCCTGAATACCTTCTACCAATCGATCGGAGTCACTGCGCAACACTTCACCGTCACCCACTACGACGTAAGTGCGGGGCAAACCGGATAGATCTCCAAACAAAGGCGAGGCATAAGGGTGCGCTGCGTCTTGATCACCAAGATAGATATCGGCGAAGCGTTGGAGGGCACCACGCGATAGCATCACATCGGTTGCGTCATTTGCATCAATGGTTTTCCCCGACAAACTCAGATCCACCCAGGGCGACATCACAACAAGAGCATTAGCTACCTGCATACCCTCGTCCTTAAGCTTAAGTGTCAGCGCAATGGCGAGCCCTCCTCCTGCCGAATCGCCAGCAACTATAAGGTTATCAGCGCTATATCCCTCGCCAAGTAGCCAGCAATAGGCGGCATAGGCATCATTTACCGGGGCTGGAAAGTGGTGCTCCGGGGCTAGCCGATAATCCAGCAACAAGACTCGGTACCCGGTTTGTTTCGCCAATCGCCACGCGATCTCCCGGTGACTATCAAGCCCTCCAAAGATATAACCACCGCCATGCAGATAAAGCATGACCTTCTGGTTCTGAGCACCTCTCAATTCAACCCACTCCGCCGCTACCCCTGCGACATCGACGGCTTGAACCCCAATATCACCTGGTGGTGTAGAGGATGGAGTATTCGTCAATCCGCGTACTTCTTCTGCGTCTTTGAAGTTAGCCAGGCGCTTTTTCATCGACCGTCGAATAACAGCGCCGATAATTTTTGCTCTCAGACTCATAAGTGATCCATCATGTGTACCTACCCAACCTATGATATTCGCAAGGAGAAAGCATGAGAAATTTCATTCAGTGGGGCTTGGCGGCCTATTTCCTTGCGACAGGACTCTTTATTGCGATCCTGCCGCTGGCGTTTTATGAAACCGGTCCGGGTGTTGCCGACACGGGCCCATACAACATGCACTTTCTCCGCGACGTCGGATTTGCGTTCAGCGTCAGCGCCCTTGGTATTGGTTGGGGGCTTAGACAAAACTCAAAACCCCTCATCATTTTTGGGAGCGCATGGATCGCCTTACATGGCTTGTTTCATCTGGCTCTATGGTTTATTCACCCGTCATCTGCCGGCGTAGTAAACGATCTGATTCTGGTTTTCCTGCCAGCCACACTAATCAGCTATCTGGCCGTCACCTACGACGAAAGCAAGAACTCGTCTGACATGAATCCCTAATGAAAGCAGCCACGCTAGCCGTAGCAAATAATTTCGAACTCAATGCTGTTTTGATCAAGAAAGTAAAACCGTTCTCCGGGATCGTAGCTTGCATGATTAAAGGTGGTATACCCCGCCTCAATCACCCGAGCCTCACAGGCGCGAATATCAG
>CAYULV010000434.1:0-2038 GCA_964445655.1 uncultured Granulosicoccaceae bacterium | reverse complement strand
CTTGCTGGCAAGCACACGGTGGTTGTGGTTGAGCACGATATGGAGTTTATCCGCTCGATTGCCAAACGCGTGACTGTTCTGAATCAGGGAACTGTACTGGCTGAAGGTTCAATGGATGATATCCAGAACAACGATGATGTACGCCGTGTGTATCTTGGGGAATGACTGAAGCGATGACAGCAATGATCAGTGTGCAAGCGCTTAATCAGTTTTACGGTCAAAGTCATACCTTATGGGATATCGATCTGAACATTCCGAAGCACAGCTGCACCTGCGTTTTGGGACGAAACGGCGTTGGTAAAACAACTTTGATGCAAAGCCTGATGGGGCTTGCGCCTGATGTCCGCGGGCAAATCTGGTTCGAGGGGAAAGATATTGCTCGAGTCCCTGCGGAGCAGCGCGCACCGATGGGCATCGCTTATATTCCACAGGGGCGTCAGATTTTCGCTCAGTTAACCGTCGAAGAAAATATTCGCACGGGTTTTTTCGCCAGTCGCAGCGGCTATGACAAGGTGCCGGATTTCATTTACGAACTGTTTCCCGTGTTGTTGGAGATGCGCAGTCGGCGCGGTGGCGATCTTTCAGGAGGTCAGCAACAGCAACTTGCGATCGCCCGGGCACTGGTGCTTGATCCTAGCGTATTGATCATGGACGAACCGACTGAAGGTATTCAGCCCACCATCGTCCAGGAGATAGGTGATGTCATCAAGACTTTGAGCCAGGAGCACGGCATGACGGTTGTGCTCGTGGAACAAAAACTGCCGTTTGCCCGCAGGGTCGCTGATCATTATGTCATTTTGGACCGTGGTAGATTGATGGTCCAGGGTGCGATGAACGAACTTGACGACGACCTGATCAAGAAATATTTGACTGTTTGACTGGAGAACATCATGATGAAAATTAGTAAAACGCTTGGCATCATGACGCCGCTGATGATAATCGCTTTGGTTTCCGGACCTGTTCATGCACATGAAGGCGGTGCTTTGCACGCAATGGTGGCTTTGATACTTCCCGTGGGTTTATTGATTCTTGCACTTGTCCTGATGAAACGGCACCTTGCCCGACAGCGTCGCCGATGAGTTATGCGGCTCAGGCTTCACCCATTGAATCCAAAAATGGTTGGAAAGCTTGCCTGTCACTATCGTTCGAGAAGGGGCCATCCAGACCCATCGTCAGACGTCGTCATACGGGGCCATTGACGATTCAGCGTCCCTTTTTCCCGGAGGAGTCTGTTGCGCACGTCTATTTGTTACATCCACCGGGTGGTGTGGTTGGCGGTGACGAATTGTCAATCAATGCGCGGGCACACTCGGGTGCGGCTGGTTTGGTGACGACACCTGGGGCGACCAAATTTTATCGATCCAATGGTTTGATCTCTTCGATGGAGCAGGTTCTTGAGGTAACGGCAGGTTCACTTGAGTGGTTTCCGCAGGAGAATATTTTTTTCAATGCTTGCAATGCGGTGTTGTCAACCACTGTTGATACAGACAATGATGCGGCTTGGGCGCTATGGGACATACACTGTTTCGGTCGACCCGCCAGTAACGATGTATTCGAAAGTGGATCTGTCAGCGCCAGACTGAATGTGTTGGTCAATGGTGTGCCCACATTTATGGATCGCTTGATCGTGGATGAAAATCATCCCCTGTCTCGACGTACGGCACTTCGAGGCCATTCGGTGAGTGGTACGCTTTTATTGAATAAAATGACCACTGATTGCGCCGAGATCGCGCGAAAAACTTTACACGAACACCCCGAATTTTTCGTAACCTTGGTCGATTCTTTGTTGGTCGTGCGTTATCTCGGCGATAGCGCGCAACAGGCGAAAGATGGATTTACTGAAGTATGGTCGAATTTGCGATATTTACTGAACCAGCGCGTCGCCTGTGCGCCACGTATCTGGGCTACCTGACAACCGAAGCTCGACGAGAGAACTGCACGTGGAATTGAATCCGAGGGAGAAAGATAAATTACTGCTGTTTACGGCCGCACTGTTGGCCGAGCGACGGTTGGAACGGGGTCTCAAGCTGAATTACCC
>CAYULV010000433.1:0-2042 GCA_964445655.1 uncultured Granulosicoccaceae bacterium | reverse complement strand
GAATTGCGTTGCTAATCAGGCGAAACAACAATTCACTTCCGCTTTCACCGACAAACACCTGCCCGCTGGATGCGTTAAGTAAAACCTTGGTGCGTTGTTTGGCAGTATTGATGATGTCAACCAATGCATGTGAGGCGGGATTGTCTCGGCCCTGGTTGTCCGGAATTGCAGATAACCTGGCCGTCGTATCGACAACACTCTTGAGAGTCAAAGCCCCCCCGGCGTTTTCGAAAAACACGCGTTTGCCCTGAAATGGGCAGGTATCGACGTGAGCGAATCTGTCACGTACCGATTCCATCAGTCCTGGCTTGCTGTCGAGCATTGACGTGATTGGTCTTTGAGTCAGAAAAACAGCATCTTATACTGAATTGAGGGACGTTCGTGGACGACCCGTAGATTGACCGACTACAAGCTCTGCCTCCCAGAGCTCCTGTAAAGGGGGAGCGTCGGGTTCTTCAATGCGTTGCACCAATAGCTCTATAAGACGAGTGCCGGCATCGCGAATCGAAGAACGCATAGCGGTAAACAGGGGGATGACTCCGCTGTTGGGCAGATAGGAGAGTTTGTCATCATAGGTAATGATAGATAAATCATCGGGTACCGACAGACCCCGATGTGTAATAGCCCTCAATGCGCCATAGGCAGGCAGAATGCCACTGACTACAAGTGCGCTTGGTATGTTTTTTCGCGACAGCAGCTCCGAGCTTGCTTCAAACCCATAGGCTTCGGTCAGTTCATCTGAGAACATCAGTGAGGTATCTGCTTTCAGGCCACGCTCCTTGAAGGCATCAAGGTAACCAATTCTTCTTCGCGCCGCGAAGTACATATATTCTGTGCCATTAAGAAAGCCGATGGACTCATGGCCAAGATCAAGCAAAAATTCTGTGGCTCGTTTCAGCGCGCTTCGGTTGTTGACATCCATCCATGAATAGGCAAGATTAACGTCGCTACGTCCATGAACGATAAAGGGAATACCCATATCGTTCAACAACTTGATACGTGCATCATTGACGCGAGGACCATGCACTACAAACCCGTCGACTCGACGGCTGGCAATGACTTCCTTGTAAAAAGCTTCTTCTTCATCGTCCGCGACAACCGATAACTGTGAGTCATAGCCATGTTGGCTTGAGGTGTCGCTGATGCCGGCAATTATTTCAGCGAAATGCGGTCCCAAAACGGTTTGTTGAGACCGTGGAATGATATGGCCAATCGTGCGAGAGCGTCCAGTTGCCAGACGCTGGGCTGATTGACTTGGTTGGTAATGTAGTCGATGCGCCGCCTCGATAACTCGCTGGCGAGTTTGCTCACGTACTTCTGGATAGCCATTAAGTGCGCGACTGACTGTTGTGGGCGATAAATTCAGGTGATCGGCTAATTCCTTCAGATTCATTTAGGGTCCTTGCGTGTAGATAGGTCTAACGCATGACATGCATGCTGTCTGATTTCAGTGAGACAGTAATTTTTGATCCCGCTGCCAGCTCATTGCGCTGTGCGACATGGCGAGAAATTCTGAATCGGAGTGATTTTTCGATTTCGTCGAGATGCATGCGCACAGAAATTTCATCGCCAAGGGATACGGCATTGGCGATCGTGCCGTTAACCGGATTTTCCGCTTCACCACGCGAAGGCTTGTCCGTTCGGTGTAACACAATGGCGGACGGTGGGATCAACAAGCTGACACTACTGCCTGGAGGGTCAGCCGTCTTTGGTCCCTTGAGCAGCACTTCACCGACGCTGAACAGGGAGTATTGATCAGAGTGTTGTCGTACGCTTGCATCAACAATATTCTGGAAGCCGAGGAGCTTGGCAATTTGTCGGGTGGCAGGACGTTGAATTACCTCGTCGACGGTGCCGGATTGCAGAGTCTTGCCGCGATGTATCAGGCATATGCTGTCACACAGTTGTTGTACTTCATTGATGTCATGCGTGACAAGCACAATCGGTATCGACAATTGTGCTCGCAGCTGCGAGAGTTCTCGATACAGTTTGCGTCTTGTTTGCTGATCTACGGCGGCGAAGGGTTCATCGAGTAGCAAGAC
>CAYULV010000432.1:0-2047 GCA_964445655.1 uncultured Granulosicoccaceae bacterium | reverse complement strand
CGGATCTCCCTTAACCATTTCAGGGTAGACAGCACCGACAGACGCCAGGATATCGTAGAGTCCATAGAGAACAGAGGCAGAAGTTTCCGGCGCGACGAGTAATAAAATTAAAGGCTTTTTTATACGGCTCATAAATACAGTTTGGCATAAACAAAATGGTTTTGACAAATATGCCCCCAGCGACTGGCAATTTTGCCTCTAAATTTGCTTATTCACCACTAGTCCAATATCTATTCAACAGCATATGCTTAACTTGCAGCACCAACCAAAGGAATAAAAAAATGAGTGAGCAATTGGATGTAGTAGAAACAGGTCTGGAGAATTTTTCAGGTGAAACGTTTACACCTGATGATTCTGAATACAACAATGTGCGATCTATCTGGAATGCGATGATTGACAAGCGACCTGCAATCATAGCGCAGTGCCGCACTACCGAGGACGTAGTTTCAGCTGTAAAATTCGCCCGCGCCAGAAATCTTCCGATTTCTATTCGAGGGGGTGGGCACAACGTTGCCGGTCATGCAGTTTGCGACGATGGCATGATGATCGATTTAAGTATGATGCGCGAAGTAACCATTGATGTTCAACGCAATCTGGCGACTGTGGAAGGTGGCGCTCTGTGGCGTGATGTAGATGCCGCAAGTCAGATTCACGGACTCGCAACTCCGGGAGGACTCATTTCAGATACCGGCGTTGCAGGTTTGACGTTATCTGGCGGAATCGGTTGGCTGCGCGCAAAACATGGCTTGTCCATCGACAACCTTATTGCAGCAGATGTTGTTACCGCTGACGGCAGGTTATTACATGCCAGTGACAATGAGAACGCAGATTTATTGTGGGCGTTGAAAGGTGGCGGGGGCAATTTTGGCGTTGTAGTTCGATTCACTTTCAAGTTGCACCCGATAGGCCCGGAAGTGATGTTCGCCGCACCCATTTATTTGTTGGACGATGGTCCCGGACCGATTCGGGCATGGCGTGATTTTCTTGCTAAACACAATGACTGTGTTGGCTCTCTGTGCGAATTTTCCACAGCAGGCGGTGAAGATTTTCCCGAGCAGTTTCACGGCAAGCGTGTATACACTTTAGCTAGTGTATACAACGGGGATGCCGCAGAGGGCGAAGCGTTATTGCAGCCTTTAAGAGAGCTTGGACCTTTGGTTACCGATTTCTCCGGGCGTATGAATTATGTCGATCTGCAGCAACTGTTTGACACCTTAATGCCGGCAGGTGAATACCGGTGTTACTGGAAAGCGCGCTACCTCACCGAACTGCCAGACGATATGATTGATCTTGCGATAAAAAACGCAGCATCGGCACCCTCGGACAATTCAATCTCTTCTCTATGGAATTTTGGTGGTGCAACAGCAAGTGTTGGGACAGATGAAACAGCATTTGGAGATCGCTCTATGGGATGGATGTATTCACTCGATGGAGTCTGGGCTAACTCCGCCGATGATAAAGCGAATATCGCCTGGTCACGTGACGGATGGTCGAGCGCCAGCCCTTTCGGCGACCGGGATCGTGTCTACCTGAATTTCCCGGGTCGTGGAGAAGAAGGTGAAAACATGGTTCGCGCCAGCTACGGTACAAATTATCCGCGATTGGTTGAAATAAAAACAAAGTATGATCCTGAAAACCGATTTCGATTCAATCAAAATATCCCACCGCAAAGATAAATTGGTGGCAATCGTGTCTTAGTGTAAGGTACGAAGGGACTGTCCCTGTATTCTCCTTATCATTCAGGTCGCGCTGTCAGGAAAAAATCGATACAGATCAAAACCGGTAGAGATTATGTCCCGACAAGCCAACTCAAACGCTTAGTCTTTTGACGCTAAAGCCAAAAACATTCTGCCACCGCCCGCCTGCGCGATAGCAGAACCTTAAGCACACTCTGAAACTGACTCTCAATATGGTTGCAATCCAGGCCTAGTACGCACACATTAATTTTGTACTTTGAAAAACCGACTTGCACCTAATCCGGGCTATTCACAAATATCGACGGCATCTCGCTTGATCTTTGATTCCTCAACAAGTTTTTTCTTTTATA
>CAYULV010000431.1:0-2058 GCA_964445655.1 uncultured Granulosicoccaceae bacterium | reverse complement strand
TGCCGAGGAAGTAATGGCATTTGTCGGTGCACGCACCGCACTTCGTACACGTATCAAGAAAAACCCGAAGCCCACGTCGCGTCGAAACCAATTCACCGAGACGTTTTATGGCACGCGCCTGCCAGTCATCAACCAATTCACCGGGATAACCCAAGGCATTGGAGATGTCCGCAGACGACCGGGTTGGATTGATACCGGCCGCGGCCTTTTCCTCTATCAGTGGTATGACACGATAAGGACCGACAACCGGTGCAGGCTCGAGTGCGTTCATGCAACTAACCGTACTGTTTTCGTGGCGAGGCTTTCCTTTAGTGATTCGGGTGAATTCATTTTCCCCTGCCTTGATGATCGCCTTGGTGATCGCCTTGGTATTCGCCTTCGTGTTTGCCGCGGTGTTCGCCTACTCGTCCGCCTACTCGTCCGCCTACTTGCCCACCTTGATCCTCACCGTCAGAACCACCGTGGTCTTCGCCCGCGTGATTGGAACGCTTGCCAACTTGATGTCCACCGTGTGGATCACGCTGATGTAATGTCGGACTGAACACAATACCGGGACCGTGCACGAGCTTACTGATCGGGAAGATGATAATCAGCAGCAACACCAAAGAGACATGCAGGTATACACCAAGCGCTGCAGGCAATGGCTGCCAGTCAAGGCTCAAGGTTCCACGCAAGAACTGGCCAACCGCAAAGAGATCCACCGGCCAGACACGTTTGAGCAACACGCCCGAGCCAACAATCAACAAGAGTAAAACCAGATGCAGGTAATCACTCGGTGCCGAGATATAGCGCAATCGATCATTGGCAAAGCGACGCAGCAACAATCCCGCTAAGCCAATACTGCTGGCCAGTGCCGCCCAACCGCTGACAAACAGCAAAGGGATGATGAAAGCGGGCAACAAGGGTAATAAAAATCGCAGATGCATCAACACCACCAGCAACAAGCCATAATGGAATAAGAGGCTTAAACCCCAGGTTATCTTGTCACCACGGGCCAAGGCCCGAAACAATAACGTTTCCAGCAACAGACGCCACACGACGCCTGCACGTGTGCGCGGCGCCGGAGACAAGGGAATGGGCAATGGTGACGGTGTTGATGCCCATTGCCAGAGCCGATACACCATCGCGGAAATCCACCAAAGCCAGGCCAGTGAAAATCCCCAGGCGAACAGTGATTCGACGATGTTCAACGGCGTTCAGACACAGCCAGTCGGCTTGGGTAATCCTGCGTAGCGACAGGCTTGCTTTGCAGGGCCTTTCGGAAACAATTCATAGAGGTACTTGCTATTGCCTTTTTCCTTGCCGAAACGCTTGCCCATCTGTTTGGTCAAAATGCGTATGGCTGGCGCAATATCGTACTTCTCGTAATATTCCTGCAGGAAATGCATGACTTCCCAATGCGCCTCGCTCAGCTCTATACCATCGGCGCTGGCCAGTTCCACCGCAAGTGCTTCTGTCCAATCTGATTGTCGTTTCAGATAACCCTCGTGATCCGTATCGAGGTTTTCGATCAATGCTGTCATTTGTCCGCGTACCAAACCTGCGCTTTTAAAGATTTACAAGCTTGAGCCTTCGCTCACCCTTGTCACCACGATTGTCCTCCCACAATACCTTGATTTCCTTCCCCTGTGCATCGTTGCCGAGCTCCAATGCCAATACCGGGTTCTTGGTCACCAACGATCCCAACGCAAAATCAGCAAACGGCATATCGTCAAGCAACACATTCACGGTTGTCAGGTACCACGGTGGAATGACGACACCGTGCGCATCGACGCGTCGACCAGATTCCATCGGATGTTCAAACAACAAGCTCAGCGATATACCGGCATCTTGCTGTTGCGCTCTGAGTCTTACCGTAGCCACATCAGACCTCGCAACCAATCTGCACGTTTTCAATCGCGGCATCCTGCCGCAGCCATCCATCCGGTGTACTCACCAGAGCCGTTACCTGACAGGCCCTTGCAATACGTATTGACAAAGACAGGTAGGCTGCCGCGCTCGGCCGCATGCTGACGACATGACTAACCGGATGTTTGTCGATCAAGATATGCATGATGT
>CAYULV010000430.1:0-2090 GCA_964445655.1 uncultured Granulosicoccaceae bacterium | reverse complement strand
TGAGCGGTTGTGTGGCCGTTTCAAATGTATTCCCATCGGTAAATAGCAGTACCTCGCTGGAGGGCGCATCGGCACCGGCAGGGTCGAAATTGATATCTCTGCCGGCTGAATTGGATTGGCCGATAATCAGATAGAGATCGGCGCTGGCGGTTGCGGCCGCGATATCAATGTCCTGGTCAAGTTGATTTTCATCCAGGAACTCGGTGCCACCACTGCAGGCTGTCAACAAGATCAGTGTCGCGGCAGGGATCTGGCGACGGATCGAGATGAGCAATTGAGGTATCGAATTTGATATCTTTTTCATAGGCTCATTCAATGATTAACAGTCCAATTCATTTAATGAATAACAGAGGTCATATCAAGTCTTCGGCAGGTCCATGGGCTGACTAAACCTGCAGACATTGGGCGCTTCATTTGAAGAATGAGGCGCCTTTCTGATTTTAATAGCAAATTATCGTAAATGGTATTGTTAGTCGAGTTAGAGTGTTTTGAGATTCGCTTTGATCAACCATGCTTTATTTGATCAAGTTGCAGCTGTTAACTGGCTGACGTGGACGTTTGTTGGATGTGCAAGGAGTGGCTGCTTTAAGAAAGTTACTTAGCAGTTTAAAACCAGCTATTCACCGTGCTGAAGTGCAGGATCTGTGGTTGATATCTCGTTTTTATCAACGTTGGTACCGGGATTTTCAGGCGATTGATTTCCTGGGTAGCTAGCGGATTTACAGCATCAGGGTAGACGGTGTGAGCAAAATGGTTCGACAGACCATGCCCTGTGTCAGCGATTCGATAGTTATTAAATCAGATCAAAAATGATCGCTTTATTTTGTTGGCTAACCCTTACATTATGTTTAGAAAATAATGCGTGCGTGCGTCGTGCGTCGGGTGTTTGTCATTGGACACCCTAACTTTGCGCCGCTTGGAAGAATATGAAATCGAAAAGCAGGTATCGCAGCAGTATGAATAGATGCGATACCTGGCTTAATTGTCCAACCCGAAATTATTTCTAACAAACGATACTCAAGAGCGAGGTTTTTCATTCGCCGGATCATAAAGCGGTTTGTAGCCGACTGATTCAACAATGACCGAGTATTGCTCGCCAAAGTATTCGATCATCAACTCTTGTCCTTCCTTGCAGTAGTCATACGGCAGGTAGCCTAAAGCGATGTTCTTGCCGATTGTTGGTCCAAAAACAATGCTGGTGGTATAGGAACGCCGGCCTTCACTATCGATCAGCACTTCACCGCTAGTCTTGTCCATGATAGGGCAGGTGCCAACTGGGTAGCGGGCAATACCATTGGCATCGGTATGCTCTTGCATGGTCATTGTGCAAAGATAAGCAGGCTGATGCTCACGCGCACGTTGGGCAACGTAGTGGTCCTTGCCATGAAATTCAGCCGCCTTGATTTTGGGTCGTGCCAAGTCTGCTTCGTACAGATTGTATTCGGTCAACAGATCCGCATTTTGCAGGCGCAGACTTTTTTCCAGACGTCGGCTATTGGCGTAGGTTTCAACCCCTATCGGTGTGACGCCTTTTTCTGCTAGTGCATCCCAGACGGCCAGACCGTCATCGTAGTCAAAGTGCAATTCCCAACCTTGTTCACCGACGTAGGATATGCGGAAGGCGGCTACATTGATCCCATTGATTTTTATGGTGCGTACGGCGGCGAAGGGAAAATTCTCGTTGGTCAATGCATCGGGTTCGTCGACAACTGCTTGCAGTGTGGTACGAGCATTCGGTCCCCAAATGCCCAGACAAGAGTATTCAGTTGTGCGATCGCTTATCTCAACATCCGGGTAGCCATGGTCGTCACTCATGCGTTGTAACCAGACGAGATCACGGTTACCGGCATCACCGCCATCGATCACGCGAAAGTGATCATCAGCCATTCGGATAACCGTGAGATCCGCACGAACGCCGCCCACCTTATCAAGAAAATGTGTGTAGACGCCTTTGCCAACCGGGGTATCACCACCGACCTTGGCTACGCAGGTGTATTCCATCAGTGCTTCGGCATCTGCACCTTTGACATCGATTATGGCGAAGTGCGATAGATTGACCATGCCGACGTCTTCGGACAATTGCAGGTGTT
>CAYULV010000429.1:0-2093 GCA_964445655.1 uncultured Granulosicoccaceae bacterium | reverse complement strand
GACGACAAGCCAAGCTCACCTTCGCTGTCATCAAAATGGTTGTCGAGACCTTTCTTGTCCCAGACCGATATATGTACATGACAACCGTTGCCCGTTAGATTGCTGAAGGGCTTGGGCATGAAGGTGGCTCGCAGTCCATGCTTTTCAGCAATTTCCTTGACCATGAATTTGAAGAAACTGTGCTGATCCGCGGTGGTTACGGCATCGTTGAAATCCCAGTTTATTTCAAATTGTCCGTTAGCATCTTCGTGATCGTTTTGATAAGGCCCCCAGCCTAATGCAGTCATGGTGGTACAGATTTCACTGATCACATCATAGCGACGCATGATCGCTGATTGGTCATAGCAAGGCTTTTCCTGCGTATCACGTTCATCGGAGATATCAGTGCCATCCGCCGAGATGAGGTGGAATTCAGGCTCAACGCCTGACTTCATCAAGTAATCTTTAGCGATCGATTCTTCCATCAATCGCTTCAAGACCACACGTGGTGCTTGAGCGACGGTCTCTCCATTCATCCATGGGTCACCGGCAACCCAGGCGACTTCGGGTTTCCAGGGGAGCTGGATGGCGGACTTGGGATCTGGCATGACCAACATGTCCGGGTGTGCTGGTGTCATGTCCAGCCAGGTGGCGAAGCCTGCAAAACCTGCCCCGGATTTTTGCATGCCAGAGACCGCTTCGCTCGGTACGAGTTTGGCGCGTTGAATACCAAACAGATCGGTGAAGTTGAACAGGAAAAATTTAACGCCCTTGTCTTTGGCGAATTTTGCAAGGCTGACTGCCATGATGCTGGACTCCTGTATGTGATGAATTCTATAGAGGGGTTTGGCCCGGTACCCAGTTGGTTCCGGACAAGGGGACGCCAGCCATGGCGGCTGATTCGACTGTCAGTGCAACCAGATCATCGGGCTCAAGATTGTGCACATGGTTCTTGCCGCAGGCGCGCGCAATGGTTTGGGCTTCCAAGGTCATTACTTTGAGGTAGTTGGCCAGACGTCTACCGGCTTGTTCCGGATCGAGCCGCTTTGCAAGTTCCGGTATTTGTGTGGTGATACCAGCAGGATCTTGTCCTTCGTGCCAGTCATCGTAGGCGCCTGCTGTCGTGCCGAGTGCTTGATACTCGGACTCCCAGCGTGGATCGTTGTCTCCCAGAGCGACCAATGCGGCTGTGCCAATCGACACCGCATCAGCGCCGAGCGCAAGTGCTTTCGCGACATCAGCACCGTTTCTGATACCGCCAGAGACGACCAGTTGCACTTTGCGGTGCATGTCGAGATCCTGCAATGCTTGTACGGCAGGTCTGATGCAGGCAAGGGTCGGTTGTCCGACGTGTTCGATAAAGACCTCTTGCGTGGCGGCGGTGCCACCTTGCATGCCATCAACCACCACCACGTCAGCGCCGGCTTTTATGGCAAGGGCGGTGTCGTAGTAAGGTCGTGCGCCACCCACTTTTATGTAGATCGGTTTTTCCCAGTTGGTGATTTCTCGAAGTTCGAGGATTTTGATTTCCAGATCATCCGGGCCTGTCCAGTCAGGGTGTCGACAAGCGGAACGTTGATCAATGCCCTTGGGCAATGAGCGCATTTCGGCAACGCGGTCGTTGATTTTCTGACCCAGTAGCATGCCACCGCCACCCGGTTTTGCACCTTGTCCAACAACAATTTCAATCGCGTCGGCTTTGCGTAAATCGTCTGGATTCATACCGTAGCGAGAGGGGAGATACTGGTAAACCAACTGTTCCGAGTGTCCTCGTTCTTCCGGGGTCATACCACCGTCGCCGGTGGTCGTTGATGTGCCGGCGATGTTGGCACCGCGTCCAAGTGCTTCCTTGGCTTGTCCCGATAGTGAGCCAAAGCTCATGCCGGCGATGGTGATCGGTATCTTGAGTTTTATCGGCTTGCTCGCATGCAAGTTACCGAGAATGACATCGGTGCCACAGCGTTCGCGATAGCCTTCCAGTGGATAGCGCGACATGGAAGCGCCGAGGAATAGCAGATCATCGAAATGTGGTAAATGACGTTTTGCGCCACCGCCGCGGATATCATAGATACCGGTAGCAGCGGCACGTCGGATTTCCGAGAGCGTGTATTCGT
>CAYULV010000428.1:0-2104 GCA_964445655.1 uncultured Granulosicoccaceae bacterium | reverse complement strand
CGCCAGGCATTCAAAATCCGCATGATGGACGCCTTTCTGCCACACCTGAAAAAACTCAAAGCCGCGGGCCGAACTGCTGTGGTCTGCGGTGACTGGAACATCGCACACACCGAAGCAGACATTCGCAATTGGCGCGGCAACCGTAAAAATTCAGGTTTTCTGCCCGAAGAACGTCAGTGGCTAAGCGAGCTGTTTGATGATCACGGCTACACTGATGCCTTCCGTCAGCTACCGCAAAAGGAACATGAATACACTTGGTGGTCGCAACGCGGACAGGCAAGAGCAAACAACGTGGGATGGCGCATCGACTATCAGATTGTTACTGATGATCTCGCGCCAAAGGTGTCTCGCACGCGCGTCTATCGCGACAAACTGTTCTCGGACCACGCGCCCTTGATTATCGACTACGACGTGAATTTTCCAGATGACTTCACTTAAGCGCACGGTTCTACACGAGCTGAAACCGTAACAAATCTGAAAACTTCAAATCCGCCTAAGTTTCAAGCGAAGCTTTTGCGCTACCATCCACCGCTTCATAACGGCAGGAACTGCACAAAAAATGGGTGTCAAAGTTTCCTTCGTCATTCCCTGTGGCAACCGATACAAGCTTCTGTTAGAGACCCTCGACTCGATTGCAGCGCTTGACTATGCCTGTGAAGACATCGAGGTACTGGTCGCCGCGCAAGCAGATGATAAGGCTGTGGCTGCCATGAAGTTCTCAGAGACAACGGCACCATTGCCGAAACTCACGGTCATGCAGGTCGACCCAACAGGCACGATTTCACGCTCAAGAAATATCGGCGCAGACGCCACCAGTGGTGACTATCTTGCGTTCATTGATGCTGATGTTGCGCTGAGTAAAAACTGGTTGAACGAAATGCTGGCAACCCTTGAGCGTGGACCGCATATTCTGGCCGCCGCAGCGCAGCGCTGCGACAACAATGCACCCGTGACCGAAAGGGTACGAACGGCCATCGTGCGAATCACCAAAGATAGCCTCGTCGGTTCAACAACCGGTCAGAATCTACTCGTGCGGCGCGAAGACTTCGAGCGCGTCGGTGGCTTTCCAGAACAGCTGATAACGTGTGAAGACGTGTACTTCACACAAGCCTTGTCGCAACACGGAACGCTGATGCTGACCTCCGGTGCAGATTTCAAACACCTCGGTGAAGACATGACGTTTACCCAGCTGTTCAAAAAGGAAATCTGGCGCGGCAGTTCCAATCTTGCAGCTCTGGAAGGACGGAAGATACCGCTACGTGAATACCCGAGTTACATCGTGCCGTTCTTTCAACTACTGCTCGCTTGTGTATTTGTCGTGTCGCTGCTTACCGCCAAGTGGTTACTGGTGGGAGCTGCAGTTCTGCTCTCCCTTGCCTTCCCACTTGCTTATAGTTATCGGGTTCTTACGCGAAGTGACACAGCGGTATCAATGTTCGATGCGCTACGGTTCTACTATGTCTATTTTCTGGCACGCGCCATTGGCATGCTCAAGGGCATCGGCGAGATGATTGGAAAATTTTTTGCGGGCAAGACCAAACCGGAATCAGTCTGACGGCCTATCCAACTCGGGTGCATGACAGGCACTTGCCCGAACCACCAAGCCATCGTCATCAAACTCCAGCGTTTCTATCGCATTGACACCTTTATGGTTGCGGTAGGCGATCTGCAAACACGTGCGGATCAAACTCAGTCAAGGGGATTCTCGACACCCCGATGCCAGTCCATGGCATGCGCCAGGGCTTGATAGATTTCTTCGAGTTCGGACTTGCTGGTGCGTGATACCTGCAACTGATTGCCATCGACAAGGGTGATATCCAGACGAAACTGGCTCGGTACGACAAAGGCAAACCAGGCGATGATCAACGTCAGCAGAAGGCTTGTCGATAAAATGATCCACGCAAGCGGTGGTGGCAACGATCCACGATACAGATGAAAGCCAGCACCTAGAATCAGTAACAAGGAAAAAAAGAACAGCAACGTCAGAGAGGTTCTTGGTGGTGCCGTTTCGTGGTAGTCCATTCTGACGATGGTGCGCACGGCATGACTTGTATTACCCAATTGCAGCCAGGAGGGAGTGACTACCGTGTCGCTACTCTCGAAC
>CAYULV010000427.1:0-2108 GCA_964445655.1 uncultured Granulosicoccaceae bacterium | reverse complement strand
CATCACCGTGCGTTGAGCAGGCAGCCACGCCATCACCGCCCGCAGTCACAATGACCGTCGGGAAACGTCTTGATAGTTCCATCGCTGCCAGCGAAGCCGTATCAAGAGAGTTCACCGCGATACTGCCCAGTGCTTCAGCTTCAACTGCATTGACAATAAGCACATCGATGAGAGACAGGAATTCGGGTGACATATCACGTGCAGGTGCCGCATTGATGCAAACCGTCAAGCCAAGACTTTTTGCCTTGTTTGCCGCAAGGATATTTAACGATTCCGGCACCTCGTTTTGTAAAAGCAATACGGCTGCATTCTTCCATAGCGCCGAGTGTTCCAATAAATCGGCCGGAATGGCCAGATTCGCGCCCGATACGATAACCGCGCCATAGTCGCCTTCGGCGTCTTGTATCGCCACACTCATACCCGTTGCAGTCTTATCGAGTTGCGCGACGTATTCACCGGATATTCCGGCATCCTCAAGCCGTGCTCTGAGATAGTCAGAAAAATTGTCCGTGCCGGTTGCGCTGACCAGGCGAGTGTCGATGCCGTGTATTTTTGCAGCTACCGCCTGGTTTCCGCCTTTACCGCCAAACTTGGGGTACCAGCAATCGCCAGTTACGGTTTCACCCTTGACCGGTCGGTGCGTTGCCTCAACCATGATGTCGTAATGAAGACTACCGAGTACCACGACCACGGCTGGCTGCGAGCTGGTGTGATCTTCATCGGCTGTCGTCATTTTGCTCGTTTTGATCCGACTGCGTTCATGGTCTTGGATAGATTGCTCTCGTAAAATTCAGCATTCTGTTGCGCGATCACGACAAACAGCGCGTCCAGAATACTTAACTGGGCTATGCGGGCAGCCGCGTTTTCCCCCAGTAGTGGCGATCCTTGAGCGGTTGAGCACAGCACCACATCCACCAGTGAGCTGATCGGTGAGTCCACGTAGTTGGTTATCGCTATGGTACGCGCACCTTTATCACGTGCAATCTGCAGTGGTTCAAGCACGGCTCGTGTGGTGCCCGAATGTGAGAACGCCAGAACACAGTCCTCTGGACCCAACACAGAGGCCGACATCAACATCATATGTGCATCATCATGAACACTGGCACGTAAGCCGATACGTAAAAATTTGTGCGAGGCATCGCGCGCGATCTGGGCAGAGCCACCGATACCGTAGAAGTCGCGATGCCGAGCACCATGTAAAAACGAAGCAGCTCGGTCGAAAGCCGTAATATCCAATATTGCCAAGGTCTCCTCAAGGGCTTGCTTGGCGGTGCGAAAGACCTTTTCTACAATTTCCCTTGACGTATCGTCGGGTGATATTTCGCTGTACAGCCCCGCAGTTTCGGAACTGTTGTAGGTAGTCAGCGCACTTCTGAATTCACGAAACCCGCTAAAGCCCAGTTTTTTCACGATCTTGACGATCATTGCCTCAGAGACGTTTGCGCCGATTGCCACCTCTTTCAGACCGGTTGTCTCGGCAAAATCAGTACGGCTGGTCATCGAGTCGAGCACTTGCGCCTCAAGCGGCGTCAAGTTTGGGATCTGCATCCTAATTTGCGCACCGACCGCTCTCGGGTCATGGGCTCCAATTTTGTTCATCCGGTTTTTCGGGTTGCGCTGTCGATCAGCATGGCTGCGATAATGATAATTCCTGTTGCCAACAATTGATAGAAAGCTTGTACATTCATAAGTGTCAGGCCGTTACGCAGAGAGCCCAGAATTATCGCGCCAAGAATGGTCCCGACGATACTGCCCTTGCCGCCCATCAGTGATGCGCCACCGATCGCTGCTGCGGCTATCGCGTCAAGTTCCCAAAGCGTACCCAATGTCGGCTCAGCGGCACCGAGTCTCCCCACCAGGATAAGTGCCGCAACTGCGGCAAGCACACCCGAGATGACAAACGCGGAGATTTTGGTGCGCGCCACCGGCACCCCGGCGATTCTGGCGGCCTCCTGGTTTCCACCGACCGCCATCAAATATTCGCCCAATGGCGTCTTGTTCAGCACGATCCAACACAGTAGTGCAATCACGGCGACAATGATCACCGGTGTGGGGATACCCATCAGATCACCATTGGTCAAGGCTCTGAACTCCGGCGGTATGCCGAA
>CAYULV010000426.1:0-2108 GCA_964445655.1 uncultured Granulosicoccaceae bacterium | reverse complement strand
GAGTCTGTGAAGCGACAGTGGTAGTGAAAGTTAGTCTCAGTAAAAACTTCGGAGGAATTGGCGATGGTATCTATGTCCCAACCTGAGATGAACAACACGCGTCTGGATCAGATCATCCGCACCATTGGCGATGACGTGCAGGGCGAGCTTGGTTACTGGCAGTTTTTGGTCAACGACATGCGCGTGTTATGCGTCACCGACGAGACCCATAATCGCATGCGGGTGATGACGCCAATCGCATCGACCGAAGACGTGCCCGAATCGACGCTGTTGCAGTGTATGAATGCCAATTTTGACCGAGCTCTTGACGCGCGATACTGCATCAACAACGACATGATCTGGGGCGCTTTTATTCACCCGCTGGGAAGTTTGACCGCGCCGCTGTTTCAAAGCGCCTGTTACCAAGTGACCGAAGTATCACGCACCTTCGGCACTACCTTCAGCAGCGGCGGGCTAAGCTTCAATTCAGATATCGTGTAAGTCGTTGATCGCTCCGAGGCTGTGAATATTTAGAAGAGCGATTGCTTGTAAGGTTCCATGGCGCTAAATTTCTTGTATGAATACTAAAAGCATGCAAGAACAACGTGGCGATGCCCGAGTCCAACTTCCGCAACGTCATCAAGCCGAAATGTTTGGTCGTTCGCTTGATCAATTGGTTCGAGAAGACCACTTGGTGCGAACAGTGGTTGCTTATTGCGAATCGCTCGACCTGTCGGAGCTCTACGCTGGCATTAAAGCCACGCGCGATAACCTCGGTCGCACACCGATTGATCCACGAATCCTTTTTGAATTGTGGCTTTTTGCAACGCTCGAAGGGGAAAACAGCGGGCGCCGGATCAACGAGCTTTGCAAACGTGACCTCGCCTACATGTGGATCTGCGGTGAAGTCTCGGTCAACTATCACACTATCTGTGATTTTCGCACACAACACAGCGCGCTTTTAGATCGAATTCTTACCGACTCCATTGCCTTACTACATCTCAACGGCTTGATCAAGCTCGAAACAATTGCTCAGGACGGCATGCGAGTGCGAGCCCACGCAGGTAAGGGCTCCTTCCGCCGTCAAGGTTCTCTTGAGGAATCTCGTGCATCGGCTGAAGCCTTTCTGAATCAGCTCGATGATGAAGACGATGATGATCAGACCCCGGGCCAGAAAGGGGCACGTGAACGGTCCGCGCGCCAACGACTAGATCGTCTGGAAGCGGCGTGTCTTGAAATGGAAGAGATGCAGCGGCGGCACGCCAAACGCAACAAGGGTATGAGCGAGAAAAATAAGACAAGTGACCCCCGTGCGTCAACGACCGACCCCGAGGCCCGGCGAATGAAGATGGGCGACAACGGTTTTCGTCCGGCGCTCAACGTTCAATTCGCCAACGATGCCGAAGCATTGGTGATCATTAAAGCCGACGTTAACAACGAGGGCTCGGATGCTTCATTGCTGGCTCCGATGTACGATGAAGTTTGCGAAGACTATTGTCGCCCTGAGCAATATCTGGCTGACGGAGGTTTCAGCAAGAAAGATGGTGTATCGCATCTCGAAGCGCATGGCACTCGGTTCTACGGGAAGTTATTCAACGAAAAGAAGTTGCTTGAACAGGGGAAAGATCCTTATGCTGCCAAGCCGCAAGAGGATGAATATTTCACGGGGTTTCGTAAGCGAATGGGAACCGTAGAGGCTCAGGCCATTTATCGGCAGCGTGCTCCAGCGGCGGAGTTTCCTAACGCGGTGTGTCGCAATCAGGGCCTGATTCAATTCTCGGTGCGCGGGTTAGCCAAAGCAAAGGCACAGGTGCTTTGGCATGCGTTGTCTTACAACTTTCGGCGATTTATGAATTTGGAGGACAAGAAAACAGGCAGGAACTACTTGGAGGTGTTAATGACAAGTTAAAATCCACCGGGCAAGAGCCTGATCAGACTCCAGCAGGCATGTGAGCCTGAGGCCTTTGCCTGCCAAAGGCAATGATTCAACTACCACCCGCCCGAAAACTCGATTTCAAAAAAACATCTCTTGGAGAAGTCGGGCAATAAGCTCCCATGCATTTATTCACAGCCTCTCCGCGATCTTTACGCTCTTACTGGAAATCCGCCACTCGTTCGCGACCCCGCAA
>CAYULV010000425.1:0-2155 GCA_964445655.1 uncultured Granulosicoccaceae bacterium | reverse complement strand
ATCACCCAAGGCTTGATCAAAACGCGTAACTACATAAGGAAACAAGACACATCCATAACCCTGACCATGAATTAAATCACTCCTGTCAATTAGTCGAATTCATTCGATTGTTTAAAAGCGCTGCCCTTAGGCTACGGCTCCTATGCTAGGGTCGTCGCGCTCTTCATTACGTGTTGAGATTCAATCATTGTCAGATTTCTTACCACATACCAACAACTGAAAATATAACCGTGCAATCGAAAGATATAAAACCAAGTAATGATCGGCGTCGCGCACCTATTGCACGTACCGGCACACACGACGCCGAAAGCGGAGCTATAGCACCGAACCTACACGCCGCTCAAGGCCACGAGTCTGAATTTCTTACGGACTTACCAACGCGTGACTGTAGTTACTCTCCAAAACAGGCAGCCACAATAGAACTAAAAAAACTCATTGAAGAAAAACACTATCAGGGAAATTTTGAATCCGCGATCCTGTTTGTCGCAAGTCAAAACATTCCTGAAATAAGTCAAATAAGGACACTCGATCAGTTTTATTTTTATGTCGACAAGCTGGTGACTTGGATACCTGAAATAAGACACTGGACGACTGATGGAGTGGTCATGCATGAAAGAACTGTCTACTTGAGAATCGTACAGTTTTACTACTATTTCAATTTGCGAGAATTGGATTACTTACAAAGCCCCATCACACCTATCGAGGGCAGGACGTTAACCCCGCTTTCAGCCTGGCTTCATGATTTTGCGCTGGAATGGGGGAGCTTTCTGGATACACCAGACTCTGCAAAGTTGTTAAGCAGTTTTAAAGATGCGCCCGAATACAACTATCAGGATTACGATAAAGATCCAGGACAGTACGCTACGTTCAACGATTTTTTCGCTCGACAATTTTCTGATATTGACACCATGCGCCCAGTAGCGCAAAAGAGTGACGACCGGGTCATTGTGTTTCCTGCAGAGTCTACTTATGTTGGCCAGTGGACAGTATCAACACACAACCCGCCGTCTATTGTTGTCAAACACATCGAATGGTCCATTGAGGAACTCCTGAATGATAGCGCGCATAGTGCTGACTTCATCGGTGGGAAATTCTGTCACAGCTTTTTGAATACCTACGATTATCACCGGCTTCATACACCGGTCGCTGGCACAGTCATCGAGGCACGTTTCATACCTGGGCAAGTGTATCTTGAAGTAGAGTTAAAACAACAAGGGGCGATTATGCCTAACGGTGACCTCGCCAATGCCGTTATCCCCAAACGTTATCTTGATGCGGATGACTCGACCGGTTACCAGTTTGTGCAATGTCGTGGCTTACTTGTAGTACAAACAGAACACTTCGGCAAAGTCGCAGTACTACCAATGGGCATGGCTCAGGTTTCATCTGTCGTGTTCACCCGACCTGGGCCTGAACACGCACCATTTACGCTGACAAAAGAAGAATCAGAAGGGGCCAGTTACTCACAACAAGTTGACCTTCTAAATCAAAAAATGGCCGAGCAGGTTGATGCAGGCTGGACGCTGGACAAAGGAGATATGTTTTCTTTCTTCCAGTTTGGCGGATCCGATTGCGTTGTTGTATTCGAACGTCAAGCCAATGTAAATATTACCGCGCAGGTTGGTGTGCACTACCCCATTCGCAGTCAGTACGGCACCGCTAATTTCGGTTGAACAGGAATACGAAAATGTCTGACATTTCAAAGAAAACCTATGCCATTCATCCGGCAATTGGTGTGGCGCGTTTGGGAAACGCACCATTGGATATCGGTGATCCAAGTACCTATTTAATTGGCGCAGAATCACCATACCAGATTCCCGGTGCTGGTGAAACGTACAAAAAAGACGGCAAAATAAAAAAGGTAGCGCAACGGTTTCGCATATTCGAATACGAAGACGACATGCCGGTTCGCGAAATCACTCTTGAACAACGTGACATAAAATCTATCACTTGGCATGTGCAGGTTAGCAATAGAAAGGCCGCACTATTGATCGATGATAAAACCCCAGGCAGTGTCTCTGCGCCGACCTACCATCCACCGGATTATCATCCCTCCAAAAGTCGAAACACACATGTAGTTGACCGAAATGATCTAGTTATAGACTCAGGTCTGAATACCATCACCTCAGACCAACCGATCAAGGACCTCACAGGC
>CAYULV010000424.1:0-2183 GCA_964445655.1 uncultured Granulosicoccaceae bacterium | reverse complement strand
GTATTTATGCTTTGGTATAAAGGTCATGGCGTGCCGACACTATGAAAATGGATTCCAAGTCATCACAGGTCCCACAACGTTTCTCAGCTACGTTTGACGCGTTGCTGACCAATCTTTCGAATACCGGCCGTGGCCGAAAGCAAGCACTTAGCATTGCGGTTGATTCGATTTTAGTGGTGGTGTCTCTTTGGGCCGCTTACACGCTTCGCCACGGCGACTACTTCACTGATTTCAAAACTACTTGGCATATTTTTATCTTGATGCCAGTTATCACTGCGGCCTTGTTTAGCGGTCTGGGTATTTATCGATGGATAATCAGGTCAACGAACAATCGCATGTTCAGGCAACTGATCAAAGGCTGTTTTGTTTCAGCTTTGGCATTGGTGATGATGATCTATCTTTTCCCGCCAGAGCGTTCCAATCCTCGATCTCTGTTTGTGATTTACGCAGCCTTGTTGTTGATTGGAAGCAGTGGTGTTCGGATCTTGTGGCAAGGTTTATATCAGGATTCCGTGAAAGGTGAGCCGATTGCCATTTTTGGCGCAGGCGCTGGTGGGCGGCAATTGATGAACCTGCTTGCTGAGAATGGAACCTATAGACCAGTTGTTTTCATTGATGATGATGCGAAGTTCCGTGGCTCGACGTTATTTGGTTTGCCAGTGCTCGTTGGCGATATCGCTGACTTGAAAACTTCACTTAAGCGATATGAGGTTAATCGTGTTGTGCTGGCAATGCCGTCGATCGGTGGCAACGACTACCAGCGGGTTCTAAGCCGTATGGAACAACTTGATTTACCCGTGCAGACCTTGCCAGGACTTGATGAAATCATCACTGGCCGCGCACGCGCTGATGAAATTCGCGATATCTCCATTCACGATATTTTGGGTCGTCCTGAAGTTCATCCGGATCGTCAACTCATTGCACGCAAGGTTGAGGGGCGCCGTGTGCTCGTAACCGGTGGTGGTGGTTCAATCGGTTCTGAACTCTGCCGGCAAATTATGCATCTATCCCCCATCAAGCTTGTCGTGTTCGATAACAGTGAAGAGAATCTTTATCACATCACTGAGGAACTTAAGAATCTACGGGCGGAAGACAAGAGCCGGGATTTTCCTGAGTTTCGACCCGTGCTGGGAACAGTGATGAACGCCAGCCACTTGCGTCGCCTGATACGAGAAGAAAAAATCGATACGGTTTATCATGCCGCTGCCTACAAGCATGTACCAATTGTGGAGGCCCAACCTGACCAGGGAGCGCGGACCAATGTATTTGGTACGTTACGTCTGCTAAAGGCTGCACTCGAAAATGGAGTTTCCGACTTCGTACTGGTTTCTACCGACAAAGCTGTTCGTCCAACCAACGCGATGGGTGCGACGAAACGGGTCGCGGAAATGATTCTTCAGGCGCAGGCTCAACTCTCTCATCGTATGTGTATCTCAATGGTGCGCTTTGGCAATGTGCTAGGTTCGTCAGGCTCGGTTGTACCGAAATTCAGTCACCAGATTCAATCTGGCGGCCCGGTAACGTTGACACATAGTAAGATGACTCGTTACTTCATGACCATTTCTGAGGCCGCGCAGTTAGTGCTGCAATCTAGCGCGATAGCTAAAGGTGGCGATGTATTTGTACTCGATATGGGTGAGCCGGTGCGTATCGAGGAGCTTGCGATATCGATGGTAAGGCTGTATGGCAAAAAGCTGAGTCGTGATACAGGAAATCCCGATGACATTGAAATTGTTGAACAGGGAATTCGTCCCGGCGAAAAAATGTATGAGGAAATGTTTATCACTAGTGACCACCATCAGACAGAGGTGAGCAAGATTTTCAAGGCCGATGAGGCTTCTCTGGATTGGAAAACGTTGACCACTAGACTTGATAAGCTAAGTCGTTCTATCGATGATGAAGATCTTCCTGCGGTCAGAGAGCAGCTTATGCTACTCGCGTTTGCCGAGGATACCATGGATGCAGCTAATGAATCTTCAGTCGATAAGGAATCGTTAAACAAAATAGGCGTCAAATCTGTTGATCCGATATCGGTTGCTTGAAACTGATATGCGGTTGTGTTTCCGGTGTCTGAATGTTGACGCCTAAGACAAACACCACTCTTAGCTTGTCAAGCTAACAAATGAACCTAACTGGCCCACTTCGCTGTTGTTATCGCATCAAATGTTAGCTCTTATTTTGTT
>CAYULV010000423.1:0-2184 GCA_964445655.1 uncultured Granulosicoccaceae bacterium | reverse complement strand
AGCCGGATCATGAACCTCGTGGTTTTGCCTCAGGCACTACGGGTCATTATTCCGCCGCTGATTTCGCAATACCTGAACATCACCAAGAACTCGTCTCTGGCCATCGCGGTCGGCTATGCCGATATCACCGCGACCCTCGGAGGTATCACCCTGAACCAGACCGGTCGTGCGATCGAATGTGTTTTGCTGCTGATGCTGTTCTATTTGACGATCTCTTTGCTGATTTCCACGTTCATGAACGTCTACAATTCATCCATTAAGTTGAAGGAGCGCTGATCCATGACTGACGCTAATATCTCCTTCGTTCGCACCGAAGCACTACCACCCTCACCGCCACCTACGGCGGAGACTGGTATTGTGAAATGGTTGCGCGAAAATCTATTTGCGACACCTGCAAATGGATTGTTAACGCTCATTGCGTTGTACGTGATCTACTTGATCCTAAACTCAACGGTCCCGTGGATTTTTAACGGCTTGTGGACAACGAGCAGCCTCGCTGAATGTCGCGAAATTTTGGACGGACGCTCTGCGGCGTGTTTCTCGGTTCTGACCGAGCGTTGGAATCAGTTGCTCTATGGATTTCAGTATCCAGGGGATCAATACTGGCGCCCGAACCTGGCTTTCTTGCTGTTTCTCGCCGCACTCGCACCGGTTCTTTTCTTTGACCTTCCGCGCAAGCTTTTGATCTTTACAGCAATCTACCCGTTTTTGGCCTTTTGGCTGATCTGGGGTGGTAGCGTTCTGGTCCCAATCGTTGCGTTTGCAGGTGTTGTTGCTGCTGCACTGGTCTATCAAAAACTTGTCGCATCAAGTTTTGCCGCAGGTTTCCTTGGTGGAATTTTTGCAGCTTTCTTCGTGTGGCAAGTGGGCGGATTTTTGATCCCCGAAGGCGCGTCTGACTCTGCGATGCTATCTGCGGTTCCGAGTCGTGACCTTGGCGGTTTCATGTTGAATATCATGCTGGGTGCGACATGTGTGTCGTTGTCTGTGCCACTGGGTATTGCGCTTGCATTGGGTCGTCAGTCAGACATGCCGTTGATCAAATGGCTGTGCGTTATCTTCATCGAATTTATTCGCGGCGTGCCGTTGATTACGTTGCTGTTCGTGGCGTCAGTCATGTTGTCGTATTTCTTCCCACCTGAATCCAAGACAGACTTGTTCTTGCGCGTCGTGATCATGATCACGATGTTTTCGGCGGCTTATATCGCCGAGGTGATCCGGGGTGGTTTGGCTGCGTTGCCAAAGGGACAATACGAAGCGGCTGATTCATTGGGGCTGGATTATGCGCAGGCCATGCGTTTGATCATCCTGCCGCAAGCGTTGAAGATTTCCATCCCTGGCATCGTCAACATTGCTGTTGGTTTGTTCAAAGATACGACGCTGGTTTCGGTCATCTCGATGTTCGATATCATCGGCATGATCCGCGGACCCATTCTGGCATCGACTGAATGGAATGGGGTGTATTGGGAACTGTTCCTCTTTGCCTGCATTCTTTTCTTTGTCGTTTGCTACGGCATTTCTCAATATTCGCAATGGCTGGAACGCCGTCTTGCGACCGATCATCGATAGGAGGCCATGATGGCTGAATCTGCACAAATGCAAGTATCTGACGAAGTCGCGATCTCCGTCGAAAACATGAATAAATGGTACGGCAGTTTCCACGTTCTACGTGATATTGATCTTACCGTTTACCGTGGTGAACGGATCGTTATCTGTGGGCCATCGGGGTCGGGAAAGTCGACGCTGATCCGGTGTATCAACGCGCTGGAAGAGCATCAAAAAGGGCTGATCGAAGTTGACGGCACAGTCCTGTCTTCGGACCTTAAGAACATCGACAAGATCCGGTCCGAAGTTGGCATGTGTTTCCAGCACTTCAACTTGTTCCCGCATCTGACGATCCTTGAGAACTGTACTTTGGCTCCGATTTGGGTGCGGAAAACACCCAAGAAAGAAGCCGAAGAAACGGCGATGCATTTCCTTGAAAAGGTGAAAATTCCGGATCAAGCGAATAAGTATCCCGGACAGCTTTCAGGTGGTCAGCAACAACGTGTGGCTATTGCGCGATCCTTGTGCATGCGGCCGCGGATCATGTTGTTTGATGAGCCAACATCGGCGCTGGATCCTGAGATGATCAAAGAGGTGCTCGACACAATGATCGAGCTGGCCGAAGAAGGCATGACCATG
>CAYULV010000422.1:0-2194 GCA_964445655.1 uncultured Granulosicoccaceae bacterium | reverse complement strand
CCTGCCATACACGTTCGGCAACCAGATTGTCGACTTCGCCACTTGCGACCATGGCCCTCATCAATTCGCGTGTTTCATCGGCAACGCGAAATCCCATCGGTGCCAGGCGGGCCATGAATTTCGCAACGCGCAAGATGCGTACGGGGTCCTCCAGAAAGGCATCGGATACATGACGGAGTATTCGATCGTCGAGATCGCGTTTACCGTGGTAAGGGTCGATCAAGTTCCCGTTTGCATCGCGTGCCATGGCATTGATGGTCAGGTCGCGACGTTCGAGATCTTCTTCCAGCGTGACAGAGACATCGGTATTGAAGCTAAAGCCGTGATAGCCCGGCGCGGTTTTTCGTTCGGTCCGCGCCAGGGCATACTCTTCATGGGTGTGCGGATGCAGGAAAACCGGGAAGTCCTTGCCGACCGGTCGGTAGCCTTGTTCAAGCATGGCCTCGGGGGTGCTGCCAACGACCACCCAGTCACGATCCGCGACAGGCTTGCCGAGCAATTCGTCACGCACGGCGCCACCGACGAGATAAGTATTCATCTGCATTGGACGGGGCTGTCGTTCATGGCGTCGATGGTACACTTAAGTGCATGTTATCTCGACCTTTGCTTATTCGAATCTCGCTGTTGCTTGCCATGCTGTTGACCAGTGCGTGTAGCACGGTCTCCTATTACTCGCAGGCGATAGGCGGACATCTCAGGTTGATGCAATCGCGTGAGTCGATCGAAAAACTGCTCTCAAGCGAGGACACCGATGAGACCTTGCGCCAGCAATTGCAGACCCTGGTCGATGCGCGCGTGTATGCGGTTGACGAACTCGGACTGCCCGACAATGATAGCTATTCCTCCTATGCTGCCACCGGACGTGACGCGGTGACCTGGAATGTTGTCGCGGCGGAAGAATTTTCATTGGTACCCCAAACCTGGTGTTTCCCAGTCGCCGGCTGCGTCAGTTATCGTGGCTACTTTGATCGTGAGGATGCGCAACGTTATGCGGACACGCTAAGCGAAAAAAACTTTGACGTGACGATCGGTGGTGCATCCGCCTATTCAACGCTTGGCTGGTTCGATGATCCGATTCTCGATACCATGCTGCGCGGAGGCGACATACGCTTTGTAGGTACGCTGTTTCATGAACTCGCGCATCAGGTGCTGTATGTCAAGGACGATAGCAATTTCAATGAAGCGTTTGCTACGTTCGTTGAACAACACGGAACCAGACGCTGGCTTGACTCTCGCGGCGAATCAGCGCGAATCGGTGCCTATGATGCCTATCTTCAACGCAACGAAGATTTTGTCGAACTGCTGCAAGCAACACGGGCCGAGCTTGATACCTTGTACCAGCAGTCGTTGGAAGAGTCTGCCAAGCGCGAGGCCAAGCAGGCGGTGTTTGATGACATGCGCGAGAACTATGTAGCGCTGAAGGATAGCTGGGGTGGCTACTCTGGTTATGACAACTGGTTCAGTCGTGAATTGAACAATGCCCGCTTGCTGGCGGTAGCTACGTACCGGCGCTATGTGCCCGCATTTGCGGCTTTGTATGTTGAGGCTGGTGAGGATCTTGATGCGTTTTATGCGCTTGCCAAAGAGGTTTCCGAATTACCCTCGGAAGAGCGAACAAAGCGTATGGACGCCTATCTGGAAGACGTCTCTGTGGATAGTGCATCCTAGAATGCATTCTGGAGCGTTAGTTAACGCATCCTGATCGTGTATGAACTTGCGCTGACTTTGGTTCATCCATTCCAAGCACCTTTAGTATTTAACGACGCGCACCTGCACGGCGTTTCTGTAACTGGCCTGCCCAGTCATTAGCACCGAGGTAGCGGGGGACAACGGCATCCAGCGACGTTGCTTGCGGCTTGGTGCCGGCTGAACCGACGCTGTCTGTTTGCAAAGACTGGTAGTTGTCGCGAGTAAACGGTTTGCCCGGAACCCACTCCATTACCCGTGCCTGCAAGCGCGCAGCCCAATCGGGCAAGCCGATTATTTTTGAGTCGATGCCGGCGACATCGCAAGTGTATTGCACCAGTTCGCGCAAGGTGTATTCTTCAGGACCAACGAGTTCTATCGTCTCGCCGGTTGTGGATGGGTCATTGATTGCGCTGATCATGGCGTTGCAGACATCGCCGACATGAACGGGTGCCATACGAGCGTCTGGAACGGCTAAGGGGAAGACCGGCATCGCCCTGAGCAAGCC
>CAYULV010000421.1:0-2202 GCA_964445655.1 uncultured Granulosicoccaceae bacterium | reverse complement strand
CTGGCTCTGTCAGCGAGGAATAGCACCAACGTAAACCCAATCCGTTTCCTTGGCAGGAACATCGCAGGCGGACACGCAAGTATCAGGCCCCAAGCTCATGGCGCACTACTTTCGTACCCATTGAAACAGCGCCAGATCACGTATATGGCATAATCTTCGCAATTCATTGATAGATTTTCAACGATCGCAAAAGTGCATCTTCACGTGTCCCATGCACGATTGGTCACGATCAGCCTTGAAATAAAGTAGTAAAACAGCCCTTCGTGGCAATTTCAAACCAGTTTGCTCGGCCTTTTCACGCAGGCTTGTTTTATGCAAACAAAGCGTTTAAGCCATACTAAAGTAGAGCGATGAATCGATATTACCGGACAAACCGATTTTGGCAGTCAGTCGCGTCAGCAGTAACGGTCATGCTGATCGCCTCATGTAATAGCAAAACTGTACAAGCCACAGAGACTGTCTCCAAAAATGATAACGGTGATGTGCCGCCTACTTTCAATATCGGCGAAACAGGCCCAGGCGGCGGTGTCGTATTTGCATTAAGTAATGACGGCGCTAGTGGTTTGGAATATGCACCAGAGGTTCTGTCTGGTGATCACATCTCCTGGGGTTGCAGTGAGATTGACTTGGATGGAATACCCAATTTGACGGGCTTCGTCAATCCTGCTGTACAGCTAAAACCAAATGAAGAAGTTCAATCCGGCCGTCTTAACGGCAAGGCTTTCGCTAAAGATGCTGACCAAGAGTGCAAAAGCCCAGCGGCGCTGGCGGCGTTGGACTACACCACCACGTCCGGTGAGGACGGAGCCGCAGATGCAAACGAGTTCTCGGATTGGTATCTACCGTCTATCGAAGAGCTGTTACAAATCGCAATGTTTAAATTGGATGTCCCACTCGTATCGAACGAGTTTAACGAGCTGATCACTCCTAGTCTCTGGTCTTCGACCGAACACACTAACGAGATCGCCTGGTTCCTGTTACCAGATGGGTCTGCCTCAATCGGACACAAGGATTTGACCGCGATTGCTGTACTACCAGTGAGGTCGTTCTGACGTAAATCGGTGTAAAGCACCAAGACGCGATAAGGTCAATCGGTGATATAGGTCAGTCGTCACAATCATTTTTGAACTTCGAATCGGTAGTCCATTCAGAATTAAAGAGGTTCATCCTTGCTACTGATCATTTCCGCTTTGACGAGGGCGTTTGGCAACAATGGATTCCCGTATCGGCTATAGCCTGCTTCTAGCAGCGATAGGTTTCTGCGGCATGCTGCCGTCTGTACTGTCCGCTCAAGATTCGAACCCACTGCCCGATTATGTTGTAGAGCAATTTGGCGTAGCGCCTCCAGTTCCGGACGGACCGCTTTCGCCAGCCATACAGTTTGCTGCTCGGGTGGCCTTTATCGACAGCACCGCATTGTCCGTATGGGACAAAAATCAGGAGCTGGCAGTAGCAGCGATTGGCCGCTCGGGTGACCCTCGGCTCGCCTGGATCATCAGTGACATGCTGCGCTTTGCAGCCGGCCAACAGCCGCAGCAAGCACTCACCCTCGCCGCGTCAGGTTTACTGGGTAAAACGTTTGATGTAAACAACGCATGGCGCGATATAAGCAATCACCTGCTCGCCTGGAACATCCCTGCCCCGCCTGACTATCTGAACTACAAGAGTGCCATTTTTACGCTAAATGTTCCGGGTTGGGATGAACTGTTTGTTGCAGGAGATATTGACTGGAGACTGATATCTTGGGGCGGTGTACTGATTGACAATCGCGCCTATGACAAAACTGATGACGGTTGCAATTGTATTCCAGCCGCCGACAACCCGAAAGTCAGCAGCGCTGAAGATGCAGCTTGGCTGAAAGATAGCGATATTGTATTCGGCATTGAAATCAATGGCGAAGCGCGTGCCTATCCTCGACAAATCATGGAAGTTCGAGAGATGGTCAACGACACGTTGGGTGGCCGCGATCTGGGTATTCCCTATTGCACCTTGTGTGGTGCGGCGCAAGCCTTCTTCACAGATGAACTGCCTGCAGGCATTGAACGACCAGTACTTCGTACGTCGGGATTGTTGAGTCGATCGAATAAGGTTATGTATGACCTGAATACCCATTCCATCTTTGATACATTTCTCGGTCGTGCCGTGACTGGCCCACTCGCGGAAAAGAAACTTGCGCTGAAACAAGTGTCTGTTGTTACCAGT
>CAYULV010000420.1:0-2205 GCA_964445655.1 uncultured Granulosicoccaceae bacterium | reverse complement strand
TTGGTTGATATCGGAGCGACTTGATACAGACGAGTTTCGCGAAATTTCCGCTCGATGTCATACTCTTCAGCAAAGCCGAAGCCGCCATGAGTTTGTACGGCGGCGTTGGCAGCCTCATTGGATGCATCTGCTGCCAGTAACTTTGCCATATTTGCTTCGGCACCTGGGTTTTCGCCATTATCATAAAGACGAAGTGCTTCCGTCACCATTAATTCTGCTGCGCGCATATTGGCGTAAGCTCGTGCAAGCGGAAATTGCACGCCTTGATTCTGACCAATAGGGCGTCCGAACACGCTGCGATCATTGGCGTAGTTCACGGCTTTTTCGATTAACCACTTTGCATCACCTATGCATTCGGCGGCTATCAGTATTCGTTCGGCGTTCATACCTGACAGGATATAGTTGAATCCTTTTCCTTCCTCGCCGATGCGGTTTTCAACCGGCACGCGTAGCTTGTCAAAGAAAACCTCGGTGGTGGCGTGATTCATCATGGTGTGAATAGGACGAATCGTCAGTCCCTTGCCAATGGCATCGCGCATATCAACAAGCAGTACAGACAGACCTTGGGTTTTTTTCAATTCGTCTTGCAGCGGCGTTGTTCGTACCAACAGGATCATCAAATCCGAGTGTTCGGCACGACTGGTCCAGATTTTCTGACCACTGACAACGTAGTGATCGCCATCAAGAGTCGCTTTGGTTACAAGCGCTCCGGTATCGGTACCAGAAGAGGGCTCGGTTACACCAAACGCTTGAAGCCTGAGTGTTCCATCAGCAATGCCAGGTAGATATGTTTGCTTCTGTTGATCGGAGCCATGGCGCAATAGTGTACCCATGGTGTACATCTGTGCGTGACACGCACTCGCATTTCCACCAGAGCGATGAATTTCTTCGAGTATTGCAGCGCCAGCTGACAAAGGTAATCCCGCGCCGCCATACGCTTCGGGGATCAGTGCGGCAAGCCATCCCGCGTCCGTTAACGCGGCTACAAATTCGCTTGGATACTTCATTTCTCGATCGAGCAAGCGCCAATACTCTGCAGGGAATTGATCACAGAGTTTGGTCACTGCACTACGAATATCGTCGTACTGATTTAGGGACATGGTTTTTCACTGTTTGTTCTTGATAAATGCACCCTGATGAAGCGTAAGTGCAAAGAGTTGCACAAGGAGTGAGCGACAGGAGTTGCAACATTCTAGTGCAAAAAATCTTAAGTCGCTGAAATCAATAGTAAAAAAAATCATTTATTCGATGGCACGTTATTCGGATTACTCATGGTTCGAGTTTAAAAAAACGATGGAGAAATACGTTGAGTAAAACAAGTAAGAGTAAATTCGGTAAGTTCAGCTTCAGTCAGCCACTTTGCGGTGCGCTGATGCTTACGGCTTCTGCTATGGGCCTGTCATCAGTCGCAAAGGCTGAAGATACGATAAAGGTTGGTGTGTTGCATTCACTGTCTGGGACCATGGCTATCAGTGAGACAACACTTAAAGACACGATGTTGATGTTGATTGACGAGCAGAACAAGAAAGGTGGTTTGCTTGGCAAGCAGCTCGAAGCTGTAGTTGTTGACCCCGCATCGGATTGGCCACTGTTTGCTGAAAAAGCACGAGAGCTGATCGAGAAAGAAAAGGTTGCGGCGATCTTCGGCGCGTGGACCTCCGTATCACGCAAGTCTGTATTGCCTGTTATAGAGGAATTGAATGGATTGCTGTTTTACCCGGTTCAGTATGAGGGTGAAGAGTCGTCCAAGAATGTGTTTTACACCGGCGCTGCGCCGAACCAGCAGGCAATTCCTGCAGTTGACTATCTGATGGATGAAGTGGGTGCCGAACGCTGGGTGCTGGCAGGAACGGATTACGTCTATCCGCGTACGACAAACAAGATCCTCGAGGCTTATCTGTTAGCTCAAGGGGTGGCGGCAGAGGACATAATGATCAACTACACGCCATTCGGTCACAGTGACTGGCAGAGTATTGTCGCGGAGATCAAGCAGTTCGGTAGCTCGGGCAAGAAAACAGCGGTTGTCTCGACGGTCAATGGTGATGCCAATGTACCGTTCTATAAAGAACTTGCTAACCAGGGTGTATCGGCTGAAGACATTCCTGTCATCGCGTTTTCAGTTGGTGAAGAAGAGCTGTCAGGGTTTGATACATCACCACTGGTTGGGCACCTTGCGGCGTGGAATTATTTCATGAGTGTTGAAAG
>CAYULV010000419.1:0-2219 GCA_964445655.1 uncultured Granulosicoccaceae bacterium | reverse complement strand
TCAAGGTGTAGAACGCCGTGGTCGACTGCAACAGACGATCAACTCATTGATCAAACTGCGTCAGGAAATGGTAATAAGCTATTGCGAGCTTTCCGGCGTCAGCTCTTTTGACAAGCGTGATCTTGAAGATCACTCGGTCAAGCCCGATCAGTTACGTAGCTTCTGCCAGATCATGGTCGACTACACGGCGATGGGGCATTTCGAAGTGTACCAGCGCATTATTGAAGGCAAGGAGCGACGAAGGGCTGCGAAAGATGTAGCACGGGAAGTGTATCCGGCTATCGCAGAGACAACCGATTTTCTGGTCGACTTCAATGACAAGTACGATGACTATGAAGGAACCGCTGAAGATGTCGAGATGCTTGCGGGTGATCTCTCTCGTCTGGGTGAAATCATTGCCATACGTGGTGAGCTTGAAGACCAGATTCTCGCTGCGCTGAAGCGATAAGCTTCAAAATACTCTCTTCGGCATCGCATTGCGATGACTACATTGCGCTTGAAAAAGCGCGAGCAGCGTCGTGTTGCCGCTGGACACGACTGGATCTTCTCCAACGAGATTGATACTGCAGCGACGCCTTTGAAAGGCGTTGAGCCTGGCACATCTGTTGTGGTGGAAAGTGCCAATGGTCAGTTCATGGGCCATGCTTATGTGAATCCGCATTCTCTTATCGCAGTGCGAATAACCAGTCGGCGCGCCAACAAACCCTTTACTGCGGATATGCTGCGCGATCGATTGGTCGCTGCGCTCGAATTGCGACAACGGCGTTATGCGGCACCCTATTACCGATGGGTGCACAGCGAAGGTGATGGTTTGCCGGGTCTGGTAGTGGATCGCTATGAGAATGTCTGCGTCGTGCAGATAACGACTGCCGGCATGGAGGTGTTTTGCGACGATATCGTCGAACACATTGCCGCACTTGTCGATTGCACCGCGATACTTCTACGCAATGATGCTTCCGTGCGAGAACTCGAACATTTGCCGCTTTATCGTGAATGGCGCTTAGGTGATCCGGTTGAGAATCTTGTTGTCGTCGAGAATGGTCTGAGTTTCGAGGTTCCTGCCGAGATATCTCAGAAGACAGGTTGGTTCTTTGATCATCGGGAAAGCCGCGCCGCTTTGGCGCCCTGGGTCAAGGATTGTCGTGTGCTTGATGTTTATACCTATCTCGGTGGATTCGCATTGAATGCGGCGCAGGCGGGTGCACGGGAAGTCGTTGCGATTGATTCATCCGAAGTTGCAACGACTGCGGCTACGAAAAATGCCGAGCGTAATGGCTTCGGCAAACAATTCAGTGCCATGTGTGGTGATGGTGTTGAGACCATGCGTGCGCTATTCAAGGCGGATGAGCGCTTTGATGTTGTCGTGCTGGATCCGCCTGCCTTTATCAAACGGCGCAAGGATCGAGAGGCGGGAACACGCCATTACGCGCTGAACAATCGCCTTGCCATGCGTCTGTTGAAGCCCGGTGGCATTCTGCTGACTGCCAGTTGTTCGCAAGCACTCAGTGACAAGGAGCTCGTGCAGGTGGTTCGACAGAACGCGCCGCCCAAGTCCCGAGGCCTGCAAGTGCTCGCGCCATTGAGTCAGGGGCCTGATCATCCGGTACACATTGCCATGCCGGAAACGCATTACCTCGGTGGTGTGATCGCTCGGGTCTTGCCCAATAGCTGAGTTTTACGGTGTTCAGATAGACGGCGCAGGCGGGTATAATCGGGAGCTTGCCCTTTTACCCATTCGCCAGCCAGACAAACGCCAACATGCTGCAATACCCGAACATCAACCCAGTTGCAGTCGATATCGGACCGCTCACGATTCATTGGTACGGCATTACCTATCTGGTGGCCTTTGCGGTGGGTTGGTGGCTCGCCACGCATCGTGCAAAAAAACCGGGATCGGGTTGGGAGCCTGATGAAATAGGCGATGCGGTGTTCTATATCGTGCTGGGAGTCATCGCGGGTGGCAAGATCGGCTCGCTGCTTTTTTATCAGACTGATCAGCTTTTATCGGATCCATTGTCTGCTCTGAACCCCTTCGGTCCGTATGGCTGGCGCGGCATGTCATTCCACGGTGGCTTTATCGGTGTACTGGTCGCCTTCTATTGGTATGCAAAGAAGACCAATCGCACCTTCTTTCAGGTTGCCGATTTCTTTGCCCCGGCATTTCCAATTGGCCTCGGGGCAGGACGTATCGGAAACTTCATCAATGGGGAGTTGTGGGG
>CAYULV010000418.1:0-2223 GCA_964445655.1 uncultured Granulosicoccaceae bacterium | reverse complement strand
ATAGACAACACACCACGCGTTGGGCACACCACGGTTGATGTGGATGTGGACGATGCCGGCTCACGTGTACTGATTCATTGCGATACCGAGGATGCACGACGTCTGACACTTCTCGCCAGGGGCGACACCCTCAATATCAACGAACGCGTTGACCTGCTGTCTCGGGAGGAGATTGATCGTGAAGCAACGGGTGTCACCTGCTGGCTGACCGGAAGCGGTGTGCACTACACCGATGACAGCGTGCCGCGCCGCTACGTGATTCACGGGTCGGTCATTTTGCGCGCCATTCCGGCAAACGAAGAACTCGGCGATCCGGTCAATGGACATCGTCAGGCTTTTGGTCATCTGACGGGCTTGCTCGAAGCGCTGATCAAACCTCAGGATGAAGTACCGAACGTTGCGCCAATAGAGGCGCCAATAGAAGAGAATTGAAGATATCTTAGGGCAGTAGTCCAGACAAGACATCAGCTGCCGCCGGAGCAAGCTGTTCAGCTGTCATCGGACATCGAAGATTTACAGCCGCTTCCCCGTGAACCCAAACAGCCGCACGTGAGGCTTCAAAGCTGGGCATCCCCTGGGCGATCAAAGCGGCGATAATCCCGGCCAATACATCACCGGCACCGGCAGTTGCCAGCCAAGGCGGTGCATTGTTATTGATACTGACGCGTCCATCAGGGCTCGCTATAACTGTATCGGCTCCCTTGAACACGATGACCGATCCCGTTCTGGCAGACGCTGCTTGCGCGCGGGCAATTTTTGTCTGACTCCCCTGCGGCGTACTCTGATCAACGCCAAACAGACGTTCGAATTCACCGGCATGCGGCGTCAGCACCGGAGTCTGCCCTGCATTGCAGAGGGCGGCGTAAAGAGATTCTCGGTGCCCCTGCCAACAGGACAAGGCATCCGCATCGAGCACACAGCTTAGCTTTGATGACAAAGCTGCCAGTACAGCATCCCGCATTGCTTGATCAACACCATTACCTGGACCTAGCACCACCACACGCCAACGCGTATCTTCAAGTAGCTGCTGCCACGCATCATTATCATCGCAAACAGTAAGCATTACAGCGGTCAGATGCGCCGCATTGATCGCTAGTGCATTGCTCCGGGTTGCGAGAGTCACAAGACCTGCGCCACAACGCAGCGCGGCATCGGCACTGAGCCTCGCGGCACCCGTGCATTCCATCGGTCCACCGCGAACCAGCACTGCACCACGCGTGTACTTGTGTGTATCGACCGGTAACACAGGAAGATGCTCGACAAATTCAGGCGGGGAATTGAGCCTGACATAAGCGACATCGCTTTGCAGATGCCGTCGCGTCAATCCGATCTGACACAAGACAATGTCACCACATTGTTGTCGACCTGTACTGACAATATGAGCAAGCTTGTAACGAAAGAATGTTACGGTCGAATCTGCACGCACCGCGACGTCTTGCGCAATAAGCGAATTACCATCAAGACCGCTCGGCAAGTCTACGGCGAGCACATGCACGTCCGTGGTTTCCTGCACCTTGGCAAGCTCCTGAATCAGCAAGCGATAGCTACCACTTATGGGCCGAGCCAGCCCGGCGCCAAACAAGGCATCAACAATGACATCCGATGTCGCCATTCGCGCAACCACATCATCCGGTAATCGCTCGACATCAGCGGCAATTCGAATATCGGGAATTGGGCAACTTGCCTTGGCTCTCGCCGCATCGGAACCCGCTCTCGGTTCACGCGCCAAGCCGATGATCATGACATCGCACCCCAGTCGGCTTAACTCGGTTGCGGCAATATAACCATCACCTCCATTGTTACCTGTCCCGACAAGTATCGTGATGACGGGGGCACGCGGTGCTATTGCCAGTACCTGATTTGCCACTGCTCGTCCGGCAGCCTGCATCAAGGTATACGTATCAACACCCGACTCGGCGGCCCGCCGATCCACTGCCTGCATCTGATCGGCGCTGAGCAGCTCTGGCATGTGGCCTTGCATCAGTTCCTGACGGTACCTCGTCCACTGAGAAGCGCGCTGATTCGTTCATGAGTCTCTGGTGTTCTTGCAAGACTGATAAACGCAGAACGCTCATTGTCATAGAGCGTCTGTTCACTGGCATCACACTCCACACCATCGGCACTACAAATAATAGAGGCAACAGCCATTGCGACCGTTTTGTCGTGCGGATAAAAATCACCCTTGGCAATCCCTTTATCCATAAACGCCGCCATACGCTCAAG
>CAYULV010000417.1:0-2231 GCA_964445655.1 uncultured Granulosicoccaceae bacterium | reverse complement strand
GCCTACGACATCTCATTCATGCGATGCCTGCCCAATATGGTGATCATGGCTCCGGCTGATGAAAACGAATGTCGACAGATGTTGTTTACGGGTATCCAGCACGATGGGCCCAGTGCAGTCCGATACCCGCGTGGCAATGGACCTGGTGCTGATGTTGACAACACAATGCAAGCCTTGGACATTGGTCGCGCCGAGGTTCGCCATCAAGGCAGTCGGGTAGCGTTACTGGCGTTTGGCACGATGGTCACTCCAGCCTTGGACATCGGCATCAAGAACAACTACACCGTCGTCAACATGCGCTTCGTCAAGCCACTCGATAAGGCATTGCTCGACACGATAGCCGAAAGCCACGATTTGATCATCACGATCGAGGAAAACGCCATCGCGGGTGGCGCCGGTGCCGGCGTCATGGAATATTTGTCTTTCGCCTCGGTAACAACACCCGTGCGATTGATCGGTCTGCCGGACGAGTATGTCGATCACGGCAGTCGCGAGGAATTACTGAGTTATTGCAAACTCGATGTTGCCGGTATTACCGAGCAGGTAGAGCACTACATCGAAGCACAAGACAAGTTGCGTCAAGCAGCTGGATAACAAAGTACGGATAGCAAAGTAAAAGACTGAGAGCGCGGTAAGCCAGGTACCGGTCACGCCAGAGCGTCAACGACGCGCTCTTCTCCCTCGGTCACAGCGACGATCTTTTCGGACGCCCTGGGTACAGACGCTGACCCCGACGCAAATGAACGGTCCGCATCAATAGAAAACCAACAACTGCTGCAATGCTGTGCGAGCACATTGATACGCTCATGGCGATCCTCGACATGTGCGCTGATCGTCTCCATGGCAATAGCATCAGAGTTGTTTTGCTCAGACAAATGACCCAGTAGTATCCATTGCAGGTATTCATGATCAAGCTCTCGCACCAGGGTAGCCGCCTGATCATTGCCCAGATGGCCGTAGTCCGAACGAATGCGCGCCTGTAAACTGGGTGGATAGGGACCCTGTCTCAACATCTCATTGTCATAATTACACTCGACAACAAGTCCATGTACACCACGAAGTTTCTGCTGCACATGAGGTGTGCAGATACCCAGGTCGGTCACATTGGCGAATCGGCTGCCACCGGCCGAGAAAACAAACTGACAGGATTCAGCCGCGTCATGAGGTGTGGGGAATGGATCTATATCAATCTCGCCAATGCGAAACGAGTCGTGTGCATGAAACAGTTTGACAGAGGCAAAGCGATTGTCGCGCGCGCCGTGATAAGTTCCGTGCGTACACCAGACCGGTAGCGAGAACTTTCTCGACAAAGGGCCAACACCCTTGGTGTGATCACCGTGCTCATGCGTCAACAGCACCGCATCCAGTTGGTGGGGAGCAACATCAAGCGTTGCCATGCGGGCAATGGTTTCTTTCATTGTGAAACCACAGTCCACCAGTAGCAAGGTGCTGCCTGCGCGAACCAACAGAGCATTACCGGAACTACCACTACCGAGGGAAGCAACCGTGATCACGCTGAATGTCCCTCAGACAATCGCATCAAGCAGTGCGTTCAGCAGTCTCGATTCATCAGCAGCTTCCAGACGTCTGCCACTACTGTCAGTCAACTCGATAACAACAGCACTGACATGTAGCGGTTTCAGATCCAGCCGCACCGGCGTTGTATCAGAGACAAACTGAATCTGACCGATCGACGCAGAACTCGATTCAACGTCTACGTCCAAGCTTGACAGTGCCGTCAGTACCGCATCGTAAGAAGGTTGATAGCCTTTATTGATCAACAACTGACTACCCGCTGACGTACTCTGTAAATAAGCGTCATCCAGCACTGCACTCGCCTGCTCATCGTTCAGGATGCCACGTGCTTTTTGTTCTTCAACACCGAAAAATGTCATCAACTGAACAAGCAAGGCACTTGTCGCTTCGGGATCATGTGATGACGCCGGCCAGCCGCCGCCCTCCGTATTGTTATCCGCAAGCGCTTCAGAGGTTGCCTGCAAGCGAGCAAACAGTCGCGTGCCAGTACCGTCTCGCTCCAGACGAAAAGCGACTCGTGAGAATTGTTCGTTGGTGCCGAGCAGGTTTTTCAACAAACCACTGTCGCCAGCACTCGAGGCGGGACGCCATAGCGTGGAGATCACGCCGTTGGTCGGGGCAGTTTGCTCGATTCGAAAATTTTCTTTACGCAGAAAAGCCAGCACCTGCGGCCATACCGACTCAGGCGCAGCATC
>CAYULV010000416.1:0-2258 GCA_964445655.1 uncultured Granulosicoccaceae bacterium | reverse complement strand
CTGTTAATCAATCCACGTTATCTACCCCGCCTATTTTTGAGAATATATATCAGGCTTTCGCGTGCAATCTTACCTCAAGTCTCACCTATGCAATCGGTGGTGAAATGATTAATCAGCTCAAGCACAGAGATTTGTATGTGCCCGAAGAGCATGATGCAATCGATCCAGATTTTGGAGGCTTCTTGAATAACAGGATGCATGCGTTCTCGCATTCAACCAGTGCGAGAGCGGATAAGGCCCATGAGGTCGTCAGAGTGCATCAGGCTGAGTTGATCAGGGAGTTACTGGATAAATTGAGCGTAACGCCTGATGTTGACGGCAATACCTTGATGGATAATACAGTCGTGTTCTGGACATCAGCCATGGCTAACAATATACATAGCAGTGTTGATTACCCTCAACTGCTAATCGCAGGAAAGAACGCGAACCTGAGAAGCGGTTACCACTACGACTGCGCAGGAAGTACCAACAATGATTTGTTAACCACGATTGCTCAAGGTATGAATCTGCCTGATCAAACTTTTGGGGGCCATAACAGAGCAGGCGTGTACTTGAATGATTTGAACAATGGGCCTATAACCCGGATGCTGGCTAGCTAGCCGCTTATCGATCGTGGTTGGAGCGTTCTGAATCACGACTTGCCGCGCGAGTAATTTAAAAAGCGACTCGATCTCCGCCCTTGAGATCGAGCATTTCCCTGGCTTCATCGGGGCTTGCCACTTCGCAGCCAAGGTCTTCAACGATTCGGCGAATTTTTGTTACTTGCTCGGCATTGCTTTGTGCCAACTTTCCACGTGAGATAAACAAGCTGTCTTCGAGGCCGACTCTGACATTGCCGCCCATCTGACTGGCGGTGGTTGCCATAGGCATTTGAGCACCACCGGCGCCCAGTACTGACCATCGATAGTCTTTGCCGAACAAGCGATCTGCTGTGCGTTTCATGAAGATCAGATTGTCAACTTCGGGTCCAATGCCACCCAGAATGCCAAAGATGAACTGGATAAAAACAGGTGCTTTGAACAAGCCTGTGTCCATACCAAATTTCAGGTTGTATAAATGGCCAACGTCATAGCACTCATGTTCAAACTTGACGCCATGTTTGTCGCCGAGCGCTTCGGCAACAGTTTTTATATCCCTGAATGTATTGCGAAAGATGTAGGTGTCAGAATTTTCAACGTAATCTTTCTCCCAATCATGTTTCCATTCATCGTAGCGATTAGCCAGCGGATGGAAAGAAAAGTTCATCGAGCCCATATTGAGTGAACACATCTCGGGTGAAAAACGATTGGCAGGTGCAATTCGATCTTCAATCGTGGTTTTCAAACTGCCGCCCGTAGAGATGTTCACAATAGCATCGGTCGATTGCTTTATGCGCTGCAAAAAAGGTGTGAAATCATCTGGATTGATCGATACCGAGCCATCGACCGGGTTTCTGGCGTGCAGGTGCAAAATAGAAGCACCAGCCTCTGAAGCATCAATGGCTTGCCGGGCAATATCATCTGCTGTGTAGGGCAGAGCATCTGACATTGTCGGGGTGTGGATGGCACCGGTGACCGCGCAGGTAATGATGGTTTTGTTGCGTGCCATTGTTTATTCCTTGTTAAATACAACCCGACGAGTCATCGGGAATAGCTCAATACCGAAGCGGCTGTTAATCAGTCCCCAGATACCTTTGGGGGCCATTAGCATGATCAAAATGGCTGTTGCGCCAAGTATCATCAAGTACACGGTGCCGAGATCGGCCAAAGTTTCGCGCAACAGGAAATACAGCAGGGTGCCGATTATTGGACCTTCAAGGGTGCCAATGCCACCGATGACAACAATAAAGATCACGAAAGCTGTCCAGTCATTCACACTGAATGCCGCGTCGGGGCTGATACGCAGTTTTTGCATGAAGATCAAAGCGCCCAGCATTGCGGTAAGCCCGGCGGTCGTCACATAAACAATAAATTTTGTACGCCAGATATTGATCCCAAGTGATTCTGACGCCAATTCATTATCTCTGATAGCCGTCATCGCCAGTCCGGTTCGAGAACGCAGAAACAAAAATACCAAACCGATAATCAAAACCAATACGGCAAGCGCAGCCCAGTAGCTGAAGCTCTCTCGATCCGATCGACTCGATGCGATGGTTTTAACCACACTGACCGGTAGGCTTGTACCAGAGCCGCCACCGAGTGAACTGACCTGTGCAGCAGATAGACGAAATACTCCCGCGATTACCCATGTGCCAATCGCAAAATAGGCGCCGTTTAGCC
>CAYULV010000415.1:0-2259 GCA_964445655.1 uncultured Granulosicoccaceae bacterium | reverse complement strand
GTGCCATCGAGTGATCTGTTCATCGAGAAGGACGCATCGGTCAATGAGCATATCGAGCAGATGCGCCTGTCGGCGACCAAGGCACTTTTTGAGCGTCGCGACACGATCATTGTCGCGACTGTCTCATCGATATATGGTCTCGGTGACCCGGAGCAGTACCACAAAATGGTCTTGCATCTGAAACGTGGCGAAACCATCAATCAGCGCGATGTGCTCAGGCGTCTTGCTGAATTGCAGTACACGCGCAACGACACCGAGCTCAAACGCGGTACCTACAGAGTCCGCGGTGAAATCATCGATATTTATCCTGCTGATTCGGAGCGTGAGGCCATTCGTGTCGAATTGTTTGATGATGAAATTGAAAGCCTCAGTCACTTTGATCCACTGACGGGGGAAGTGTCACGGCGTGTACCGCGATTGACCGTTTATCCAAAAACGCATTACGTGACTCCACGTCAGCGATTGCTGGATGCGACCGATCTGATCAAGGACGAACTACGTGAAAGACTGGAGGCGTTGAACGGTTCCAATAAACTGGTCGAAGCGCAACGACTGCAACAACGAACCCAGTTTGATCTCGAGATGATTCATGAGCTCGGTTATTGCTCCGGCATTGAAAACTATTCTCGTTATTTGTCGGGCCGCCAACCGGGTGAACCGCCTCCATGTCTGTTTGATTATCTACCGCCAGATAGCCTTTTGTTCATTGACGAAAGTCATGTAACCGTGCCGCAACTGGGTGCGATGTATAAAGGCGATCGATCACGCAAGGAGAATCTGGTTAATTTCGGCTTCCGTCTGCCGTCCGCTCTGGATAACCGACCATTGAAATTCGAAGAGTTCGAACTTCTTGCCCCGCAAACCATTTTTGTGTCCGCGACACCGGGTGACTATGAAAAGAACCACAGTGATCAGATCGTCGAGCAAGTGGTCAGGCCGACCGGTCTGGTTGATCCACAAGTTGAAATAAGACCTGCGCGCACCCAGGTCGACGATGTGCTTTCCGAGATCAATGATCGTGCGGCACGTGATGAACGTGTTCTGATCACTACCTTGACCAAGCGAATGTCGGAAGATCTGACTGACTACCTTTCCGATCATGGCGTCAAGGTTCGGTATCTGCATTCGGATGTCGATACTGTTGAACGAAGTGAAATTATTCGAGATTTACGGCTGGGTGTTTTCGACGTCGTTGTGGGTATAAACCTGTTACGTGAAGGGCTGGATATGCCAGAGGTGTCTCTGGTGGCGATTCTAGATGCCGACAAGGAAGGTTTCTTGCGCTCGGAACGCTCCTTGATACAAACTATTGGTCGGGCGGCGAGAAACCTGCAGGGTAGAGCCATACTGTATGCCGATAACGTGACGGGTTCCATGCAACGCGCTATTGACGAAACCACCCGGCGTCGCGACACTCAGACTGAATTTAATGAACTTCATGGAATTACGCCAATCGGTATAAAGAAGGCGGTCAGCGATGTCATGGAAGCCGGTGGCTCGTCCCGTGGCAAGGGTAAGGGCCGACGTGGGGCCAAATCAGTCAAAACTGAGGCCCAGTATGAGAACTTGTCGGTCGCTGATGCTGCCAAGCGTATGAAAGAGCTGGAAAAGCAAATGTACGATAGCGCAAGAAACCTCGAGTTCGAACGAGCGGCTGAGCTTCGTGATGAACTCGAGCAGTTGCGTGTCAATGTATTTCAGGGCGGAGAGGGCGTCATTACGCCAATCTCACCCAGCAAGAAGCGTGTCGCCAGCTAAGCTATTGGCAACATACCTGTGAATTTTGTCTTGGAATTTCTGTAAGGAGGAAATCCTCGTGTTAGAAGCCTACCGCAAAGACGTCGCTGAAAGAGCAGCGCAAGGAGTTGTGCCGCAACCACTTTCGGCGAAACAAGTTGCCGAGTTGGTTGAACTGTTGAAGTCGCCACCTGCCGGTGAAGAAGAGGTCTTGCTGGAATTATTGTCCGAACGGGTCCCTGCAGGGGTGGACGAGGCCGCGTATGTCAAAGCAGGTTTCCTTGCCGCGATTGCCAAGGGTGAAGTGAGCTCACCATTGATCGATAAACAGCGTGCCGTTGAATTACTAGGCACCATGCTCGGTGGTTATAACATCCCGCCGATGATTGAGGCCCTTGATGACAAGGACCTTGCTGACACTGCTGTCAATGCACTTTCCCACACATTGTTGATGTTTGACGCGTTCCATGATGTTCAGGAAAAGGCCAATGGTGGCAATGACGCGGCCAAACGCGTCATGCA
>CAYULV010000414.1:0-2272 GCA_964445655.1 uncultured Granulosicoccaceae bacterium | reverse complement strand
GTAAACGTCCGACCAGTACCTGTAGCAATCCTTAAATCCACCGACCAAAATAGTGTCCACTTAAAATTGGTGGACACTTGTGAAAGAGATCATAAGGAGTGAGCCCTCGCAACCCCGTAGGACTCGTAGAACCTTCTCTAAACAATTCAAGGCAGAGCTCGTCGCTCGGGTTAATTTAGGCGAACAGTCTCTGGCTCAGATTGCCCTCGAACATAAAATAAACGCCAACCTGTTGCACAAATGGGTCGCTGCTGCACGCGAGTCTGAACAACCCCAAGCCATCGTGCCGGTTGCCGTTGTCGATAACGGTCCAGCTTCGCAGCCGGGCTCAAGTTTCGAACTGCATCATGCATGCGGTACGTTCCGCTTCTCGTCTCGATGGGATCCGGCATCGGTGGCTTTGCTGATAAAAGCGCTGACATGATTAACCCACCGGCACGTGCGCAGATTTGGCTCGCGGCTGGAATCACCGATATGCGCAAAGGCATGCCGGGTCTTGCTGCACTGGTCAAAGCCTCACTGGACAAAGATCCGTTGTCGGGTGATGTGTTTGTATTCCGCGGACGCCAAGGGAATCAGATCAAAGTCCTGTGGTTCAGTGGCGACGGCATTAACCTATATATTAAACGCCTGGAACGAGGTCGCTTTGTCTGGCCGAGCGCTCATGATGGTGTCGCGTTACTGACATCAGCGCAGTTCTCGATGTTGTGTGAAGCCATCGATTGGCGTGCGCCGGATCGTACCTGGTGGCCCACGGTGTCAATGGCGTAAAAATAGTTGACACATAGGTGCATGACGTTATGCTTTAACGCATGCCAGTACTTGATTCCAACCACTTGCCAGACGACGTTGAGTCGCTAAAGGCATTGGTGTTGGCGAGCCAAGACGAGCTTCAGGTTACGCAGAAGAAGCTTCAGTCTACTCAACATGAACTTCAATCGACTCAAAATACGCTTCATTCCACCCGTGAACAGACGGCGGCGCTGAATGAACAGAACAAGCAGCTCACCCAAAAAGCGTTAGAGCTCACCCAGCAACTGGTTCTTCTAGAGCAGCAGCTGGCGTTACTCAAGCGAGCACGTTTTGGCAAAAGCTCGGAGAAGCTTGATGCCAGCATCTATCAAATGGAGTTGATGATTGAAGACATCGAGTCCACGATCGCCGAGCTCGGTGCCAGCGACGATGACACAGCGGTTGTTGAGCCAAAGGCAAAGCCGACTAACGCTCGCCGATCATTACCCGAATCGCTACCACGAGAGACCTGCACACACGATGTCGGCGAGTGCTGTGGTGACTGCGGTTGCACGCTGACGCTCATTGGTGAGGACGTCAGCGAGCAACTGGAATACAAGCCTGCCTCGTTCAAGGTCACCAAACACGTTCGACCCAAATATCGCTGTGATGGCTGCAATACGTTGGTACAAGCGCCAGCGCCGAGTAAGCCGATTGCCAGAAGTTACGCAGGCCCCGGTTTGCTGGCACACATTGCTGTCGCAAAATACTGCGACCATCTCCCGCTGTACCGACAATCGGTGATCTACTCCCGCGAAGGCGTTGAGCTGAAACGTTCAACGTTAGCGGACTGGATTGGCCAGATCTGTCATCTATTACGCCCGCTGAACGACGCTCTACGGGGCTATGTCATGGACACCGACAAGTTGCACGGTGATGACACGCCAGTTCCTGTTTTACAACCAGGTCGAAAGACCACCAAGCAAGGCCGACTCTGGGGTTATCTCAGAGACAGCCGAGCGGCTGGTGATACCGCGGCGCCTGCTGTTTGGTTCACCTACACGCCGGACCGCAAAGGTAAATGGCCACAAGAACACTTGGCCCACTATCATGGCACGCTGCAAGCGGATGGTTACGCTGGCTACAACGCGCTATACAAAACAGGGCGTGTGCACGAGGCGGCTTGTTGGGCGCATGTACGACGCAAATTCTTCGATGTTGATAAAGCGCAACCCGAGAGCTTTGCGGCAACGGTACTGACATCCATCGCTCGGCTCTATGCGATAGAAAAGGAGATCAACGGCCAGTTGTCTACTCATCGAGCATCAGTACGGCAAGCGAGAGCGGATCCGATTGTCGCTGAGTTGAAAGAACAACTTCGATCAACCTTGAGTCGAATACCCAGAAAGATGCCATTAGCGCAAGCGATCCATTACGCATTGGTGCGTTGGGAGGCGTTGACGCGTTATATCGATGATGGTGGGCTTGAGATCGACAACAATCCGATCGAGCGTGAAATCCGACCGATTGCGCTTGGGCG
>CAYULV010000413.1:0-2352 GCA_964445655.1 uncultured Granulosicoccaceae bacterium | reverse complement strand
GAAGCTTCTTTCAAAAGTTATTACCCAGATTGGGAACGGTTCACGCAGTTCGTTGACCCGCAATTCAATTCGGATTTCTGGCAACGAGTACGAGGGTAAAGACGAAGACAATGGAACCAAGCCAACTTCAATCGGCTGATCCTGCTGCACACAGTGCTGTGATTCTCGGTGCCAGTTCTGCACTAGCGCAGGCGGTTGCAAGGATTCTTGTCGACAAGGGGCAGTCGCTGGTGCTGGTAGGTCGCGATGCTGAAAAGCTGGATGTTATCGCTGCAGATCTCAAGGTGCGGGCGGGTGACACGGTGTCCGTGCAAACTCGGATTGTCGATCTGGCCGATTCGGACAAGCATCAGGAACTCATAGACTCTACGTCTGATGCTGAATCGTACTGGCTGTTCTACGGCAGTTTGCCCGATCAGCAAGCGTGCGAAGCAAGCTGGCAGGACACCGAGGCGGCTTTTACCGTCAATTTCACCAGCGCAGCGTCTCTACTTGGACGTATCGCCAACGTGTTTGAAGCTCGCAAGCGGGGATCTGTGGTCGTTGTTTCGTCTGTGGCAGGCGACCGTGGTCGCCAAAGCAATTATGTGTATGGTGCTTCAAAGGGTGCCTTGAGTCTGTTTTGTCAGGGGCTGCGTAGTCGCTTGCAAAAAAGTGGCGTGCAGCTGCTGACCGTCAAACCCGGATTTATCGATACGCCAATGACGGCTGACGTTCCCAAAACACCGGGTGTGTTATGGGTATCGCCTGACCGTGTAGCGCAAGATATGGTTCGCGCGCAGTCGCGCGGCAAGGACGTACTCTATACACCCTGGTTCTGGCTGCCAATCATGTTGATCATACGTTTGATACCTGAGCGTATTTTCAAACGTTTGAGTTTGTAAAGTCGTAATACCTTTACAGGTTTTTGCATAGAAATAGACATAGAAGCAGACCAACATGAATCAATTCATACCCTTAATTCTGTTTACCGTTGCCACGAATTTCTTCTCACAGATCATGCTGAAAAAGGGCATGACCGTACTGCCAAGCTTCGATCTGACCGCCGGTGGTATTGCCGGTTCGGTATTTGCGATTCTGTTTAACCCCTGGGTGTTTTTTGGTTTGGTCATGATGGTGGTGAGCATGGGCGCACATTTGATTGTCCTGTCGCGGGTAGAGATAAGTTTTGCCTATCCGTTTCTGGGTCTTTCATTTGTACTCATTACTCTGTGGGGATACTTCGCATTGGGTGAAGCTGTTACGCCATGGCGGGTCGCGGGCGTTCTACTGATTTGTAGCGGAGTGGCTTTGGTCGCTCGTAGCTCCTGAGCATAAGCTCACATTTGAATAATGTTGGATAAACAACAAAAATTGAGTATCGTCGGATGAAACATATTATTTTTGGTGGTGACGGTTTTCTCGGTACCGAGTTGACAAAGGAGCTTGTCAAACGCAATGAGCGTGTGCTTATCTGCGATGAGAAGCAGTCGCCGCAGTTTGGTAATTACGAATTGCCGGGCGTTGAATACCTGAAGATGGATGTCACCGACAAGTCGTCGTTTGATCCTATCGCTGTGGAAGAGGGTGATATCGTTTATCACTTTGCTGCACGTTTACTGGTTCCGATCATGCCACGCGCTGAACGCGAAGACTACTTCTGGCAATCTCTGTACGTCGGCACCACGAATGTGCTCGAGTGGATGGAGTCCAAGGGACTACGCAACATGGTCTACTACACCACCGATATGGTGTACGGCCACACGGTTGAAAATCCGCGCACAGAAGAACACCCCTGTAAGCCCATCGGCCCTTATGGTGAAGCCAAGTATCAGACCGAACACCTGGTCGATACTTTCCGAGAAAAGGGTTTCAACATAACCTTGTTCCGTCCACGTCTGATTATCGGACATGGTCGACTGGGTATTCTTGAAAAGCTGTTCGTACTGGTTGACAAGAATCTACCGGTGCCGACCATTGGCAGTGGCAAGAATTATTATCAGTTTATATCGGTTGGTGACTGTGCTGCCGCCTGCCTTGCAGCTGTAGACAAGCAATTCCCGAACGAGAATTACAATTTAGGCTCGACCAACCCGCCGACAGTCAACGAATTGTTAAAGCAGTTGGTGGCAGAGGCCGGTAGTAAAAGTATCCTGATACCCACGCCGGCATTTGCGGTCAAATGGACTCTGGATATTCTTGATCGGATTGGCAAGCCCTTGATGGACCCTGAGCAATACTGGATTGCCGATGAAACCTGCGTGCTCGATTGCAGCAAGGCGCAAAGAGAGCTTGACTGGGTGCCCAAGGACGACGATACCTCGATGTTACTTGTGGCCTATCGTGACTACAAGGAAGGCAAGTCCCGGGAAG
>CAYULV010000412.1:0-2357 GCA_964445655.1 uncultured Granulosicoccaceae bacterium | reverse complement strand
TAGTTAAACAGCGCCTGGTCGTCAGACTGACCGCCCGCAATATCAAACTGTTCAGTGGTAACGAATGTCGAATCACCCAGAAACTCTACCAAGTCATCTTGGGTAGCGAATTGCGATCCATCAGCTCTACGATAGCTAAGAGAATCCCAAATAAGGTTGCCATTATCTGATTCAAAGACGATGTCCCGATCAGGAAAATCGGCAAGCAACTCATCGCTACCGTCATTGTTATAAGAACCCGTTTCTATAATGACTGACTGAGATATAACCAGGGAATTGGACAATACGGTTTCCGATTGAGCCCAGGTAACCGTGTCATCGGTAAAACTCACCGAACCAACACCTGACGCGGACTCTGGATCCACTTGATCAGTAGCCACCGCGACAAATGTTCCTCCAGAAAAGGTTGCCAACAGTAATTCTGGATTACCCGCACCGACATCCAAAGTCGAGTCGAGTGTCGAGGATCCACCACTACAGCCGGCCAGAACGAAGAGCGTTAAAGCTGGAACTATCGGGAGAATTCGCATATCTGTCCGCTAATGTCTATAACAATTAAATGTGCTCTATCAATTGGCGAGCGCAGTATTCGCAATACCGGACTAACGTGTACGGTCATGCAACAAAACTGAGCTGAACTAGCGCCACTGATAGAATGTGGTTTTGGGATATATTTCCCAATGTTGGTATACTAGCACCACTGAATCAAAAGGGTCAAGTGGCCCGCCCCTAACTGGTCTACTTCGGTGTTGTTTTATCTATTCAATTTCTGCTTTTGCAGGCTATTGCACACGAAGGTTCAAAGAAATGAACCGGGATTACTTCCGCTGCGCCCATCGCAGCCCCACCAAAAGGCCGTTTCCGCCACGCTTGAGGTAGCCAGAAGCATCCAGCCATTGTCGGCAAGATTGGCGAAAATCGCGTATCCAAGCCCGCGCTAGCGCCAATTGCCGGGAAAATATCCGCACGCAAGCCACTGACTTCAAGCGAAAATCGCGTGTAGCGCCGTTCGAGGCAACAACAACAATCAAGTGATCCAGTTAGTAGCCTGTGCAACAGATGCCGCGGTACTCACTGGCCCCATTGCGCCAGACAAGATAAAAGGTACGACAACAATCCCCTGACCTCGTCCGCAATAAACACGAATGGCCTGCGTCACAACCTTGTCAACCAACAAGGGTGAATTGGTATTGACGTTACCCATTATCACGCAATGCTTATCGATAACCTCCTTGCCAAAAACAATCTCTGCCATATCAACACTATCCTGCGCTCGAGACATCTCGGTGATAGCACCAAGATGAGGCTTGTCACTCAAGGTCATGTGGGCAAGCAACATATCCAGGTGACGATGACTGACCGGTACATCGCAAGGTTCGCAGGTAACAAATCCCCCATGATGCAAATTCGGATGCAGGTAGGTGAGCTTGACGAGATCATGAAAACTCTGCATGTCACCGTAACGCCGGCCCTTGTCGACATCGCGGACAAACGGTGCACCGTAAATCGGTGCGAACACCTGATTGTCACCACCGATCGTGACGGAACGCGCCGGGTTTCTCGCCCGTTGTATGAATTTAGCCGGAGCAGTGCTGCAGAGCTCACGTATCCAGTCAGCCGGCACGCGGATGATATCGCCATCTACCTTCACACCTGCCTCACGCCACGTGTCCAAGGCAACTGGATCATCACGAAAGGCGATACCTACATCCTGGATAATCCAGTCGATCTGATTTTCAAGTGCGACCAGGCATGTTTCATCGAGCGGATCGAAATAACCTAGCTTTCGCTGAATATGGGGTGACGGCACGGATGCAGAACTCGCCGCACGATCAACTCTGTGAAGACCTTTGGATCGGCGCTGCGAACGCCTGCGTCGCAGCCTTGAAGAATTATCAGGGCTTGCCATGAATCAGAGTTGCCTCCCGCTACAGCTTCGCGATGCGTAATTCAACTATCATCCCGTGTGCTTACGACAAAGGTCCGGTCACGACAACATTGTTACCCATTTGCGACTCGTGCTGGCCAAGCGATTCAAACGCCTTCTCTTTGCAAAATCTCTGTTCCAAAGGGGCTAGATGTCACTCCATATCTGCTACATTATTGGTAATTGGAAAACAATCGGGAATTGATTCGCATTACAGCTCTATGAATAAATTGAAAGTAACTTCCGCCGAATTGGTCAAGAACGCTCGAGCACGCATAGAGGAACTCGAGACGGTCGAATTGATCAGCCAACTTGATGATCCGAAGATTCAGGTTGTCGATATTCGTGACATACGTGAACGCCAACGCAGCGGCTTTATTCCTGGCAGCTTCCACGCACCGCGTGGCATGATTGAATTCTGGGTAGATCC
>CAYULV010000411.1:0-2358 GCA_964445655.1 uncultured Granulosicoccaceae bacterium | reverse complement strand
ATATCAAAGTAGACGACCGAACACTTACGCTCCGACACACCGAATTCACCGAGTATCCGCTTGGAATAATTATTCAGCCCTTGTCGATTGAGAAGCCCGGTCAGTGAATCCTTATAGGCAGCATCATTCAATTTTCGTTGATAGTTTCGAAACGCTGGCATGACAACCATCAGAATGGCCAACAGAGCAACCAGACTCACACCGATGTTCAAAAAGAGGATTTTTCGAAAAGGGCTGATTGCCTCACTATCATTTTTCTCAAGGATCAAATGCCAATTCAGTTCAGGGATGAAACGCGCATTGACCTGAATCGAAGAACCATCTTCCTGCTCGTATTCCAACTGTTGTTCCTGGTCCGAACCGCGTAAGATTTTACTGGCTATCGTACCGATGCCTCGTGCTCCAAGTATCGACCCGCCATGCATATGCGAATCAGAACTCGCCATTGTAATGCGCCCGGTACGATCGACAAAAAAGACCTTGCCACCAAAGCGTTGCTCGTAAAATTCGATCTTCTCTCTGACATTTTCCAATGTCAAACCCACACCAGCGGCACCGATAAATTTACCCGAGTTGTCCTTGACGCGGTAATTGATGAATACCGTGGTCTTGTCCATATTGGCAAGATCGGGATCCACATTCGTTTCGTAAGCATTTTTCATTTTACGGACGCGGTAAAACCACCGGTCTCTCGGGTCCAACTCATGCACAGTCTTGAGTAGCCCCTCTGCGTGGTAGTACCTGCGGCTACTTTCTGAAACAAGAAAGGCTGTGACTATATTGTTCTTGTCTTTTATTTCTTTCAGATATCGAGTGATTTTCTCAGGCGCACGTTCGCCATCGGACAACCAATCACGCAAAAAAGTGTTTTGCGCCATGCTTGCAGAAAGATGAATGGGACGTATGATGTCCTTCTGCAGTTCTGAATATACGTTGTCACCAGTCAGTGGTAACTGTTGGGTACTGATGCTCTCACGAATGGACCGAGCAGACGCCAGGTAGCTGACCACACTGGCACCTAAAAAACCGATGAGCAACATACAACACAGCAGTATGCTGAACCGATCTTTTCGGGAGAATATCTGCACGCCGATCTTGCTCCTGACCAGTAAAATGGAAAACCCGCCAGCAATCCACTGGCCCCACTCGACGTCAACACACCTCATTGTGAAAAAGACAGTCGTTCAATCCAATAATGAAAAGCAATTCTTCGGCCAAATTACTAGACGAATGATTGGTACAGCAAGCACTTTAAACATTGACCGTATGTGTCAATCAAACGCTTAGCAAGTATGCCCAAAGAGTATGAAAGTGACGGCCGTCAGTTGCGTTCATCACTATATTGCTTGCCGCTCGAGCTGTCGCATGGCAGTTTGGAGCTACCAGACAATACGTCTGATATGGGTGAGCCTAGATTTTCAGCCATGGGTGAACCAAGATTTTCGGGAAGAAAATCATTGATGCCTGAAATCATGTCCAGTGCCTTGAGGAGTTTGAGCCAGGAATCTATCTGACTTCCGTCACCGGCTTCGATCCGCCGCAACGTCGCCACCCCCAACCCAGCCTCTGTCGCTAGCTTCTGCTGGGAGTACCCCCGCTGCTTGCGCAGCCGAGCGAGACGTGTACCCAACTCTGCAAGGATGAGCGTATCTGGCGTCAGTTTATTTATATTCATGCAATCATTTTCGATCGTTTTTCCAGCATGTTTAAAAAGTTTCAAACATAAAAAACAAAGCCCGTCATGCGGCAACGTCGGTTTCTATAGCAAGGCTTTATAACGACACGGATCTACAGCAAGGAACTAGAACACCGAACTAGAACACCGAACTAGAACACCGAACTAGAACACCGAACTAGAACAGTGAAGCCTTATTCACCGATTACTTTTCGGTATCTGACACCATCCCAAAGAAATTCATCACCCTCGGCGTCAATTAACAGCACTCGATCCGACAATGTTGCGGAAAATCGATTGGTTTCAATAAATGAAATAGTGCCGGCCTCTGCAATTCCCAAATATGACCAGGTAAACGTATCGTCAGAAAAGTCAATAAACCAATGGCCGAGCTCCGTTACACCGGGACTGGTTTCACCAAGGCTTTGCAGGCTGGTTGACATGAAAGAGGATCCATCCAGAAACTCGACCAATGTCTCTTGAGAATCAAACTGATTGCTCAAGTCTTTTTCGTACACCACCGCATCGATAACCAACTCATTACGATTAAGAGCAACAACCGTGATTTCTCTGTTTACAAAGCTGATAGTGAAACTCGAATCATCAACGATACTGACTGTGCCAATTAAAACAATACCATCCCGCTCCGCCCAGAACGCCTGATCACCTTCAAAACGTATGAC
>CAYULV010000410.1:0-2375 GCA_964445655.1 uncultured Granulosicoccaceae bacterium | reverse complement strand
ATTCAGGCCTGTGAACGGCAACGACTGTTAAAAGACTGTAAATATTTTCAGTCCATGCCGTTTGGCTTATTTTGCTAGCTCGGCCAGACAAGCATCCAGGCTACCGGGATTGAGCTTGTCCTGTTCCTCGCACAAGGCCTTGAATTCAGCCTCAATCTCCGCCTGCCGTGCCTCCTGCTTCTTTAATGCCGCGTCGACTTCTGCAGCCTTTTCAGCGGTTTCCGCACGATTCGCCTCAACTTGAGCAAGTGCCGCCTTTTGCTCCTCGATAAATGCCTCGAGTTCTTCAATGGTCATTGTCTGCTGAGCCGCAGAGATACTCGGCACAAGTGACAGGGCGAAGAACAATGGCAGGAACAACGACGCGCGGAGAAAGCGATGATATTGGGTACGGGATTGATAGGACATAAAAAAGTCACCTGAAGGATTATTTCACCTTCATTAGGGTATCAAGGATTGTTCTACCCTACTTATAGTACCTCGGAGCGCATCAGCAACCGCAGCCAAGCGGACCGCTCGCCGGTTACCTGTGTAACGAAAACGCTGGGCCGTGCTTTCCTTACCTTTGACAGCCCAACCGAGGCAAACGGTGCCGACGGGTTTTTCAACACTTCCACCATCTGGGCCAGCAATACCGCTGACGGCGACGGCAATGTCCGCATTACTCCTTTGCAACGCGCCATCAGCCATTGCCAGAACCGTGCCCTCGCTGACCGCACCTGATGCTTGCAAAACATCAAGCGACACGCCGAGAGCCAGCTGCTTGGCTGTGTTGCTATAGGTGACCCAACCCTGTTCAAACCAGGCAGAACTGCCAGGCACCTCTGTAATGGCAGCGGTGATCAATCCACCCGTGCAAGATTCTGCAGCGCTGACACGCAAGCCATGACGCGACAACAGTTCACCGAGTTGCACAGAAAGCACCTCGATTTGCCCGGCACTTGTCTCGGAATTATCAGGCGTAGTCATTGTTCGGCATTTTCATTTCAGTCAGTCAATTCGGACTTGCGTAAACTAGGCAGCCATGGCCGCTCAATCGCACACACCCATGATGCAGCAGTACCTGGGCATCAAGGCAAACTATCCCGACACCCTGCTGTTCTATCGGATGGGGGACTTCTATGAGCTTTTCTATGATGACGCCAAGCGCGCTGCCGAGCTACTGGATATTACGCTAACTGCTCGCGGCAAAAGCGCGGGCGACCCAATACCGATGGCCGGTATCCCCTACCACGCAGCTGACAACTATCTCGGCCGACTGGTTCGTCAGGGCCTATCCATAGCTATTTGCGAACAGACCGGCACACCAAGCGGCAAAGGTCCGGTTACGCGTGAAGTGGTCAGGGTGGTAACCCCCGGCACACTGACCGAAGAGAATCTACTCGCAGCCAATGACACGGCCTTGCTGCTTGCTGTCAGTGATAGTGAGGGTCGCTATGGACTGGCCTGGCTCGACGTGGCAAGCGGCGACTTCGCAGTCATGGAACTTGCCAACAAAACCGAACTACTGGCCGAAATCGCACGCCTTGAGCCTGCCGAACTGTTATTGGCGGAAGGCAGTTCGCTGATCAAGGAACTCGATTCAATCACCATACAAACGCGCGCACCCTGGCTCTATGATGAGCCCGCCGCACGTCAAATGCTGAGCGAACATTTTCGCGTACAGAATCTCGAAGCGTTTGGTGTGGAAGATCATTCACTCGCCTGCGTGGCTGCTGCGGTAGCACTCGGTTATGCACGCGAAACGCAAGTCAATGCCATGCAGCAAGTCGTATCGCTGCGCATGGAGTTACCGGACGACACGATAGTGCTCGACCCGGGCACCCGCCGTCATCTTGAATTGATCGAAAGCGCTAACGGCTTGCATGAACATACCCTTTTCAATGTCGTCAACCGAACCACGACCGCCATGGGTAGTCGCAGACTCAAACGCTGGTTGACTCAACCATTGCGGCGCCACGCTACGATTCGCGAGCGACAACAATCAATTAAATCTCTTGCGCGTGACAATCGCCATGAAGATATCCGTGAATGCCTGAAGCAGGTATCCGACCTGGAACGAATATTGACCCGCGTCCAGCTGGGAAGCGTACAACCACGTGAACTTGAACGCCTCAAGGTAAGTTTGCAGACGTTACCGGATATCGTTTTGATTCTGCAGTCGCTGGAAATTACAAAAGGTAATTCCTTGCCATCGATTATCAACGCCTTCGCTATAAAACTCGAAACACCCGAGTTACTCGACCGAGCCCTGATTGAAAACCCACCAGTGCTGTTACGTGACGGTGGCATCATTGCGAAAGGTTATGACGACACACTCGATGAGCTGCAATCCTTGAGCACCAATGCCGACGATTTTCTCAGAGCGCTCGAAG
>CAYULV010000409.1:0-2388 GCA_964445655.1 uncultured Granulosicoccaceae bacterium | reverse complement strand
TTTTTCCATGATCACGTAGCGGGCGACATCAACGGCGCCTGGGAAATCGCCGCGAGAAATCATGTCTCGATACATCGGATGATTGTTGAGGCCGAGCTCCTGCAAGTCTTCTTCTTGCCACAAGCGATAGTCATAGCCATGTCTCGCTGCGTGTTTTGCCCAGGCGGCTGTGGCCGGTGGTGGATTCGGGCCAATCCAAATCTGATGGATCTTGCGTGGAACGGGTTCACGATTCACTGTCACCATGTCACGGCGTTCAGCGTCGGAAAATTTCACGAAGGCCTCGAGCAAAGCAGGTGGCGGAACCAGATGGTATTGGTAGCCGGCACGCTGTACTCTGTCGCCACGCGCCTTGGCCAGCTTCAAAAGCGCCGAGTGCAGGCGCCGTGGTACTCCCAGCGATGTACGATGACCCAATACCTCGACATCTGCGTCTTGCCCGATGGCCGCCAGGATGGCGTCAGCTTCGTCAAATTGCCCCGAAACACGTAGCCTTGCGGCGGCCTCCAGACGCTCATTCAATCGTTTTTTCGCAGACATGTTTATTCGGGAATCATGAACGTATGGATCAGCTCATGTTATCGTGACCGGCCCTCCGCCGCGAGCCCGACAATAGCAATGTACCAGCAGGGTTATGCCTGATCAGCCGAATCAACAATCAGACTTGCTTCGGATTGAGAATCTGGAAGTGACTTTTCCGATGCCCGGTGGTCGTATCAAGGCAGTCAAAGGGGCCAGCCTGCGAGTTTTGCCGGGCAAGGTGACGGCCCTGGTCGGGGAGTCCGGTTCCGGTAAATCGGTCATCAGTCAGGTCGTCATGGGTTTGCAGCCGGAATTTGCCGAAGTCTCGGGAAAAGTGCTGTTTGCAGACCCTTTGGACCCGGAAGCCGTCTGTGACACCGTGCAACTGCCGCGTGATGGACGCAAGATCAGATCAATTCGTGGTGGTCGAATCGGCATGATATTTCAGGAGCCGATGACCTCCTTTTCGCCGCTGCATACCATCGGCGATCAAATATCCGAGAATCTGCGCCAACACTCGGTGCTGACACCTGCCGAGCAACGTAAGCGCTGTGAGGAAATGCTGGCGCAGGTGGGCTTTGAACGGCCCGAAAAAGTGTTCGACATGTACTCGTTCGAGTTGTCCGGTGGGATGCGGCAACGCGCCATGATCGCCATGGCTCTGGTCTGCGAGCCGGCTTTGTTGATTGCCGACGAACCCACCACCGCACTCGATGTAACGATCCAGGCGCAAATTCTGAATTTGCTACGCGATCTTCAATCACGTCTCAAAATGGCCGTCTTGTTGATCACCCATGATCTCGGAGTGGTCGCGAACATGGCTGATGAGGTGTCGGTTATCTATCGTGGCGAAATCATGGAGTCGGGGCCGGTTGAAGCGATTTTTCGTTCGCCGGGTCATCCTTATCTGAAAGGCCTGATGGCGGCGATACCAGATTTTGGCATGCCACGCGATCAGCGGCTCAAGCCACTGCGTGATATCGAAACCAATGTCGATCATCTGCTGGATAAACTATCGGCGCCACCGCGGCTAGAAGGGCCAAAGCCCGATGTCATTCTGTCAGTCAAGAATCTCAGTAAAACCTTTTACACGCGAAAACAGGAGTGGAAGGTTCTTGATGCTGACAAACCGCGTCCTGCTGTTGATGGCGTGAGCTTTGATATTCGCCGTGGTGAATGTCTGGGGCTGGTTGGCGAAAGTGGCTGCGGCAAGTCAACCCTGTCCAAGATTCTGATGCATGCGATCCAGCCAGATACCGGCAGCATTGTATTTGATGACGGCAGTGGGCCGGTCGATGTGCTCGCTCTACGTGATGAAGAGCTCAAGGCACTGCGGGCAAAGATTCAGATGGTGTTTCAAGATCCCATCTCATCCTTGTCGCCGCGTATGTCGGTCGGCAATATACTCCGAGAGCCATTCGACATTCATGAGCGCGGTACGCGCGAACAACGCAATACGGCGACAATGGCCTTGCTTAACGCGGTGGGTCTTGGTGCCAATGCCTTGCAGCGTTATCCTCACAGTTTTTCTGGCGGGCAGCGTCAACGCATCGGTATAGCGCGATCGCTGGCAGTTGCGCCAAGCCTGATCATTTGTGATGAGCCAGTCTCTGCACTGGATGTGTCTGTACAGGCGCAGGTGTTGAATCTGCTGAAAGATTTGCAGACCGATATGGGTTTGACCTATCTTTTCATTTCGCACAATCTTGCGGTTGTTGACTATATGGCTGACAGGGTAGCGGTCATGTGGGCGGGCAAGATTGTTGAATTGGCCCCACGTGAAGTCATCATGAAGGACCCGGTGCATCCGTATACGAAATCGCTGATGGATGCCGTACCGTTTCCGGATCTCGACCGACCGCTGGA
>CAYULV010000408.1:0-2412 GCA_964445655.1 uncultured Granulosicoccaceae bacterium | reverse complement strand
ATGACTACAGCCGAGACTTGCGACTCGCTATAGAACAAATTCTGATAGCGCACACCGACGGTGTCAGTGCCTCATTCGATATGCGATTCTCTTCTGATTCATCTTTGGCGCGTTTGCATTTCGTCATTCAACGGCATCAACCGCTGGAACGCAGAATCGAATGGTCAGCCATAGAACAGCGTATCCGCCGAGCTGCTATCAGCTGGACCGACTTGCTGGATACAACACTACGTGAACGCCACGACGAGATCACTGCAATACGTCTTGCTCGCAAATACTGTAATGCGTTTCCTGTGGCTTACACCGAAGACTACTCTCCGCGTGCCGCCGCTGCCGATATCGAATTCATAGAAAACCGCTTGACCCCCGAGGCTCCGGTCATGCATTTCTATCGTCATATCACCGCTGACACTGGCATCGTCAACTTCAAGCTATTCGCCGAAGGCAACTCTGTATCACTATCCGACGTCATTCCGATTATCGAAAATATGGGTCTCAGAGTAGACGCAGATCATCCCTTTGAAATCAAACGGCACAGGGGTTCAACCGTGTGGATACACGAATTCACCGTGCAGCACGCAAACCACAACAATAGCAATGGACCCGCTGAAACGCCCGCGACACGCATTCAGGAAGCTTTCGATCAGATTTGGCGTGGCGATGTCGAAAACGATGGTTTCAATCGATTGATACTTGAAGCCGGACTTGACTGGAGACAAGTCGTCATATTGCGAGCACTTTGCAAGTATCTATTGCAGATCAATGTCCCTTTTTCTCAAAGCTACATGATTGACAGCCTGGTCAACAATGTTGCCATTACACGCATTTTAACCAGACTGTTCGAAGCCCGTTTCGACCCTCAGAACAATGAGCTCTCTACGAACAATGATGAGTCAGAGAGACTACTCGCAGAATTTCGCATTGCGATCGACAAAGTTACAAGCCTCGATGAAGACCGCATACTCAACAGCTATCGCAATTTGATCATCAACATGTTGCGAACCAATGCCTATCGAACTAATGAACACGGGCAAGCCCGCAAGTTTCTTTCGTTCAAACTCGATTCGATGGCTCTCGATGAGCTCCCATTACCCAGACCGATGGTAGAAATATTTGTTTATTCCGCTGATGTCGAAGGAATTCACCTACGTGGGGGCAAGGTTGCTCGTGGTGGCTTGCGTTGGTCGGATCGGCGAGAAGATTTTCGCACTGAAGTGTTGGGACTGATGAAAGCACAGATGGTAAAAAATGCCGTCATCGTGCCACTCGGATCCAAAGGTGGCTTCTATGTCAAAGCCGAACTACCTGGCGAACGCGATGCGATGATGGATGTCGTCGTTAGTTGTTACCGTACTTATCTGTCAGGTTTACTTGATGTCACTGACAATATAGAAGGTGATTCGATCGTTCCACCACAAAACGTTGTTCGCCATGATGGCGATGACCCATACCTTGTTGTTGCGGCCGACAAAGGTACTGCAACCTTTTCAGATTTTGCCAATGAAGTGTCGCAAGCCTATGACTTCTGGCTTGGTGATGCCTTTGCTTCAGGCGGTTCCGCGGGATACGACCACAAGAAAATGGGTATTACAGCCCGTGGCGCCTGGGAATCAGTGAAAAGACATTTTCGCAGCCTCGGAATCAATACACAGGCAGAGAGTTTTACTGCTATCGGAATCGGAGACATGGCGGGGGATGTGTTTGGTAATGGCATGTTGTTGTCAGAACATACCAAGCTTGTCGCGGCATTCAATCATCAACATATCTTTATTGATCCTGATCCAGATATACAATCGAGTTTTCAGGAACGTAAACGCTTGTTCGAACTTCCGCGTTCAAGCTGGGGTGATTACAACACTGATTTGATCTCACGCGGTGGCGGTATTTTTGATCGACATGAAAAGGAAATCAAGCTATCCGTTGAAGCGCAAAATGCCTTGGGCACATCTACCGCAACGATGACCCCGACAGAACTGATTTCAGTGATCCTCAAGGCCCCTGTTGACCTATTCTGGAATGGCGGAATTGGCACCTATGTGAAAGCTAGCAGTGAAACGCACAGCGATGCAGCCGACCGTGCCAACGATGTCTTGCGAGTCGATGGTAATGAGCTTCGTTGCCGAGTTGTCGGCGAAGGCGGCAATCTTGGCTTTACCCAACGCGGGCGGTTGGAATTTGCCAGAAACGGCGGGCTAATTTACACCGATGCAATTGACAACTCAGCAGGTGTTGATTGTTCCGACCATGAAGTCAATATAAAAATACTCCTCAACGCCATTGTTGCGTCTGACGACCTGACCGTAAAACAGCGCGACATATTACTCGAATCAATGACCGAAGAAGTCGCCTCACTGGTACTGGCAGACAATTACATTCAGACACAGTGTATCGATCTCGTCTTCAATGACGGCA
>CAYULV010000407.1:0-2415 GCA_964445655.1 uncultured Granulosicoccaceae bacterium | reverse complement strand
GAATCAAACTAGGAGGATATTTGGTCACAAGACCAATTTGGTGTGATTATGAGGATCGCCCTTGTCGAAATGGCTCGATGATTTGATCTAGATAGCCAATCGGAAAATCAGGACGGCCATCGATACCCAGTTCGCCGTCGCGAGGCTGAGGACGGTTACACACGAAGGTCCCCAACATATGATCCCAGATCATAGTGAATAAGCCGAAGTTCACGTCCCCTTTAGTTTTAGAGGCGATATGATGATGGCGATGACCCGGCGCAACGGCCCAAAGGTAGATCATCGGCCCGACTCGCATATCGACATTAGCGTGCTGCAAAAGAAGTTGTATGGCCGCCGCAAATCCGAGTAGGGCGCCGACTTCTACGGGCATACCCAGCAGCAACAAGGGTGTTGTACCAGCAGTGAGTTCAATTGCCTGATGCAACGGGTGTTTCATAAGGCCATTGAACCCATACATTCGCTCAACGCTGTGATGGACTGCGTGCAGACGCCACAGTGCCTCTATTTTATGACTGGCATAATGTGCCATGGTGATACCGAAATCAGCTACCAGGATCGCCATCGCGACTTGCAGCCACAACGGCCAGTCACCGGGCCAAGCACCGAAGCCCGGCGTTAACGCAGCGAGTAAAGGTATCAACGCGATCGAGAGTCCATTTGAGAGTTCGTTGACAATCGCATGTACCCAGTCTCGTCCTGTATCACCCTTAGATCGATTCCAGACTTTTTCAAAAGGAGCTATCCACTCCGCTGTAAACGACACAGCGATCGCGATGAGCAGGAGACAAATAAGGAATAACGGGTTTCCACCACCCTCAACGAGCAGAACAGCAGCGCCGATGAATCCAAAGAAGAATACCGGCGCGTACCCATGTTTAATGATGAACTGAAAAATACTCATGACTGTGACCTCTCATTTTTGAGAGATAATAAAAGCCAAGCAGGAAACTTTATTGAACGAATCGACTAAGTTGAACAGGATCAGCTTACGGCACTGGCGGCCTCGCGTGGTGTAATTCCAAACATGCGCCGCATCTCACGGGAAAAATGCGCCTGATCCGCAAAACCTCCTGTGCTCGCCGCATCGGCCAGGCTGAGCCCGTGGGTCAGCTCCATTGCCGCCCGTTCTAACTTACGCCAGATAAGCCAGGTTGAGATCGGCACGCCCAATTGTTGCCTCGCCAGCGTTCTCAAACGCGATTCCGAAATACCGCAACGCTTTGCGATGTCGGTGATAAGCGTCCGACCTGGGTCGGCACCCAACAACTTCAACGCTTTACTTAAACGCGGGTCCACATGCGATTGACCTGCTTGTGAGGCAATATGAAGCTGCTGTGCGATTTCTTCGGCCGATGAATTCGCATCAAAGGGTAATACACCTTGGGGCAGGTTACATATATCGTCCATATCAAGCTTGTCCGCGAGGTCTAGTGCCAATGTCGCTTGAGGGTCGATATAGATAAGGATGACGGGATCCCTGCAATATAGGGCGTGTGTGGACATCGGTCTTACTAGAATCGCATCGCCACACCATTGTTCGCCCCGTGCATTTGACACTATCGCTGTCTGGGTTGCGCTGAGAACAATTTGATACGCGGCATGGAAATGAGGGTCGTTATCATCAACCCGTCCAGAATAAACGGCGTAGGCATCACCGAAGGAAAGAGAGTCAGCCGTCACAAAAGGATGACCTCGCCGCCCGGCAATAGAATGTCCTTAAGTGGCATTTTTTTTGCATCACGAAAGCGTACTGCATCTAGCCATCAAACTCTTGTATAAATCGACTGTGTCATTGATCAATGAAGCTCGTTTTTTTTCTAAACCAGGCATGGCTGCGTTTGGTGTCGATACCGTCCAGAATAGCCTGGGCACACCAACCCGCATGAGAAGCACTCATACAGATGTCGAAATACGAAGGGTCAAGAATAAGGCTGAGTTTCCTTCAACGACAGATTTTGAAGGATGCCGCAGTTTTCGACCGTGCGATCGCTCTCGCAGCTGCCACGCAGGCTTTTCAACTGTCCCCGTAGCCGGGCAAGCTCTTGAATACGCTGCTCAACATCTAGAATATGACGATCAATCATGACGTTCACATCGTCGCAATTAGAGTTTGGCGACTCGTTCAGTTCCGTGAGTTGTCGGATTTCTGGAAGAGAGAGGTCGAGGCTCCGACATTGCTTAATAAACAGGACTCGCTCAATTGCGGCAGCACCAAATAATCGAAAATTTCCCTCGCTCCGTTGCGTTGAAGTGAGCAGCTTTTCTTTTTCGTAGTGACGTATTGTTTGTACCGTGCAGCCGGTTGTTTTGGCCAGTTCACCAATTTTCACGCATATCTCCTAAAAGTCTTGACTCTATAGTTACCATAGAGTTTAAGCTCTTATATTATTCCAGAACAAGCAGTTTTTGATA
>CAYULV010000406.1:0-2417 GCA_964445655.1 uncultured Granulosicoccaceae bacterium | reverse complement strand
GGCGTCATCACGCCAGAGATCAATCTATCCGGTATCGGCAGCGTATTCGACGCCAACAATAATCTTGTTCCCGCAACCATCGTCAGCAGTTGGCGAACCGTCTTTGCGCTCGACGCGGAGGCAGGCGACCAGGCTGAAGAATTTGATTTCGTCCTGAGGAACGATCTCGGTAACAGACGCCCCATGCAGGTTGCAACACTGACGACTGAGACGCTGCGTAAAGTCGACCGCAAAGCGTTTCGTGGTTGGCGCGTACGCGATACCGAAAGTGGCAGAGGCTATTACCTTGACCCTGCCAATAGCGGTTATGCCTATACCAGCCGCACTTTGAACTGGCCACAGTTTGACGTGGCGTTCACGCGCAGCAAGGACTGCGAACAACACGCCCTGCACAATGATCAAATCTGTGGTCGCTCGCTTGATAACTTTATCAATGGCGAAAGCATTGGCGATTCTGTCACCTTGTGGCATCAACAAAGCCGAGTCTGGCAACCAAGACAAGAAGATTCTCCAGCAATTTCATCGATCTCTTTGAATTTCGATTTATTGCCGTTTGAATGGACCGCACAATCGCCTTTCAATGTGGGGCAACCCTGATGCTGACACTTATGCCACGGTTGCTCTTCACCTTGCTATTGTTTAACGGCTTGATCTCCGGGTCCTATGCACAAGAGATTACCGCGCCGCGTTGCAGTGGTGATGAACGCATCACCGAACAGTTTGACAATGGCGCTGTCTGGGATTTTTGCTGGGAATCTCGCGTACGCGAAAATCTGGTGCTGAGCGATGTGTTCTATACCCCACCTGATGGGCTACCGCAGCGGGTTCTAAGCTCTGCGCGTTTAGGCCAGCTACATGTTGCCTATGACGACAATATCGTCACCTACAACGATGTAACGCAATTCGGACTTGGCGGTGACTTTCTGACCGAACTCACCGAAGCTGATTGTCCCTTTGGCGAACGACTTCGCGTACAAACACGCTATGGCATTTGCAAGTGGCGCAATGACAACAAGCAGGGCTACCGGACACCAGGACGCTCAGTCAAAGCTGCCAGCCTGAATCTCTTTTCAGTTTCGCAAGTCGGTGCGTATGCTTATATCTCCAGTTGGTCGTTCTATGCCAACGGAGCCATTGAGCCGAGTATCGGAGCAACCGGTGCCTTGCAGCGCAGTTCCGAGGAAACGAATACACCTTATGGACGCTTGCTGCAGGGCGACTCTGAAAACCTCTGGTTATCCCATACACATAATTACTACTGGCGCCTCGACTTTGATCTCGGCAGTCGGTCTGATGATGATCATGTGGTAGAGACCAGCCATCAAGCCGATGCATCTGGTTTGCGTCAGACAGTCGAGACTCAATTCGAGCATGAAGTCGCACGCCGTATTGATCCTGAATCTCAACTGTTCTGGACCGTGTACGAACATGATGCCGACGATGCATTTGGCTATCGTATCGAGCCCGTACGTCATGGACACAATTTTGAGCGCAAGGAAGTCGAACCCTTCACTGATTATGATTTCTTTGTCACCGTGGCCAGCGACTGCGAACGCTACGCCAGTCAGAATTCACGCTTCAACCCCGAGTGCGCCGATGATGTTCTGCAGTACACCAACGAACAACCGCTCGACAATGCTGACCTGGTAGCCTGGTATCGAGTTGCTTTCCACCATGTACCTCGCAGTGAAGATCAACACAATATGCATACGCACTGGGATGGCTTTGTACTCGACCCGATCAATATGCTGCCCGGCACCAATGAGTTGTCACAGGTGGACAATTCACCACCGGTCTTGACCGGACCAACATCGTTCAACCACAACCCGGGCGAACACGTGCATACGCATATGTCAGCAGACGATGCTGACAATGATGTACTGACTTATACCGCAAGCGGACTACCTCCCGGCATCACCTTCGATGTACGCGGACACTTTAACGGCAGCCCGACCACAGCCGGTGTTTACCGCGTCAATGTAGTTGTCAGTGATGATCTGGCGAGCGATCAGCAGGAGCTTGTCTGGACGGTGGGTAGTACTGATAGGCAAGGTGGTGGTGCGGGTTTTTGGGTTTTGCTGATTTGTGGCTTGCTTGGGGTTTTGCGCTTTGAGCTTATTCGTAGCACTTTCCGGCGCTTGGCATCCAAATAAAAAAATAGAGTGGATGTACTCCCCCTGCTCTCAAAAAATCCTGCGATATTGAGCGCTACAGATAGATTCCCAAGATTGCCAAGCTCTCTATTGCCCTACTCAAACTGAGTTATCAGGCTCTGACATAACAATACTCTTCTAAGAATTGAGAACCAGATAAGATATTTATCTATTGACGATAAGAAACCTTATCTAGCAAACCTACCTCACCAAGATTAACCTTGTTTCGAACTCTGACGTGAGAATGGCAGACGATTGACTGCC
>CAYULV010000405.1:0-2420 GCA_964445655.1 uncultured Granulosicoccaceae bacterium | reverse complement strand
ATCCCGATGGAGCGGCCAGTGTCTTTACGGGTGATCGCGGTACGGCGGTTGCCGGGATGGCGAAAGCGTTCGAACTTTGGGTCATTGCAAACCAGCAGAAGATTGGCGGCTTGATTTCCGCAGGCGGAACCGGAGGCACATCGCTGTCAACGCCTGCGATGCGCGCATTGCCCATTGGCACACCAAAGGTGATGGTGTCGACTGTAGCTTCTGGCGACGTTAGTCCTTATGTGGGGCCTGCCGATATCACCATGGTGTATTCGGTAACTGATGTACAAGGGCTGAACAGGATATCTCGTGAAGTGTTGGGAAATGCCGCCAGTGCGCTAGCTGGCATGGTGAAATTCAAGCCAGAAGGTGCGGCGAGTGCCGATGCCAAACCGGGCCTCGGTCTGATGATGTTCGGTGTGACCACACCGGCGGTACAAGCCATCTCTGCGCACCTGGCTGATGAGTACGAGTGTTTTGTTTTCCACGCGACCGGCGTGGGTGGACGATCGATGGAGAAATTGGTTGATGGTGGGTTTCTTGAAGCGGTTGTCGATTTAACGACAACAGAAGTTTGCGACATGCTGTTTGGCGGCATACTCGCCGCCGATGAGGACCGCTTCGGCGCTGTTATTCGGCAAAAAGTACCTTATATAGGTTCTGTCGGCGCATTGGATATGGTGAACTTCGGCGCGCCGGAAACCTTGCCTGAACGCTATAAGGATCGTCTCTTTTATGAGCACAATCCAATGACGACCTTGATGCGCACAACCGTTGAAGAAAACGTGAAAATGGGTGAATGGATTGCGTCTCGTCTGAATCAAATGCAAGGGCCTGTACGTTTCCTGTTACCTGAAGGTGGAGTATCTGCATTGGATGCACCCGGCCAGGCGTTTCATGACCCTGATGCGCGTAATGCACTCTATGCGTCTATTGAAAAGGTATTTGAAGCGGGCGATAATCGGCAGCTCGTTCGACTACCTCACCATATTAACGATCCTGAGTTTGCCGCCCAAGCCGTAGAACTCCTGCGTCAAATTGCCCGCTAAGGAAAAAGACATGCCGAGATTTTCAAAAGAAGAATTAAAAACAAAATTTGCTCAAATGAAGTCAGCGGGTGTGCCGATTGTTGGCGGTGGTGCCGGAACCGGGCTCTCTGCCAAGTGTGAGGAAGAGGGCGGTATTGATCTGATCGTGATTTATAACTCCGGGCGCTACAGAATGGCTGGGCGTGGATCCTTATCCGGCCTGTTGGCTTATGGCAATGCCAATGAAATTGTCAAAGAGATGGCTTCCGAAGTTATACCGGTGACAAAAAGCACGCCGGTACTGGCTGGTGTCAACGGCACTGATCCGTTTTGCAACTTTGATATGTTTCTGGACGATCTTGTTCGTCTTGGGTTCTCAGGTATTCAAAACTTCCCGACAGTGGGTTTGATCGACGGAAAATTTCGTGCAAATCTTGAAGAGACAGGTATGTCATATGCACTGGAAGTCGACGTGATTCGGCTTGCGTCAGAAAAAGGCATGTTTACAACACCCTATGTTTTTTCATCCGAAGATGCCACAGCCATGGCTGAAGCCGGTGCCGATATTGTTGTATGTCATTTGGGGCTTACCACGGGCGGGGCTATTGGGGCGGATACTGCATTAACCCTTGATGATTGTATATCCAGCATTGATGAGTGGTCAGCGGCGGCCCTAGCAGTTAACCCAGATGTCGTGGTTCTGTGTCACGGCGGCCCCATATCGATGCCAGAAGATGCCGAGTATGTATTGAAGCGTACTAAAAATTGCCATGGGTTTTACGGCGCATCTTCAATGGAGCGGCTACCGACAGAAGTTGCGTTGGTGGATCAGACCAAGGCGTTCAAGAACATCTCTTTTTAGTGGATGTTGACTGCCCCATCAGAATCGTGTTCCGCGTATTAGTACCTAGTGGCTAGCCACGGCTGAATCCCTATTAGCAAACGCCAGATTCTCGCTCAGGAAATCAAGAGTTGTTAGGAAAACAAATCAACTCTTGATTTTTACTACGGTGTTGAATGCGTGCAAGATGTTTGATGTCTTGCTTAGCGCCCATCATTCCGACTATCTGATGATTGGATCTGAAGCCCCTATCAATATTTAGGGGGAACAATATATCAACATAAAGTCTGAGCGCTGCTACTTCTTTATGCGGCAAGAAGACATCGTGTCGGTCGTAATAGATTCAACTCGTATGCAACGTATGAACGTTTAGATCCGCATCTTGACCTAAACGGACTTTCCGTATATGTAATTAATTCTCGTATCGGGAAAGGTCAGCAGGACTAAAATGTTTGGTTGTGGAGCTTGATAAGCTCGGAAAAAACTGGCGTTTCGATGTGCAGGAGAGGTTTGCTATCTGCGCTTATGCTTGATGATTAACCGGCATTGTGTATATATTGAAC
>CAYULV010000404.1:0-2432 GCA_964445655.1 uncultured Granulosicoccaceae bacterium | reverse complement strand
TTGAGAGATCGGCTGAAAACGGGATTGGCGCAATGGCTGTACTTCGTGGGCGGTATTGGTTAGTATCAAATTGTTAATACAAATTATTTGGTGCTCGACCGATCCGTTTTTGACTCGAATTTTTAATGGCAATTCTCGACTACTCTCCGGATATCTGGCGGAAATCCCTGTCACTTGTCGATGCTGATATTCCTCGCGCGCTGATACTCGAAGGAACCTGGTGGCGGGAGAAAGCAACGGTAAACCGGCTTGCCAGACTGGAGAATGTCCGTGAGTTGGATTTTCCCGATATGTATATCGGAGAATGGCGAGGCGTTACGGTGGCGTACTGCTGCGCCTACGGGGCTGCGCGTGCCGTAGAACCTGCGCATATTTTTGCTCAGCTGGGAACGCCACTCCTTATTCAGATAGGTACCTGCGGCATCCTTAATCCCGCGATCCGTCCAGGCACAGTGACATTGCCAGAATTCTGCGAAGCGCGTGACGGGATCTCATCAATCTATGGTGCGGCTGATTCCTTAACTATCAACAACAAATGGATTGCATCGGCCGAACGCTTGTTGCAGGATCGGGGTGTGGACACGAAGAGAACACGTCATCTCACCTGGCCGAGTCTGTTTGCGCAGTCCAGAGAAATGTGTGATACCTGGGCCGAACGAGGCATCGAATCGATTGATATGGAAACAACGACCGTGGTCGGGGTGGCTGATTATTTCAATGCATCTGCCGTGTCAATGCTATCTGCCTGGGACGTGCTCGAGGATGACAAGACATTCCTCGATCCATTATCTGATTCAGATTCGGCGAGACTAAAATCGTCGAATAATCTAGTCTTTGACGTTGCCTTGTCTCTGGCCGCAATTATCCAGAGCGAAAGCGCTACACGATGAGTGGAAAATGCACTGATCATGAAACAATAGTGGTATCCAACAATAAGCAAGCTTGGAGGAAAAATGAAGACAATTAAGTGGGGACTATTAGCATCGAGTCTGACATTGCTACCGGCGGCGGCTTATGCCGATACGGCTGACGGCGAGTCTCTGATCGGAAAACCTTGGGACGAGATCACCGCACTGGCCAAGGGCGGTGAAGTAAATTGGTTCTTATGGGGTGGATCGGACAATATCAATCAGTACGTCACTGAGTTTGTCGGCGGGATACTCAAGGATCAGTACGATATAAAGCTTAATCGGGTTGGACTGAGCGATACGGTCGAAGCTGTCAACATCGTACTGGGTGAAAAAGAATCGGGTGTCACGGACAAGGGCTCGGTCGATATGATCTGGATCAATGGTGAAAATTTTCGCACCATGAAACAAGGTGGTTTGGCCTATTGTGGCTATACCGATACGCTGCCAAACAATAATCTGATTGATTGGAACAATCCTGCCATTGCCAATGATTTTGGCGTCCCGGTAGACGGTTGTGAAGTACCTTGGTCAAAAGCGCAATTTGCATTTGCCTATGACACGAACCGTATGGATTCGCCGCCAAAGTCTATTCCAGAATTGCTGGAGTGGGTAAAAGCGAATCCGGGCAAGTTTACCTATCCTGCGCCGCCTGACTTCAACGGGTCTGTTTTCGTGCGGCACGTTTTTTACCATGCAGCGGGTGGGGTAGACAATCTGCTGGGTGACTTTGATCAAACCCTTTTTGATGAAGTAGCCGCGAAAACCTGGGAAATTCTCAACGATCTGGAGCCCAGCCTGTGGCGTGAAGGTAAAACCTATCCGGCCTCGATCAGTGCCATGGAGCAGCTCTATGCCAACTCCGAAGTGGATCTGACCTTCAATTATGAGCCATCGGGTGTTGGCCTCAACATTGAAAACGGTGTGTTCCCACCAACGACTCAAGGCTATGGACTGACAGACGGCACGATCGGTAACACAAACTATACGATCATCCCGTTCAACTCGCCAAACAAGGCCGCGGCTCTGGTTCTGCAAAACGTTCTTTTATCCGGTGAAGCGCAGTACCAAAAAGCATTGCCGGATGTTTGGGGCGCAGCAACTGCTATTACCGTAGCCAATACCAGTGCCGAAATTCAGGAAAAGTTCGCGTCGATCAAATCTCACCCGAACGTGGTGCCGGCGGCTGAACTTGCCAAGGCTGCATTACCTGAGTTGCAGGCATCCTGGATATCGGCGATTGAAAAAGGCTGGCTGGAAAATGTCGGTAACTGAGGTCAGTAATTTACGTCGTTAACTGATTTGATGGTAAACCTCTATCGAACCGCGGTGTGAGAACACACTGCGGTTCGATACCGATCTTGGGTTCACGCTAGCACCGGTTCATGTCCGATCGCCTGAAAATTTTTCTGTTGTTGCTCCCCGCCATGTCACTGATCGTGATTCTGTTCTTTGGCGGCCTTGCAGTCGGACTGATGCGCAGCTTCAACTATATGCCGGTCATTGGTCTGACCAGTCCTGACT
>CAYULV010000403.1:0-2490 GCA_964445655.1 uncultured Granulosicoccaceae bacterium | reverse complement strand
ACATTTCCCGGTAGCGGACAGTGAAAGCATCAATTTGACTGGCGGCAAAGGGCACAGTCTCCCCGTTCGCTGAATTGATCTGGTAAGGTGAATTCGATAGCCTTAAGACAGCTGGCAGCTACTGCTGCAGTCGGCAAAAAAGCCGCCAGTTGGGCCGTTCTATAGCCCATTTGACTATTGACTGCACCGACCTGATGTGAGGTATTCTTCGATTACCGGATTTTGCGATCGCGATCTGCGGAACCAATTGACTCTTAGGGAGAAAGACGATGAAATATGCAAGATTTTTATGCATTGCAGCGGCATCACTTATGGCTGCTCCGCTGGTGTATTCTGCAACTGAGTTATGGAGTACTGAAGGGTTTTCCAATCCGGAGAGCGCTTTGTATGACAGCGCCCGTGACGTTATTTACGTATCTAATGTCCATGGCGGGCCAACAGACAAGAATGGTCAGGGACATATTTCCCGTCTGTCGGTAGATGGTACTTTGCAAGACGCAAAATGGGTAGAAGGTCTCAATGCGCCGAAAGGATTAATACAGTTTGACCAGCATTTATATGTAACAGACATCGATCAACTGATAGCGATACATCTCGACAACGGGAAGGTCGATGGTACCTGGGATGCTGAAAGTGCTAAATTTCTAAATGATCTTGCTGTGGACGAGGAAGGCCGAGTCTATGTTTCGGACATGCTTACCAATAGCATCTATAGGCTCGAAGACGGTAACCTATCACTCTGGCTGCAGCACGAAGAACTACAACATCCAAATGGGTTGAAAGTCGATGGTGATCGTCTTCTGATAGCGCCGTGGGGAAAAGACTTGCAGGAGGATTTCAGTACCAAAATCCCCGGCCACCTTATCGCAGTAGACCTGAACAGCAGAGTGATTAGCACCGTTGGCTCGGGTGAACCGGTAGGCAATCTCGATGGATTGGAGTCTGACGGTAAAGGAAATTGGCTGGTGACAGACTGGGTTGCCGGAGCCTTGTTTCGTATCGATTCCGAAGGCAATGCTGATATGTTAATGGATATGAATCAGGGCAGTGCGGACATCGGAGTTATCAATGATAAGAACATGGTACTGGTACCGATGATGATGGATAACAAGGTTATAGCAGTAACGACTGAATAAATTGGCATAACATAACCGTACCTATCACCTAAAAACCAAGTACAACACGAAGCTGTGTTGATCAGAAACCCGGCGGCAATAGCGCCGGTGTTTTAATCAGTGACAACCCTGGGTGTCCCACAAGTGCATTGTGGGACACTCAGCTTTAAGTCGTTGATTTTACCACTGCGCCAATTTGGAACGTATGGCCGGTTTGGGCACTTTGCTGTCGGTGCCTAGTTACTAACTTTATTTGTATGAATCGTTGATAATTTAAACTGCTGATCTTAAAAAGTTACCAACTTTGTTCCAAGTCGGAACCATGAACTGACGAAAGTATTGACCTGAATCTGTTTTTGGACAGTGAATTCAGCATGTATTCTTGTTTATATGGAGAAGGACTGGCTTGGTCATCTAATCCTTTTTTATGAAACTGATCTGATTATGCTGGGAGTACGGTCAAGCACCAGGTTCATAATGGTTGCCCCGAGCGCCAAGTCCGGTGTCGAGCCAAGAAATTGCTCTCGGTAACGTCCTTCTCGATCGATCAATATCAGGCTGGGTGTACCCCGCAACGCATAGTTCCGCATAGTTTGCGGCTCTCCCTGTTCAGAAAAACCGGCATCGATCGCGATGGGAAACGCTATTTTATATTCGTGTACAAAAGCCTTTAGCGCAGCGAGTGAGCCTTGAGCCTCGTGGTGCTCGAATACGGTGTGTAACCCGAGCACAGTCACATCATTTGATGAAAAAGTCTGACTAATGCGCACAGCTTGCGGGATTCCGTATAGAACACATCCTGGAAAAAGCATTTGAAACGCTTCGATCACAACAACTTTTCCTCGAAGCTCTTGCAACGAGATCGGTGTATGGGTGTTTAACCATTCTTCTGTAATTAGTTCAGGGGCTGTGGCTAACGTATCGATCATGGTAGAAATCTCGATCTGTTCCCGGACTTCGGGTTCACCAAATCCAGCGACACTTGATCCAGAGTAGCATTGAATTTGGCGAACCCCCGAAGTCCCTGGGATGCGGGAAACATTTCCGGTTATACAGTGATCAATTTGTCTCTTTTCGCATGACACGACCGGGCAAACTCAGATCACCCGAAGCAACATCGTGAACACTAATTACACACAGTAGCGGCGCCTTACCTTCCGTATGTACCTGCAGCTCGGCGGTCACAGCATCAAAAGCTGTCATTTCAGTGTCGCCAACAGGTACGGTGATTGCGGCTTTGCTACCATCGAGGGACGGGCTCATACCTGGACTATCCAGAGCAATCGGCAAAAACGGAGCAGTCGATGGCAATAGATCAACACCCGGTGAGACGTCACGGACTTTTAGTCCTGCTCCGCAACTTTCTTCCTTTACC
>CAYULV010000402.1:0-2543 GCA_964445655.1 uncultured Granulosicoccaceae bacterium | reverse complement strand
CAATTATAGGACGAAAGGTGAAACGGCTATTGAGATAGTTAGATTTTAGCGATAATCGTAAGGCGATATTGGCACAACATTATTCACAATGATTTCATATCAGGGCTACAACTCTATGAAATACTATGCATATTCCTTAAGCAGCGCGTTACAGACAGATACAATTTACCTTAATTGTCGTACAGGGACAAAATGCATCTAGCTAACCAGCTTAACATAAACGCTCTCTACTCTAGCTACTTCGCTATCATGCATATCTGGACAATAGAGAGAAACCCCCAGATCTTTACATTCGATGCCACTATCATTAATTTTTATATCGTAGCCTAAAGCTTCAAATTGTCGTTTTACATTTTCGAATGTTGTCGATAACAAGTCCACAGTGTCAAATTCAACGCTGTTTGGTCGAAAAACCTCTACGGCTTTGCAGTGAAAACTACTGTCATAATATATATGAATGTCCTTTCCAACAAAGTCATCCGTAGGTACTTTCGAAAGAGGTGTCTTAAAAAACTCTTTATAGGTTCCTCCTAAAGTTCGTCGAACATCATTTCGTGGCAGACTGGTAACAATCGCTCCCAAAGAAGTGTATGGAATTAGCTTAAGAATCATTATTCAGGTATGAAATCATTTGGGTCTAAAGTATCAGCATAATCCAACATTTCTTGAATTGCATCATCATATCTATCGCCGAATTTCGATCTAATATCATCGATATCCATCTGTATCGCCTCATCTAGCCTACCTTGTTCCAGCAATTCTTGCTGTCTTGCCCGATATGCTACAGCCTCATCCGAGCTACCGTAGCTAGCCGTCTGCCGATGATCTGCCGGGTCCATTTTTATAGCTGGTCCGTCTCGACTGCTAATCGGAGCATCGCTGTAACAGCTTTTCGCAGGGCAGTGATGAGAATCCAGCTGGTCATTGGGCGGCTTACTTGTATCACGGTGAGCACCGCCTTGAATATCGTTAGGATCACAATCGTTATGCACCCATACGGCTGCAGTACCTGTTTCACTTCCCTTAACAAAATAAGTCTGGTAGTCATCAACCTTTATGTTAAACGCCGTCAAGTCTTCGCTTTCGGTTAGGGCACTAATAACGGATGCCCACGCCCCCTTATTGGTAAGCAACTTGTAGCCAGGCTTAAGTTTAGCTGCGTCGACCCAATAACCATTGATCAAATCACCCTTGTATTGGACCCCTTCTGAAGAGATGGCCGGCGGTGAACTTGCAGCAGCTACTTGAGCAAAGAATGGGTGAATCCGATTACTAATAATAGTTTGCTGCGAGCCATCTCCGTTATCAATAGTCACGTATACCGCTTCTTTATAAGGATTTGAGTATTTGGCAAGAACGGTCCGCCACCCGAACTCACCCGTTAACTCATCTCTAGACCAAGCTAAATCTTGACCACTAGTGACATCTTTAATCGCTTTATATCCGTCAGCGGTCAATATCTGCGTATCACCATGAAATGAACAGGTCGATGCTCGTGTTGCAGCATCGTCAGATGAGCGGCGGAAAATCCCACCGACTTTATCGCCAAACCATCCACCAATATTTCTTGCTGAGCGGCCAGCCCAGTCCAAAGCTGCCCCACCCTGTCGCCCTGTCCACCTAAGAGCATCCATTCCTCGGCTACCCGTCCAACGCAATGCATCCAATCCTTTACCACCAGTCCATTTAAGCGCATCCCAGCCGTGCCTTGCCACAAATCCTACGGCATCACCAACTCTACCCCAGGGAATAACCCTGAAGAGCGCGCGACCACCCTTAAATATATACTTGCCTCCTTTACCAATTACGTCTCCGACTATTGGAACAACCCCTAAATAGGTTAGAACGCCTTCAACGTAGCGCCCATCAGCTATAAGCGCAGAACCATTAGCAATATCAGCGAACGGTGTAGGTTCAAAAATCCCAATGACATCCAACGCCAATTCAAATTTCCAGTCATGATCAAAGCCATCGATGCCTGGTTCTCCGCCACTTTCTCCCGGGGAATGACTACTGGAACCATCGCCATTTATGACACTTGGCGTGGGAGAGACACACGCTTTCAACCCCAATGGGTCGACAAACCGGCTTGGGTTTGCACTGGCGTAGGCGTAGCGATTCATCCCACCAATAAAGCCGGATGGATCTGGGGTAATATAGCGACCAAGCGATGGCGAATAGTAGCGGTTAATATTGTAGTACAAACCACTTTCTAGATCGTGATACTGCCCAGGAAGGCGGAGATTCAAAGGCTCAGCATCTTGGTCGATTAATAACTCGCCATACGGGTGGTAATCTGCATGCCAAACAATTTTTTGTTGCTCATCGGTCATCCACTCCGGCGCGCCTTGAGCATTAACATGGATGTAAAAAACACCTTGTTCGGTAATTTTTGCAATGGGCAAATCATCGTAGTAAACATAGTCAACTACTTGATCTCCTTTTTCATTAAACTCCGCTGCGAGCTTATTGTCAGTGTAGAGAAAATAGGTTGTTTGATTTGAGGCGTCACGCTGTCTCTTAACAGCGTGACGCCTCAAATC
>CAYULV010000401.1:0-2563 GCA_964445655.1 uncultured Granulosicoccaceae bacterium | reverse complement strand
CCAAAGCGGTATTTTCGCATGCGGTATAAAACAACTCTCGCCGCAAACCTTTCTCGCTTCGAATGATGTGCAGGTTGTAGTCACTAACTGCGACGTTGCCAACAAACAACATGAATGTAAATATCAACAGTGGCTGAGATTCTTTGGACGTGTAGACGGCATAAGCCACGAACACAAGCCATGACAACAAAGTCATGATAATTTTATAGCTGGCGTTGTTTTGAGCAAGCTTTGGCTTTTCACTAACGCCTGATTGACCCAGCTTGACAAAAAAGGTAATCCTGCTTCCAAAGTCGCTTAGCTGAGAACAAAACAAAGCAGCCACATACAAATGCATGAAGGCATCACGATCACCACTACTCAGCATATGAGAAATTATCCCAAACAAGATAAAACGTGTGGAAAGCGAATAGAGGTTCAAAAAAATCAGTGGAGATAATTTTGCTTTCAACTGTTTAAACTGAGGCTGTAATCGCTGCACGAGACCATGTTTGCCGTTACCCATTACCGAACACCCTAATTATGCTTCGCGCGCACAACCCGTTCATTTGAAAAAACGACAGGCGTCAATGCTTTCATCATCGTCACGCCTCGTTGGTAGTCGTCGATACTTGACGTGGGCGAGCGCAACGGTTCGTTGAGCGATCGGATCATCTTGCCGGGAAAGTCAGCTCCAGCTAGGTGAGAAACCGGATAGCCTCCACCGAAACGGGTGTTAATTTCCAGTATATACAAACGCCCATCGACGTCGATGATATCAACGTCAATAGGACCAGGTACTGGTGTTTTCGCTAGTAAGTCCAAGACATATTGTATAGCTGCCGGATGTTCAATGGTCCTGGCCAGAGCTGTCTCACCTGCGATGGACGACAGCCGCTCCCACGCCGTCGCAGCTAGGGGCACCCCGGCAACAGAACTACACACTTCAACGTTAACAAGCCTCCCAGCTGTGAAAGTTTGAATTAAAGGTCTGTCAATGGCGTTAAAGGCATTCTCAAGTTGCTGTCTATCTTCGACTACCGAATACCCTTGGCTAGCCGAGCCATCTCGAGGCTTTACAACCAAGGGGCCGTCTGAGAAGGAGTGGTCCACCGATTCTATCGTCAGCCACGACTGAGGAGTTTCGAAGCCTGCATCGATGAAAGCCTCATAAGAACGCCATTTGTCGCCGAACATTTCAGCCGTAATAGAATCTGGAAAAAAGCAGGCGATACCAGCCTCTACAAACCGCTCTTTGTGGCGGGACAATACTCGGACATCGATATCGGAAAAAGTAACAATAGCGTTTATTTGTTCCGAGATACAGATCTCGTGCACTTCATTAACATACTCTGGTGCTGAAATAGCGCTAACTCGATAGGCAGCATCGCAAGCCATGAAGCCGATCGTATTTGTCTCATTACCAGTACCGATTACTCTGGCTCCTACACCAGATGCAGTTCTCAAGTAATCAGCGACGTAACCTCGCTTGCCAATAGTCGACGCTAACCAGTTCATTCTCGGCATGCTCCTTTTGCCATAACCTTTTTCAGATTAATGCCATCAAGCGCATGACCCGAGTTCCGGGATTGATTGATCGAGAAACTGTTACTGGAATGATGAAACTCGAGACTTGCAGGCATACCTTGAATGAATGGCGATGCCATACAAGCCGCATAGGCGCCTTTCTGCGCAATTAAGACAATATCACCATGACTCGGTATGAACGGTAGATTAGGGTGTAGCTGATCGATTTCCATGCATGAGTTTCCATACAGACGAACAGTGCCGTCAGTCGATGGCTTACCAATCATCGATTTGGCGGGCGACACAATCGCAACTTCTGGGGGTACCGATGACCGCAAAGGATCAATACAAAACAGTGTTCCGTCGACCACAACCACCACGCCATCTGACACCTGCTTGACTTCCTCGACGACACTCATAAAAACACCCGCATCTGCCAATAACCCAGTACCCGGTTCGAGAATCAGCTCGACCGATAGATCCGGGCAAAGTGATTTCATATGTTGCCCAAGCCCAACGCCGTATTCGTCAAGCGAGTTAGTCGAGTAATTGAGACGATCAGCAAGTGCGTTTGGAATTGCGCTAGCAAGACCGCCTCCGCAATCGACAAACCTCAGATTATCAAGACCGATTCGCGAAGCCGACTCAAATAGAAATTCAAGCCGCTGGATAAAAGCGCCAAGACTACGATCCCCGCTATGGTGCAGATGCATACCCTGCAAGAGATCAGGATGGTTCGCCACTACGTCACGTACCGCCGATAGATTGTCTTCAACTTCAAGGTCGACGCCGAATCGCGACTGAGATTTCACAAAGGATAGTGTCGGCGCGACACGAAGCCCAACCCGAGCAGTCACTGGTCGGCTAGCGTGCAGCTGAACCAGCCAATCAAGTTCCTGAAGCGAATCAACTATCAGGGTGACGGGTTGGTCAACCAAAAATTTCAGGAAAGACAGATGCTTTCCGGGTCCATTTACTATGACATCTGCTGCCGTAACCCCTTGTTGCTGCGAATATGAGAATTCGGTCGCAGATACAACCTCACTGTACATTCCCA
>CAYULV010000400.1:0-2570 GCA_964445655.1 uncultured Granulosicoccaceae bacterium | reverse complement strand
CTAGGTCATGAACATTGAACGCTGGCGTCCCGAGCAAGTGTGGATTTATCGTCAACCGGTTGATATGCGAAAATCCATAGACGGCTTATGTGCCATCGTCTCAATGGAGTTGGGTCTTAACCCGGCAGACCGTAGCATCTATGTGTTTTGCAATCGCTCCAGAGACAAAATAAAACTGCTTATCTGGCATAGAAACGGATTCTGGATGTTATACAAGCGACTCGACAAACAGCGTTTTCACTGGCCGGACTGGTTTAGCGAAGAATCACTTTGTTTATCGATAGAGCAACTGGATCAGTTGCTCGATGGCTACAACCTCAACGGTATGCGCCCGCACCGCACCATCAGCACGGCGCACATTATTTAGCAACCGTCACTTACTGAAATACATCTATTAAGGTCAGCGATTATGCTGACCTGAATGCTATCTGCTCACACACAAACTGATCCACAATCGCTGCAAGCGAGTATTGTCGAGCTTGAAAAGCGCGTCAACGAACAACAGAAAATTATTGACGATCAAAACCAGACGCTCAAAGATCGCGAATCACTGATATACAACAAAGAAGCTCAGATCCAGAAGCTAATCGGGCAACTCAGCCAACTGCAGACCATGCACTTTGGTTCAAGCAGTGAGCGCTATGTACCCCATGTTGATCCACGGCAGCTGAAGTTAGACTTTTTCAACGAAGCCGAACTATTGGCCGCTTTAAACGATGCGCTGGATCGTAGAGAAACCACAGTAAAATCTCACAAACGCAAGGGACGAAAATCAAAGCCGCTGCCTGATCATCTTCCAGTGGTAGAGGTGGAGCATGAGCCAGATCACACTGAGTGTCAGGACTGCGGTGAGACGTTGAAGTGTATTGGCAAAGAAAAGGTTGATCATCTGGGCATAGTGCCTCAGGTGTACTACATCATACGTCACATTAGACCGAAGATGGGTTGTCCAGGTAAGTGTGGTGTACAAACAGCACCGATGCCCGAGCAGCCCCTGGCGGGTACTCAGGCCAGTCCGGTGTTGTTAGCGTATTTGATGGTGGCGAAGTATCTTGATGGTTTGCCGTTGTTCCGATTAGAAGGAATGGCCAAACGATTTGGTGTGGATCTGCCACGTAACAAAACAGCTCGCTGGATAGTTGATATCGGATTGAAGCTGTCGGTGTTGGTTGAACTGCTGAAAGAGGCCTATAACGATTACGATATCGGTTGTGCCGATGAAACCGGTATTCAGGTGCTTAAAGAGCCCAAAAGAGCACCTCAATCAAAAAGTTGGTTCTGGATCCTTCGAGGTGGTCCGCCAGACAAACCGGTGGCGATACTGCATTACTCGTCTTCTCGATCAGGCGAGGTAGCTCATGAGCTATTGGGTGGCTTTGAGGGCTATCTGGTGTGTGATGCATACAGTGGTTATTTGCCATTGGGTAAGGCAGGAAAAGCAATCCTGGTGTATTGCAATGACCACTCGCGGCGTCGATTCAGACATATCGTGAAATCAGTGGGAAAAGACCATGCAGCGGACAGTACCATTGCCGCAAGAGCGTTGCTTTGGTATCAATGCCTGTATGACATTGAGGATGAAGTCAAGGACAAGAGCGTCGAGGAAAAATACCAGACACGTCAAGACAGAGCGGTGCCGTTATGGGAATCATTTATAGCCTGGGCAAGTCAGATCCACAGCGAAGGTGTGCTGCACCAACCGACCCGACAAGCATTACAGTATCTGCTGAATCATCAAGTGGAGCTGAGACGCTATTGCGACGATGGTCGATTGCCAATATCGAATATCGGTTCAGAACATGTGGCCAAAAAGGTGGCGGTGTCGCGAAAGGCGTATCTGTTTTCAGACACGATGGACGGGGCAAAATCAAGCGCTAACATTTATAGTTTGATCGAAACCGCAAGAGCCAATGGACATGAACCGTTCAAATATCTGACCGTAGTGCTGACTGAGCTGCCAAACGCGAAAGTACAATCGGACTATGAAGCGTTACTGCCGTGGAATTTGACGCCGGAGCAGGTTGATGAGAAATTCAAGAGCTATCCAGCGCCGTAGTTCCTGACGCACCCTGGGCTCAAACTCAACCCGGGCAGTTCACACTCGAATGATTCTCCCGTGACGTTGTGATGGAGGTCACCAAAAAGGAATAGATTGGGCGTCTTGAGTACGGAGCCGCTCGTAAGGTAGCGCAGCTCTGCTATCTTTATAAGTCAGGGGCAGCGACATGACCGTCGTAGTGCTTCTCCTGATGTAAGTAAGCAGTAAGGTAGTAGGCTGAGGAGATTCAGGTGATGTTGCTCCCCGTTTCAAACCATCATGTATACCGGCAGTATCCCATGCCTTTTTATCTGACCAACCGACCACGAGCCTTCGCCAGGTTCGATTCCCTATAGACATTTTTAGTATCCATCAACCATGGGGTGGATGGATCGCTTACAGATTTTCATACCCGCTTTCCTGTTGATGATTTGGGCGGTTCGAACACGCGTAAAAACAGGGCTTCGTCGAGTTGTGTTATCTCTTCTTGGGCCGCAATCGCCAACAACTCTGCTGACATCGTGCACAACAC
>CAYULV010000399.1:0-2576 GCA_964445655.1 uncultured Granulosicoccaceae bacterium | reverse complement strand
CCCAGCTGAACACACAACATGCCTGCAGGGCCATCAATTAATCGTTGACCTTCATCATTGGTTACGTAGATGCCTTGACCGTGTTCGGGAAACGTTCGACGATTCTTGCCGATATCCTCCATGCTTTCCCATGGATGAACAAAATGCGAATTATCCCAGTCGCGTATGGCATCGAAATTCGAGCCCACTTACAAGCCGCCCGCGACGTTCAAGCCATCCTGTTGTATTCCCCGACTGACGGGCACCTTATTCATGACTCAAGGCACTCTGCACAAGTCGATGAAAATGATGAATCGCATGTTCACCCCGCCCGGTTCTGTCATCGTCGACAATCATGGGCCCTTGGCTATAGCCTTTTGATTTAAGCCCACGCTGGACACTTTCGCACAAGGAAACATCTTCTGGCATCAAGACATCAGTCGTGTAGTCAGCTCGTGCCTGATTGAATTCCCCGGTAACGCTGAGTGTATGCCCACTAAAATCGCATTCCTCAAGACCAAGTGGACGAATTGCCGAGACATTCATTTCTTCTGCGCCCGGAAGAATATTGAATGTTGTATTAGGCCACAGATACCAGAAAACAGATTGCATGAATGGCGCGTCCTCGTCCAGTTTGTAGGCGGTATTGTTTAGTCTGATGTCCTGCCCAAGCTGCCTTGCCCACAAACCGAATGTCTGGTGTTCATAGGAGTCCATCGAGATCAAATTGGCAAAATCACGGTGTGCATGATCGCAGTGATAGCACTCAACATAATTATCGACCACCACCTTCCAGCCGGCTTTGATGTGAGTAACACCAAAATTACTGAATGCCGGGACTGACAGGCGCTCGAGAAATGGCACACGCGTTTTTATATCTGCCGCAAGATCGGCAGCTATTTCATTTAGCGAAGCTGCTTGCGGATCAAGATTAACGAAGACCTGATCAAGAAACACTTCCATTTTTACTTGCTTCAAGGAAAAGTCAGCCTTGTTGAAACCCGGGCGTGTACTGGCTCGAGGTGCGCCTCGAAGCATACCTTCACGTGAAAAGGCCCACGCATGATACGGACACACGATGACACTGTTGACATTACCCATACCCGGCGGCAGCAATTCATGAGCACGATGCTGACAAACATTATAAAAAGCGCGCAGCTCGCCGTCTCCACCACGCATCACAAAGAGGTTCTGGTCGCAAATCTGCACCGTGACATAGTCCCCCGGTTCATTCAGGTAATGAACCGGCGATACAAACTGCCAACTGCGGTAGAAGATTTTTTCTTTCTCGATTTCGTACACGGCTGGATCTGTGTACAAATACGAAGGCAAGGTAAATGATGCCTGCGGGTCTTCGACCAGAGGTTTGTCGAACTTTTTCAACTCATGAACTGGTGCTGACATTCGGAGCTCGCTCGTTTTTGGCGGTAAACGACAGGCTTCCATGCTATCAACATTATGGTTCAACAGACACCTGGACCAGGCGACATCCTCTGACATAGCGCCAGACCCAGGACGAGCTATCAGGACATTGGCATCACAGACAAAATACTAAGTGAATTCTGCGAACTATAATCTGTCAAAATGACGCTAATACCTTGAAAACGTTGAATCTAATTCAGCGTAAGATTCGTAAAGTCGGATTCAACAGGCGTTTTTTGGCCGGAAATTGGCATAGAGTTTCAGTTGCAATTGGTAGGGACACAAAAATGAGGGTAGCGAATGTCAATCTGTAATCCGAACGGTGGCGGGATGCAACAGAAATCTGTCACAGCCGTAGCTCTCGCAAGCACTCTTCTTTGGGGCGGTGTTGCGCTTGGCGCAGGCGATAAAACAGACATAGTCGATGCGGCGACCTTAGCCGACTTTCGAGCGAAAATCGTCGATATGAAAGACCAGGCAAGAGGCCCTTTCAAGCGCCTCAGGTGGTTCTGCAACGACGGCACAATTCTGCCACCCAAATCATATGCCTGTCAGCCGCATGGCGGTGGTCGACAGCATGGGCAATGGAGTGACAATACTGTCGAGCTGCGTGAAAACGGCTTTATTGTAGGTAACGTTCTTGCAGCGACTGACCCACTGAAAGTAGCCAATAACTATTCCCCGGATGGCGAACTTCAAGCCATCATGCTGGAGCAATTCCTGATCGATGTTGATGACGGTTGGATACTGAGAAAGGCGCGTTCCTACCGAGGGGCTTTTCAGATTGAAAACGAACAGGAAGTAGGCTCACAAATACTCAAGGCGTTAACGGCAGAAAACGCCCCCTTTGAAGAGCGTTATCTTTTGACACTGGAAGCATTTAAACGGCTTCCGTTTACTGCTGGTGATGAATCACTTGTCAATACCGTTCGCACGACCGCATCCAGCTTGAATGATGATGACAGCGGATTTGGTGCTTTGCGCAATAGCATTCATGGAAAACTGAGCGCTGATGACGCAGATCGAGTAAGAGACTATGCACAAAAGCATAAACAGTCTCGACGCTATGACGATATGCTCAAGTTGGCTGACAACATCGACTTGATTTTTTCTCCGGGGACCGTTGAAGCCACACTACGTGAGTTGGCTGATTTCGCTCCAACTGAATTCACGCC
>CAYULV010000398.1:0-2631 GCA_964445655.1 uncultured Granulosicoccaceae bacterium | reverse complement strand
CTGTTGCCGAGCGCGTTATCTATGGCGCCCTTGATGTCATCAAGGAAAAAGGTGCCGCAGAGCCGTGCGAAGTGCTTGAGTTGGCGCTTGAAAATGTTAGTCCGGCTGTTGAAGTCAAGTCCCGACGTGTCGGTGGTGCTACCTATCAGGTACCCGTCGAAGTGCGTCCGGTTCGTCGCAGTGCCCTGGCCATGCGCTGGATCATTGATGCTGCCAGAAAGCGTGGTGAGAAGTCGATGATGCTGAAACTCGCTGGCGAACTGAATGATGCTGCTGAAAAGCGTGGTTCAGCAGTCAAGAAACGCGACGACGTTCATCGTATGGCCGAAGCGAACAAGGCGTTCTCTCACTACCGCTGGTAAGGCGGTAGGGGTTCGAGCACGTATCAAGGCTTAATCGGTGGCTCGTACCACACCTCTTTCGTTGTACCGTAATGTCGGCATCATGGCTCACATTGATGCCGGCAAGACGACGACAACAGAGCGTATCCTCTTTTATACCGGTGTTTCGCACAAGATTGGCGAAGTTCACCACGGCTCAGCCACCATGGACTGGATGGCGCAGGAGCAAGAGCGAGGTATTACGATTACCTCGGCCGCCACTACCTGTTTCTGGAAGGGCATGGATGGCTCTCGTGCCGAGCACCGCATCAACATCATCGATACCCCTGGGCATGTCGATTTCACGATTGAGGTTGAACGTTCCCTGAGAGTGCTCGACGGCGCAGTGGCCGTATTTGACTCGGTTGGCGGCGTTGAGCCTCAATCAGAAACCGTCTGGCGTCAGGCGAACAAATACTCGGTTCCGCGCGTCGCTTTCGTCAACAAGATGGACCGAGTCGGCGCTGACTTTTTCCGTGTTGTTGAACAAATACGTACACGTCTCGGGGCAAACCCGGTACCGGTGCAGATACCCATCGGCACAGAAGAGGATTTCATCGGTGTTGTGGATCTGATCAGCATGAAATCAGTCATCTGGAATGAAGATGATCAGGGTCTGACATTTACCATCGGTGAAGTGCCGGATGAGCTCGCTGATGACGCGGCGCTGTACCGGGAACAACTGGTCGAAGCTGCGGCTGAAGGTAGCGAGGATCTGATGGATGCCTACCTCGAGGCTGGCGAACTCGATGCGGCCGGAATACAACGCGGATTGCGTGCCCGAACCCTGTCCAACGATGTCGTACCGGTCTTGTGTGGCTCAGCGTTCAAGAACAAGGGCGTACAGTCACTACTCGATGCCATTGTCGATTACATGCCTGCGCCTGACGATGTACCTCCGGTTGAAGGCATATTGCCTGATGAATCGACAGGCCAGAGAGCGCCGAAAGATGATGAGCCGTTTGCCGCGCTGGTATTCAAAATAGCGAATGACAGTTACGTCGGTTCGCTGGCCTTTTTACGTGTGTATTCCGGGGTCGTTAAAACTGGCGACATGGTGTTCAATCCGGTGCGCAACAAAAAAGAGCGAATCGGTCGTTTGTTGCAGATGCATGCGAACAATCGCGAAGAGATCAAGGAAGTGCGTGCGGGTGATATTGCTGCGGCCGTCGGTCTGAAGGAAGTCACCACGGGCGACACACTGTGTGCGCAGAAGTCTGCCATTGCGCTTGAGCGAATGGAATTCCCGGAACCAGTTATCTCGGTGGCGGTTGAGCCCAAAACGCTTGCTGATCAGGAAAAAATGGCATCGTCACTGGGTCGTCTGGCACGCGAAGATCCGTCCTTTCGCGTGCGTACCGATGAAGACTCAGGGCAGACCATCATTAGCGGTATGGGTGAATTGCACCTCGATATCATTGTTGATCGGCTCAAGCGAGAATTCGGCGTTGCGGCAAATGTCGGCAAGCCACAAGTGTCCTACCGAGAAACGATTGGCAAATCGGTTGAAGCTGAAGGCAAATTCATTCGCCAGACAGGTGGGACGGGTCAATATGGCCATGTCTGGCTGCGCATTGAACCACTTGAGCGCGGGGATGGCTTTGAATTTATCAGCGAAATAGCCGGTGGTACCGTGCCGAAGGAGTTCATCCCGGCTGTCGAGAAAGGTGTAGCCGATGCCTTGGCCAATGGTGTTCTTGGTGGCTATCCTATGGTGGATATCAGAGTCACGCTCTACGACGGCTCGTATCACGATGTGGACTCGAATGAGAACGCCTTCAAGATTGCCGGATCCATGGGGTTTCGAAATGGCGCGATGGAAGCGACGCCGTCTCTGCTTGAACCCATGATGAAGGTTGAGGTGGTAACACCTGAGGAATACATGGGCGATGTGATGGGCGACCTCAACAGACGCCGCGGTGTGGTTCATGGAATGGACGAACAGCCAGGCGGCAAGGTCATTCGAGCACAGGTCCCGTTGGCCGAAATGTTTGGCTATTCAACAGATTTACGTTCGGCTACGCAGGGCCGGGCGGTGTATTCGATGGAATTTGAAACCTATGAAGTGCCACCAAAGGCAGTCGTTGATGCCTTATTGCATCGTTAAAGCCGTAAACTACTGTATTATTCGCATCCTGAATGACCGGGCGCCACAAACGCCCTAACCAAAGATCAAGAGTAAAGAGGCCAAAGCAGTGTCCAAGGAAAAATTCGAACGAACGAAGCCCCATGTGAACGTGGGAACCATTGG
>CAYULV010000397.1:0-2632 GCA_964445655.1 uncultured Granulosicoccaceae bacterium | reverse complement strand
GATAGAGCAGCCCCCTCCTAAGGGGCAGGTCGGGGGTTCGAATCCCTCCCGGGACACCACAGCGGCAACGCGCTAGACTGAACAGACGAATTCTTTATCGGGATCCATCATGCTAAAGAACCTGCCCCCTGCCTATGCGCCCGCTCCACGTTTTGCCATCGGGCAAATGGTCATGGTCAGAAGCGCAATCGACCCGGCGCGTAATACCGACTGCACATCGATTGTTGATCGAGCATGGTTTGAAGGCACGGCGGCCATCGGCTGGTATTGCGGCTGGCAGTATATCGTTAGCGATCACCTCGACGCCTGGGCCATGGAGTCGTCAATCAAACCTCGTCCAGAGCCCGGCGCCGATTCATGGCGTGCCTTACGCAAGACCTTGCAAAATCAGGAATCGGTGGATTCGATCTTGTCGTAACCCTGATGTTCCAGTTCGGTAGTCAGGTCAAGCCGTGGATGCGTAGTTCGGAAGGTACCATCGAGATCGTCTTCCGCATCCATCGCAAGCAAGGTTTCCTTGAGCACATGAATAGCCGCGAGCACATCACCGGTGTGACCTGATTCGGAAATCGTATGCATGTTGCGGGTCGGAAAACCCACTGACGTAGCGGCACTATCGACACTCGCCAACACCGACGCCATACCATCAGTACCTGTGTCCCGACCGCTAACATCGATCTGCATGGGAATATCATGTTCAGCCGCGGCGCGCTTGATGCGCGCATTGAGCTGCTCACTGATGATGGCACCGGATGACAAGGTAAAACCTTTGCCCATCTCAAGCTCTTGCATTTTGCGGTCCCCGATGCCTGGTGCAGCTACGTAATCATGATTGACGTCTATCGCAATCAATACATCCGGTGCCAACTCCCCTGCCAGTACACGGCTGCCAAAACGACCTATTTCTTCATGCGATGCAATGGCATACATGCAGCGGATGTTTTCCGTACCACCAGCTTCGGTAATCAGTCGAGCGACTTCAGCGGTAACGAAGCAACCCAGACCATTGTCAAGGTAGGCGCCGAAGAAGGTATCCGGACTGAAGCCGCGCTTGATCGGTCGGTTCAACAGGATCGGATCACCGGGCTTTAATCCAAGACGCTTGATTTGATCTGCCTTGTTCTTGCCATGGATTTGCAAGTCCAGATACAAGGAATTCGGACGAATACCTTTGTCACCAGTACGCTGCGCAGGGTCGGAGAAATGAATGGCACCCATCGCTTCGATCGTGCCACCGTTCAGGGAACGATACTGACCTGGCTCTTCCGGGTCTTCGCTGAATACGGTTACTTCGTGACCGATCAAGGTACACGGCAAGAAAGAATCACTGTTGATCCAGATCTTGCCGTCGCTGCCGATCTTGCGCACTTGCATGCGGATCTTGTCAGCGTGACCGACCAGCATGACGCTGAAACGACCATCTTCACCCGGATGGGAATCCCAAACGACACCCGCATTGCCGACAAACTGATGCATCTCCCAGCTCTTCGGCATGAAGGTGTCGAAGTATGGCTTCAACACACCAATGGTCATGGCTGATTCCATGCCGACCGGGCTCGGCGCCCGCAAGATATCGCGCATGACATCAAACTGCGCATCGGGCATGGATTGGGTCCAGGGTTTCTTTGCAGTCATCGAGTGTGCTTCAAATGAGATGGGTTGATAGTGATACGAAGTATAACGACAAGCAGCCCATCAGAACTCCCTTCAAGGCTTACCCGAGGATTTTATCGACGGGATCGTCGCAGAATCCTGTGCCTATTCCGGCTCCGCCCTGTCGCCAGACTCGTCTCCGAGCTGTCCACCAGAGTGCTCATCGCTCAGCTTGCCGGGCGACTTGCCCGACTGACCTATGGCGATTCCGCCAAGCACAAGCGCCAGGGCAATCCATACCGTGATACGCGGCGACTCGGACAGGAAAATCCACGCCCATATAACCGCAAAAACAGGAATCAGATAGCCAGCGCTGGACATGAAAACCGCTCCATTGACTTGAATGATCTGGGTTCGCAACACATAGGCAATGGCAGTTGGACCAATCGCCAGAAATGCCAGCGCAAGTAAACTGCTCTGACTGAACGACTGGGTCAGCGGCGGATGCAGAACCAGTGTCAACGGCACCAGAACAACGGCGGATGTAATCAGGGTTCCTGTCACTTGAATCAGGCTGGAAATGCCGCTGAGTTTGCGAATCAGTTGCGCGGACGTGGCATAACAGCAAGCGGCAAGTGCAATGGCCGCCATGCCGCCAATACTCGCCCCGCCTTGCAAGACCTCTTCAGCCAACAGTACGACAACCCCGGAAAAACCGACCACCAGACCGGCAAGCTTGTACCAGCTGAAACGGTCATCACGAGTCATATAATGTGACAACAACAAGGTGAAAAAGGGCGAGGCAGAAATCAGTATGGCAGTGGTGGCACTGTCCACGCTTTGCTGTCCCCATCCAATCAGTGAAAAGGGAATCGCACTATTGAGCAATCCAATGGCGATAAACAACACACAGGTACGGGTGTCGGGGACAAAGCTCAATCTCTGCCAGCGACAGATCAGCAGCATTAACAGGGCCGCCAGAAGGACCCGATAAGCGGCAATGGCGACGGGTGCAAAATCCGCCAAAGCAATGGCGTTA
>CAYULV010000396.1:0-2653 GCA_964445655.1 uncultured Granulosicoccaceae bacterium | reverse complement strand
GCATGAAGCGCAGAAAACCTTGCTGGATACGGGCGCGCTCAATCGGGTCGATGTTATCTGATGTCCAGACACGACCTGTGTATTTGAGCACGGCGAGGTCGGCGCGAGCACCGCCACTGGCGCAGCTTTCAATCTCGAGTTCCGGGCAGGCAGCAAGTATGCGATCAAGCAAGCGATACAGGGCACTCGGTTGAGCTGAGGCCTTGGCACTGCGACCGTCACCTGGCAGGACAAGGTCACGATTCTGATCCCATTTGATGTAATCGATAGCGTAGGTTTTTACGAGATCGGTGATACGCTCGAAAAGATATTCCGCGACATCTTCTCGAGAGATATCCAGAGCCAACTGATTGCGTGCAAGCGGTGTGTCCATGCCGTCAACCTGTAATGCCCACTCGGGATGCGCGCGATACAAATCACTATCTGGGTTCACCATTTCTGGTTCAAACCATAGTCCAAACTGCATGCCATGACGTCGCACAACATCGATGATTGCTTGTAATCCTTCGGGGTAAACGGATTCATCGACGTACCAGTCGCCAAGCCCTGCCTTGTCATTGCGTCGATGTCGAAACCAACCATCATCAAGGACGAAACGTTCGGCACCCACATCGGCGGCCGCATCGATTAGCGATACCAAGGCTTCGTGGTCGTGATCGAAATACAAGGCTTCCCAACTGTTTGCGTGAATAGGCCTTGGAGTACGTGTCCATGACGGCAATACACGATGTCGAACATAGTGATGGAAGCGTTGAGTGCAGGTATTCATGCCTGTACCGCGAGTAAACATCACGGATGGTGTTGTGACTGATTCGCCTGGTGCGAGTATTCGTTCACCGGCAAGTTGCAGCACACCTGCTTGCAATGAGACGTTGCCATCGCTGAGCCGTTCTACGCGCAGACTGAAGTTGCCACTCCATGCCAGGTGGGCAAACAGTACGTCGCCATGATTCTCAGTGAAACCGTTTGAACCGCAGACCAGACTTGGCGCATGCTCATGACTGGTGCGACCGTGCAAATTGGAGATATCAATACGTCCCGGAGCTATGTGTCGGCGATACGTCTGGTTTTCCAGTCCCCAGCGTCCGTGTTGCGACAGACATTCGCGATAGCTTGACGGTAATGGAATGGTCGCTGCGGCTAACCAGTCGACGGTGTAGGGCGTATTCCCGATGTTGCTCAGTTCAGTCGATAGCGTGGCGACATCGCTCGTCACATCGATGGCAAGTGTCAAGGTAATCGTCAGCTTGGAATGTTCATCGAGCAGTTCCATGCTAAGTGCATCGGATTTCAGGCTGACGCCTTTTGTGACAAAACGATGGGCGAATCGCTCGCCATTGCGATGACCGTTCAGTGCAGGTGAGCCGGTATAGCCGGTGCTTGCTTGTGGAAACAGGGATAAGGGAACGATGTTATCGAGCCCGGCATAAGCAAGGGTTGTATCGTCATGTGACAAGAGCTCGTCGATAGAGACATCGGGCGCGAGTCTGCTGCCGCTCCAGAATAAACGCGGCACGTCATGATCCTCGATGACCAGTAAAGTCGTGGACACACCATCTAGGCGCCAGAGCGCGGGTTGGCTGGACATCGTCAGGATGAACTCGAGAACTCGAATAATTGCAAAGTTGGGATAATAATGGAACAATGTTCCAAAAGTCCATGTGCAAGCGTTGCAAGCGGCCAGAAAAGTATGACTAGTACTGACAAAGCCATTTCTGATACCGGTAAATCTGCGCCTCGTCGTCAGAGCGGAGGTATTGCCAGGGCTATCCAATTGCTGGACTTGATTGTTAGTGACGGTCCCTGTCGCTTCGCTGAATTGGAAGAAAAAAGCGGCTTGCCGAAGGCGTCTCTACACCGTTTGCTTAATGAATTACATGAGCAACGTCTGGTGCAGTTTGATGAGCGATTGATGACCTGGGCAGCCGGTTACCGCATTCTTGAGCTCGCGAATCGAATCTGGACTCGATCAGACATACGCATTCTGGCGCGAGACCAGCTCATCGCTCTGAATGCCTTGAGTGGGGAAACTGTTCAGCTCGCTGTTCTGGCTGACACGCATGTTGTTGTCATAGATCACGTCGAGAGTACACGAAGTGTTCGACATTCGATCAGTGTTGGCAGCCGCGCTCCGGTTTATTGCACGGGCATAGGCAAGGTGCTGTTAGCCTGGTGCGATGATGCGCGACAACGCGATATCATCGGACGCATATCGTTTGCTCGACTGACCCCTAACACCATTACACGTCAGCCGTTATTGGAGCGAGAGCTTCACACCACGAGCGAACGTGGTTACGCAGTTGATGCGGAGGAATATTTCCTCGGTACACGGTGTATTGCGGCTCCAGTTGTTGACGCTTCCGGTCAGGCAATCGCGGGTATCAGTATTACTGCACCGACATTCCGCACGGATCAAGAAGACCTTGAAGCCTGGCGTGAATCCCTGATGTCCGCTGCTGCAGAAGTGTCGCGTCGTTTGGCACCACACACTGGGCTTGGTATTGACGCTGCCCATTAGAAAATTAAAGACCAAACGTATTTAAAACTACATACGATTCGGAGAGTTGGTGAATGGCCGAAGTTGAATTGCGCAAAGCCTACAAACGATACGGTGATGTCGAAGTCATACACGGGGTTGATATGACTTTGCCCA
>CAYULV010000395.1:0-2669 GCA_964445655.1 uncultured Granulosicoccaceae bacterium | reverse complement strand
CCATTTTGGAAGTGGGAGATCCAGAAATTAGAATAAATGTCGATCATATATCGTATGTATTTGTGATACTAAATAAGGATGACCTTAAATATCGAGATGAAATCAGTGGTGACTTAGCTCGGCTAAATAGAAGCATTCAGCCTCGTATTTGGCAGGAAGAGTTTGAGTCTCAATTAGTCACCATTTCCGCTTCTGCGGGAGAAGACGGATACCCAGAATCTGGGATGGTTTCAGCCGCCCTTGAGAAGATTGGAATAGGGCAAGATCAGACGATAGTCATCAATAATGCTGAGCTAAAGAGAGACGACAAGTTCTTTAAGTTCTTTCTTGGATTCTCCTACACTGACAGCGATCCTAAGTTTCTCGTTCCCTACCGGAATGCGTTTGTTCCAATTAATTGAAGTGTTTTAGCGTCCACATAATAACCAATCAAGCTTCTTTAGGCTCTGAAGGCTTTTCCATTTAACCATCGCAGCGGTTGTTTGAAGATTAGATCGAAATCTAATTGGAGAACGTCGTGGTTTCTACCTATAAGTCAGCAGTTGGACTCTGCATTTTAATTCCGTGGTCTTTGGCTGCGGCTGAACCGTTTCAACCTATAACAACTATCACTGCTATAAGTGCAGATAGTCGCCCATTTCAGGGTGTTGATTACCTAGACAAACTTGACGTTAGCTACAGCATTCTGAACCTGGATGCGGTAAGTCAAGTTGAGCGCCAACTCAGCAACAACTTACCAGCCGATGAAGCCCAAGCGAAAGCGATTCTGGATGATCGAATAGCCCGAATCGGTAAATCGCAGTTAGAAGAGGACATTCGAGCTGCCTATCTCCCCCTTGCTTCCATGATGACATACGGATTTGACCGTTATCCGGTCATTCTCTTTGACCAACAGGCTGTGGTCTACGGCGTTACCGACATTCCCCAGGCTTATGATCAATACATGGACTGGTTGTCAGTGTCGCAAGGAGGTGAAGGTAATGAATAAGTTCATTTCCGTCATAGCGGTAAGTTTGTTATTTAGTTCGTTTCAAGTCAGAGCTGTAGATCTGGAATCTACCAGCATCACGACAGTCGATATTATCGGCTCGATGACATTGGATAGTTCCTGTCTGAACTATTGTTTTACAGGAGTATGCGTTTGGTTGGATTGTGGTTGGACTGGATGCTCGGTCAAAACCAGTGTTCGTGTATCTCACTATAATCCTGATCTCGTCGTCAGTGTGTATGACGAGCCAGGTGAAAATCCTTGGAGTGAGATTGAATCCATTTTTGGATCATTTGAAGAAAGCATGACCGATGCTCTGGTGGGTACTTTTCATGACTCTTTTGCTGGTGGAGGGCATCGAACAGAAGGGGGTAATACGGCGAGCGATCACAGCCTAAGATTTAAGGAAGTCGCAGCAATCGGACATCCTTTTTCTTCAATTGCAGGCTTTATCGCTAGCACTGGCCTCTATTGCCCATCGGAAGCGGATTCATTTAGCCCATACCTGCTTTCTTCCGCAGACGCTTTAACTTGGCGATATGGACTGCCGGAAATGTTGTATTTGAGTAACTTACTTCCCGGTCGTCGTGTAGTCGGCAGCGGTTTCCATCAGCAGTGGGGTGCTGTGTGGCCTCGCACAGGATTTATCAATCAGAAAGACGATGCAAAGGCCGCTGCTGTCATTGCACAGCGAGCGGGCAATATTGTTACGCAACCCAATCAACCTCACGTCTACAGCGCCTTAGATGGTAATGGCTATAACCGAACTTGGTTACCAGGAGAGCTGAGAGAGAACGATCCGGAAACGGGTGTCTGGCGTATGTTAGCGCCACAAACAGACGGTCAATGTTATGCCTTCGGCGAAAACGATGTGTATACGCAATCTTGGTCAGATGGTCGTGTGTCAGAAGACAATCGATATGCTTTTGAGCTCTGGCGGCCATATGAATGCTGCCAAGATCGAGGTTCCTGGTTGTTTGATGTCTCATGGAGTATCTGCATATGAACAGCCGAACCAAGCTAATTCTTCTAGCTATGGGTATTGCCGTTAGTGCGACTACAGTGGCTCAAGATGCGCCAACTGACGACAGCCTTTTCTACTACCAGATAGGCGGAGGGCGAGACATCGCTATTCCGCCCTCTCTAAATGTTACAACTATCGGCTTATCTTTTAATGCCCAGGCATCGGCGCTTAGCTGCAATGGGTTCGATCCTATGGTGGCAATAGAAAGCTCCTTAGACAACTTGAAGGACGGAGTCGATGACGCGATTAACGCGCTAGAGTTAGCTGCATCTGCGGCCATCGCAAATTTGCCTGGATACATTCTGCAAAAGGCAAACCCCGGCCTTTATGACCTATTCCAAAACGCTTTATTGCGAGCCAATGAATCTTTTGCACTGGCGACGAAAAGCTGTGAACGGATGCAATATGAAATTTCAAACAACATCAATCCATATGATGAGTGGGTAACAGTTAGCTGGGGCGATTCTTGGAAACGCTCTGTCGGTATTGGCGGGGCAAATATCCATGACGCTGTGGAGGATGCGGAAGACGCACCAAATGATGGTATTGAGTGGGTTGGTGGAATACGCAGAGGAGGTGCAGGACAAGAACCCATTAGGGTATTGTCAGATGTGGCTACGGCGGGCCTAAATATTCTTTCTCAACGCCCCCCTGAAA
>CAYULV010000394.1:0-2676 GCA_964445655.1 uncultured Granulosicoccaceae bacterium | reverse complement strand
GAGGTACTGCTATTTACCGATGGGAATACATTTGAAACGGCCACACAACCGCTCAATCGATACTCGGGTGTTAGAAATACAAACATCGAGCAAGGCGTACATCTCGGTCTTGAGTTTGCTAAAGCCATGCATCTAAAAAACGGCAGACAAGTATTTCTTGTCGCGAATTCGCGCGGTGGTACCAAAGTCGCTGAGTGGCGCGAAGACAGAGACACAGGCTACTTTGAAAATACCGTGCAACGAGTAAAGGATGCCGAAGCAGCTTGCGCTTGCACACTGACTGGTATCTTGTGGCATCAGGGCGAAGGCAACGTATCAAGTGATGGAAGCTATACCAGCTCATACTTCTCATCACTAGAGGGTCTGATAGAAGAATACCGGAACGAATTGGGCGATGTGCCTTTTCTGACGGGTCAGCTCTTTCGAACCGCCAAAAACTGGAACTTCAACAAAGATCTCAGCCAGGTTGATGATGCCGATTTCGGCACCAGTGACGTCGACTGGGTGACATCACTGAATCTGACTACATTTGACGGCACGCACTTTGACGCGGCTTCAATGAGAAATTTTGGTGGCAGGTATGCTGCAGTCATGCAAAAGTTTGTTGATTGAATATGCTCTCGGTTTCAAGTGACATCGTTTTTCCCTTAGAAGCAACGTTCGTCAGAGGCTGTGGCATTTACACGTATTTAATGGAATATCCATGCTGAGAACAACCCGGAAAGCCAGACGTTCGTTAATGACGCTTGCACTGTTGAGCTTTATACTTCAAGCCTGCGACTCCGGTTCAAGCGTCATTGTTGATGAAGCATCAACAGATCCAGCCACGCCTACGAATCCGACTCAACCAAGCGAGCCAACGCAACCTTCCGAGCCAACAAACCCAACTCAACCCAACGAACCAACGCAACCTTCCGAACCGACAAACCCAACTCAGCCTAGCGAGCCAACCCAACCGTCCGAACCCAGCAACCCGACTCAGCCACTTGGGCCCGTTGGAGACAGTCGATCGATATTCCAGATCGAGGATGTATTGACTACCACCTACACGGATAACGAATGGCTTTCGTTCACCGGAAGACTGGCTATCAATCTTGATGACACGGAAGAGGAAATCGAATTAAGCCGTTACGGCGGTTGGAAACAACACAAAAGGACGGCAACCGGGTTTTTTCGTGTTGAGAAAATTGATGGCCGTTGGTGGGCCATTGATCCGGATGGCTATCTGTTCATTCACAAGGCTATTACCAGTATCAATCTTGACGATCTGACACCCGACGAAATTCATGACTTGCTTATTGAAAACGGATTCAACGGCATGGGTAACTGGAGTGATGAGGGCGTATTGGAATCATCACGACAAGCAACAACTCCATTGTCCTATACACCAAGATTCAGCTTTCTCGCAGAATATCGAAGGGATCGACAACCCCGAATAGAGATGCCGGTTTTTGACGATGAGTTTGTTACTTTCGCACAGGAAAACGCACAAGTATTTGAAAAATATGTAAATGATCCTAACGTATTCGGTTTCTTTTCTGACAACGAATTATCCTGGACAGTCAATGGTTTGGGTGCCCATATCGAAATAGACAACCCATCCGATAAAAACTATATCGCGGCGTTGAATTTTCTCCAAAGCCGCGGCAAGAATGCTAACAATTACAACGATCAGGATGTCGACGATTACACCGAGCTGATGGCTGAAGCCTATTTTTCCGCAGTAGGTCCGGCGATAAAAGCAGTCGATCCCAATCATATGTATCTCGGACCACGACTGAACAGATCCTGGAGACGCACAGAAGGTTTTATGCGAATCGCCGGTCAATACATGGATGTTATCGCAATCAATCATTACCATCGTTGGGGAACAAGAGATGTAGAGATCGACAACATTGTCGAATGGACGGGTAAACCTGTACTTGTATCAGAGTTCTACGCCATGGAGTCAACGCAACCCGATATTGACAAAGGGGCTGGCTGGCGCGTAGATAGTCAACAATCCCGTGGTGCCTTCCATCATAATTTCGTTACCAGCATGGTTAACAGCGGTAACGCGGTGGGCTGGCATTGGTTCAAATACCAGGATGACGAAGAAGGCAACAAAGGTGTTCTGTCCGAAGATGGTGAATTGTTTGCAGATCTGCTTCAGACCATGTGCGATTTGAATACCTCGCTCTATCAGTACATCTCTTATGTTGATTCACTGCCAGAGCCAGATCTCGTCATCACGGCAGAGGCAGACGCACACTTTCAAGGCACCACAAACCTCGGCTCTGACCCATCTCTGTTGGTCAAGAATGCCAATGCAAATTTTTATCGTGAGGCCTATGTCCGATTTGATGTGTCATCTATCAGCACCAGCGCAAGTTCCGCGGTGATCAAGCTGCATTCCATTGCAGAAGACAAGGAAGCCGGTTCCTATCAGGCCGAACTGGTCACTGATAACACCTGGAATGAGATGACAATCAACAGCGCGAACAACCCGCCCGGCTCGCTGGTACTCGGCAGATGGAGTCACGGGGACGATATAGAAATTGATGTAACAGAAGTTCTTCGGAACAATCTCAATAGTGATGCAAAACTGTCAATCAGAGTGCTATCGACATTAAACAATGGCAGCACGCCAATGTATGGATCACGAGAACACCCGAAGCAACTGGCTCGGCCCAAACT
>CAYULV010000393.1:0-2679 GCA_964445655.1 uncultured Granulosicoccaceae bacterium | reverse complement strand
GTGAACAAATCATTTCCCTGGTTGGCAGTCGCTGCAATGGCCTTGGTGGTCGGGGCATCCAACTTTCTGGTGGGCATCCCTATCAACGATTGGGTAACTTGGGGCCATTTCACTTACCCACTTGCGTTCCTGATCAATGATCTGGTCAATCGTTTTCACGGTGTGGCGACCGCCCGCCGTGTGGTTTACGCTGGGTTCGCGGTTGGCGTCATCATGTCTCTGGTCATTCCAGAAATTGAAACACGTATTGCCGTTGCCTCAGGGATTGCATTTCTGACGTCTCAGCTGCTCGATACAACGATCTTTGACAAGCTGCGTTCGATGAGCTGGTGGATAGCCCCAGGCGTCTCATCGGGCGTCAGCTCCTTGGTTGATACGGCGCTGTTCTACGGGATCGCATTTTTCGGCACAGGTTTGCCTTGGCCGCAATGGGCTGTGACCGATTTAGGTGTCAAATGGGTTGTCGCGGCGCTGGCATTGTTGGTTTACAGGCTGATTACGACCCGCGCAAACAGTGCGCGAGTTACCACTTGAGCTGACTATCTGTGATTAGTTTTCTTCGAAGGATCGAATAAGGCCGCGTTGCTGGGCTTCGCGAACACAGGAAGTTCTGTTCTTCACGGAGAACAGCTTGAATAATTGCGATGTGTGGTATTTCACGGTCGCCTCGGAAATACCCACTATCTGCGAAATTTGCTTGTTCGAGTTTCCATCTGCCATCAACTGCAATACCTGCATCTGTTTTTCGCCAGGACGCTGAACTTGCGAGGTGTTGCTATTGAGAGTGTGGTCATTCGCTGCCTGCGAATCTGTGTCGGATAAACCGTTTGAATTTGATCGAGTAAAACGCTCCGGGAAACACTGGCCGCCATTGATAACCTGTTTGAGCCCGGCAATCATCTCTGCACCCGGAAGGGTTTTCGGGATAAATCCGGATGCTCCTTGATCGATCGCAGCTCGGATGTATTTGTCGTCGTCGGATCCGCTGACAACAACAATCGGCATCTTGTTGTGCCGATTTCGTAAGCCTACTATCAAGCCGATGCCATCTATACCGGGCATGAACAAGTCAGTAATAACAAGGCCGTAGCTATGACCTTCATCGACAACTGACAAGGCGTGCTGAGTGGAGTAGCAGGCAGTGACTTCGATTTCCGGCTCTATCTCCTTGAGCATCACTTGCATGGCGTCAGCTACAAGGCGATGGTCTTCAACTAGCAATATTTTCATAGTAGTTCCCGTTCATTCCCGGAAAGGTCTGCTACCGCGACTAAAAGATCTTCGGTGGCCACAGGTTTGTGAAGCAAGCGAAATCCCGAGGCCGTAGCCTCACGCAATCGAGCCGGTGAGGTATCACCCGTGATAATCATGGCTGGAACATCTTCGTTCACTTCCTCTCTGACTCGCTCAATGGCGCTGTCTCCCGTTTGGTCATCGCGTAATCGATAGTCAGCGATGATCAGGTCCGGTACGATTTCCGACGATATCAGTTGCTCGCAGGCATCATTAGCAGAATCCGCGGTCAACACAGTTCTGACTTTTCCGTCTAGAACTGAGCGCATACTTTCACGTACATCCGCTTCGTCGTCAATGACCAGTATGGATAGGTCGGCAAGCTCATCATCATACGAATGGTCCAGGCGATGTATCTTGTGGGTAGACCTCCTTGGTTCACCCTCTTGCACGAGTATCTCGAAAGTTGTTCCTTGAGCGTGCTCGGATACGATTTTCACTTCCAGCTCGAGTAACTTTGCCAATCGTCGAACGATCGACAATCCAAGGCCGAGGCCTTTCGCGCGGTCGCGCTCCGGATTATGTAGTTGATAGTATTCGTTGAATATTGCTTCTTGCTCGTTTTTAGGAATTCCGTGTCCGGTATCGGTGACAAAAATGCTTACCTTATCGCCGTGCTTTTCTGCATTGAGGGAGACAGAGCCCTCGGATGTGTATTTGAGGCCGTTGCTGACAAGATTGCGTAATATTCTTTCAAGTAGTACACGATCAGATTTGACCCATAAATCTGTCTGGTTGACGTCTAAAGCCAGGCCATTCTCCAAAGCCTCCGGCTGAAATGTCTGATGCAATTGCTCAAATACGATGTCGAGACTGAATGATTCTTCGGTGGCGTCGATTACGCCAGCATCCAGTTTGGAGATATCCAACAGGCTCGACAACAATTCGTTTAGCGCCTCAGTAGATCGACTGATATTTTCCAGAATGCCGTGACCACGTTGTGTCGAGATGTGAGCCTTGAGTGCGCTCAGGTAAAGCCCCAAGGCATGCAGTGGCTGTCGCAGATCGTGGCTGGCGGCTGCAATGAATCGATTTTGCGCTTTTCGTTCCTGGTCGCCACTGGTCAATTCCTCAAGCGCGGTCGTCAGCTTGAATTCCGTTGCATGACGTTCGGCGGCGAGTGTTTTCATACGCTTGTAGGCGCGGCTCAGTGAATAAAAAGCCAAGCCGCCCGCAAAGACCAGCATCAGAGCAGCAATGCAGAAGGCCAGATACTGTGTGTTCATGCGATTGGAAATATCATCGCGAACTCTGGATTTGTTCTGAAACATCGTGAGTCCGAGTTCATACACCCGAGATGACAATGCACGCGATTCCTTGGCGATTCGAACGATATCTGCCTCGTTTAGTGTTACATCAGGGGACATTAGCGGATCGTTTTTATCC
>CAYULV010000392.1:0-2686 GCA_964445655.1 uncultured Granulosicoccaceae bacterium | reverse complement strand
ACTGAATATATAGTAATTGTAGTTAATATAATATAGGTTATTACTCATGCCCACTCAACCAGCCACTGCGCCTACGGTCAGAGAACGACATCTAACGGTCTTGATTCATGAAATCGGATTATTGGCGTCCAAGCTTTTTAACCGACAAATCAAAGAAGTCGGCCTGACACGGTCTCAATGGCACCTGTTGTACTTACTCTATGAACAGGATGGCCAGACCCAGACTGAGCTTGCCGATCATCTGACGATGGCAAAACCACCCTTGGGAAAAATTGTTGACCGATTGGAAGAAGATGGCTGGGTCATACGCAAAGACGACCCGCAAGATCGTCGTGCAAAACGTGTGTTCCTGACACAAAAAGTGAACCCTCTTATTACCCCGTTGGAAAAGATTGTTGATGGGATAGGAGACACCACTACACGTGGACTGACAGCAGCAGAGGTTCATGCCTTCAAGGGCTTTTTAGAAATCGCGTTTAAGAATTTGATGGAGGCGGACGCGGGTGACGAATGACGTAAAACAACGCTCTGTAGTTTTAACAGGCTACAACAAAATTTCGATCGCAGCCGATATCTACGGCGAGCAAAATCAGCCCGCGATTATCTTTGCTCATGGTGGAGGGCAAACACGTCATGCCTGGCGGCATTCAGGGAAATTATTGGCAGCAGCGGGTTTCCAAAGCATATGCGTTGATTTACGCGGACATGGCAACAGTGAGTGGTGCCCAGAAGGCGACTATCGAATCGAAGCGTTCGCTGAAGATTTCGTAAGTATTTGTAGAGGGCTTGCTTCTCCACCAGTCCTTGTTGGTGCTTCGCTCGGAGGCATAGCGGCAATGGTCGCAGCTGGCGAGTTCAGTGCCAGGCTATTTCGCGCGATCGTGCTTGTGGATGTGACGCCACACATGGAAACGAGTGGAGTCGAAAAGATCATCGGCTTTATGAGCGAACATCTTGACGCAGGTTTCGGGTCTCTAGAAGAAGCTGCTGATGCAATCGCCGCCTATTTGCCGCATCGCGCTAAGCCTAAGAATCTTGATGGACTTGCCAAGAACCTAAAGTTGGGTGACGACCAACGATACCGTTGGCATTGGGATCCCAAGTTTGTCACAGGCGTTAACCGCCCATCGGCTAGCCGGGACCCTGAAAGACTCAGCAAGGCTGTATCGAACATCGATGTGCCGATCATGCTGGTAAAAGGACAAATGAGCGAGCTCGTAAGCGAGGCGTCTGTTCAACGATTCCTTGAGTTGAAGCCGGATGCAAAATTCGTTGATGTCGCAAACGCACACCACATGGTCGCAGGCGACCACAACGATGCCTTTACGGATGCCATCGTTAAATTTGCTCTAGAGATCTAGCTTTTGGGAGGGTATAACACCAAAAAACCTTCACCATGCGTCTGTACAGACGTTGGCTCCCATAAAATAAAAATCCGACTATTTGCACCTGTCTTCCTATGCCTTGTAATTGCTATAAATAGCTATGCAGACACTGGCTCTGTTGTGTTTGGTAGCTGGGAGGTCCTTGCCAACGCCGAAAACGGGCTACGCAAGGTCCACGACACCTTAGGACTAAAAGACCTACGTCTCGTACGAAGTGTCGTTAACGGAAAGAGTTATCATCGTTTGGTTTCCGACGCTTTGCCCGAAGCCGAGGCGCGTGCACTCATTGCTAAAGCTACAACCCACGGCTACCAAGCCTGGTACCTTCAAAACGCAGCTCAACCTACAGTCGTACCGGCCACCGCAACGCCCCTGCCAGCAAACCGCAAAACGCAGATACTAAACGAGGCACCGTCGGTTGCTATCCCGCCAGAGATGGTCGAAGAACCACCCGCAGAGGATGAGGCCGAGCAACCAACCGCAGTTGCAAAGACGGCGCCTGAGCCACAGAAACGCATGGCGAACGTCGTACCGAATATGGGCGCTATTGAAATTCCCTTCCTAGCTGAGCCCGACATCAAACTCGACGGAAAAATCGATGAAGGGATCTGGCTGCAGACACCGGCGCACGACAACATGGTGGTAACAGAACCAGACACTGGCGACAAACCGACATACTCGACTTTGAGCCGCTTTATCTACACAGAGCGTGGTTTGTATGTATCCGCGGTTATGCAACAACCTGCAGCGACGCTGGTGAACCGGCTATCAGCGCGGGATCGATCTCTCAATCGAGACTCTTTTCATATTACGGTGGATCCTTCCGGGACCGGCTTGTATGGCTACTGGTTTGAAGTCAGTCTCGGGGGCTCACTGTTAGACGGTAAAGTGGTGCCCGAAAGGTCGTTTTTCGAGCAATGGGATGGCCCGTGGCAAGGCGCGTCTGCAGTGACAGCTGATGGTTGGAGCGCAGAGATTTTCCTGCCGTGGTCGATGATGGCCATGCCGCAAACAGACGGACCACGAACACTTGGTTTCTGGTTGAAGCGCAAGATAGCGCATGTTGACGAAACCTATAGCTGGCCCGCCTTACCATTCAACCAACCTAAATTCATGTCGGCTCTCCATGCTATGGCTATACCCGGTGTTGAGCCCAAGCAGAACTTCGCGATTTTTCCCTACGTCTCGGCAAGCTTAGATGAGATTTCTGGAGACGATGACGTAGAAGCAGGTTTCGATTTTTCCTATCGCCCTTCATCGAATCTGCAGATTACCGGTGCAATAAACCCGGATTTTGGCGC
>CAYULV010000391.1:0-2687 GCA_964445655.1 uncultured Granulosicoccaceae bacterium | reverse complement strand
GTCATGACGAGTCAGTTGGTCGAGTTGTTTGCGGCTTGAGTTGCCTGCTCAGCTAACGCAATATTGATCCAGGGCTTTGCGCCACCGGGCATATTTTTCGTCCAGCGTCAGTGATGCCATTGCCGGGCTTGTAGAGGGAAGGCTGTGCATGGCGATGGACGAGTCGATATTGATGTGACGCTTGAACAATTTTTCGGCGGTTTTTCCGTTGAACAAGATCGCTTTGATGTGTGGCTTGCCTGTTAGCAGATCGTTGATCGGGTTAGGTAGCTCGGATTGCCTGACGATCTTGCTGTCCAAACTACCCTCGCGATCACATTGGGCCAGCACATCCCAGAGTGCGATGTGGCTGTTTGCCAGTAGGGTGCTTCGAGTTTGGTAACTTCTTCTATGGAATAAATCTCTATGGATGGATTCCTTGAGAATATGCGCCAGGGCAATTGGCCAGAAGGCGTTTTGCGGGTGGGCGTAGTATTCGGCCTTTTCAAGTGATGCCTGACCGGGCATGGTGCCGAGAACCAGCACACTGGCCTTGCACCCGATGAGCGGGTCGAAGGAATTCAATGGCTGACGCTCAGCGCGTTGGCGTGGGCCTTAAGCCCATCCGCCTTTGTGGCTGTTCTCTTGAGTTTGGCTTCGCGGCGGCCAACGGCCAAGAAGGAGAATATATCCGGAGCAACGGTTACAATCTTCACTTCATTCTGAGTCTGCAGATGAGTCCTCGTTCGGGGTTTCCCGTATAGGCCGGTTCGAATTTCCACGGTCGGTGTACGATAGCCACGGTCTCCTTGCAAGTCTACAAATTTTTTGGAATAGCCATGATCGAAAATCTAGTTTCCGGCCAACGTGTCGCCTCGAAAAGCGGGCGCCAGCAGGATGTCTTCAATCCCGCCACCGGCGAGGTCATCGATACCCTCGGATTATCATCGTCTGCCGAAGTCGATGCGGCGATTGATGCGGCGCATGAGGCTCTGCCGGCCTGGGCGAATTTGCCGCCTCTTAAACGTGCCGGGATCATGTTCAAGTTCAATGAGCTGTTGACAAAGAATGCGGATGCTGTGGCACGGGAAATATCGCGTGAACATGGCAAGACGCATGATGATGCGCTGGGCGAAGTGCAGCGTGGACGAGAGGTAGTCGAATTTGTCTGCGGTATCCCGCAGTTGCTGAAGGGAGAATTTACCCGTAACGTCGGTCCACAAATTGATGCATGGTCTGATCGCCAGCCGCTGGGAGTGTGCGCCGGTATTACACCTTTCAACTTTCCGGCAATGGTGCCCTTGTGGATGTATCCGGTTGCCATAGCTTGCGGAAATACCTTTGTGCTGAAACCATCCGAGCGTGATCCTTCTGCGGTGATGATGGTTGCCGATCTATTGCATCAGGCGGGACTGCCACCCGGTGTCTTGAATGTCGTGCATGGTGACAAGGAAGCGGTCGATGCGATTCTCGATAACCCCAAGGTGCAAGCGGTGAGCTTTGTGGGCTCCACACCTATCGCCGAATATGTGTATCAACGTGGCACGGCAGCCGGCAAGCGTGTACAAGCCTTGGGCGGTGCCAAGAACCATATGGTTGTCATGCCGGATGCCGACATGGACCAGGCGGTTGACGCATTGATGGGCGCAGGTTTTGGATCTGCGGGCGAACGTTGTATGGCGATATCGGTGGCTGTTCCCGTCGGTGAAGAAACGGCAGACAGACTGGTTGCGGCCTTACGGCCCAAAGTTGAAGCGCTGCGTGTTGGACCAGCCGATGATCCCGATGCGGAGATGGGGCCGGTTATCACCAAGGCCGCAAAGGATCGGATCAGTTCCATGATTGATGCAGGTGTTGATGCAGGTGCCGAGTTGGTTGTCGACGGTCGCGGACTCAGTTTGCAGGGTTATGAAAATGGATACTTCCTTGGCGGCAGTCTGTTTGATCGAGTCACCACCGATATGCAGATATATCAGGAGGAGATTTTCGGGCCTGTATTGTCTGTGGTGCGAGCGGGTTCTTATGATGAAGCCGTGACCATGATCAATGATCACGAGTATGGCAATGGGACGGCTATTTTTACGCGGGATGGTGATGCAGCACGATCCTTTGCTGATGGTATTCAGGTTGGTATGGTCGGGATCAATGTGCCCATTCCCGTACCGGTTGCCTATCACAGCTTCGGTGGCTGGAAGCGCTCGCTGTTTGGTGACCATTCAATCTATGGGCCGGAAGGGGTCCACTTCTATACACGCTTGAAGACGGTAAGCAGCCGTTGGCCGACAGGCATCAAGTCGGGAGCGGTATATACCTTCCCGACCTGAGCCTACGATTGGCCTGGTCGTCGCCATGCTGGTACTTGCCTCAAGTACCAGCATCATGTCGACCGATATGTATTCGCCGAGTCTGCCGGATCTGACCACCTGGTTTGAGACAACACCTACACGTGTCAAGCTGACCATCAGTTTGAACATCCTGGCATTCGGGCTTGCGCAGTTGTTTCATGGGCCGCTGTCGGATCGCTTTGGGCGACGACCCGTGATTCTGGTGTCTCTGCTTCTGGTCGCGGTGTTCAGCCTTGCCTGTGCGTTCGCCGAGACGATCGATCAGTTGATTGTCGCGCGAGTGTTATTGGGTACTGTCGCGGCGGCCGAAGCGGTTGTCGGTCTTGCGATACTCAAAGATTTGTATACCGAAAAGCAGCAGGT
>CAYULV010000390.1:0-2697 GCA_964445655.1 uncultured Granulosicoccaceae bacterium | reverse complement strand
TTGTGGAAGCCCGCTTTTTTTGGCAGCAAACCTTCCCTCGTCATCAAAGGTGGCATGATTGCGAGCGCGCCAATGGGAGATCCAAACGCATCTATCCCGACACCACAACCGGTGCACTACCGGCCCATGTTCGGCGCCTATGGCGCAGCTCGACAAGCAAGCTCCATGACCTTCCTGTCACAACAAGCGAAAAACGATGGTGTGGCAGAAGCGCTAGGTCTTAAAAATCTGCAGGCTACGGTAACTAACTGCAGAGATATTGCCAAGGCGGATATGGTTCACAACGACTGGCAGCCGGATATCACTGTGGACCCGGAGACGTACGAAGTGATTGCCGATGGAGAATCACTGACCTGTGAACCCGCGTCCCGATTACCATTGGCTCAGCTTTACCAGCTTTTCTGATCATGCTGATATTCAACACACATCTGACAGGGAGTCCTGCCGCAGATCATAGCGTCACACTGCCGTTCGATAAACGTGGACGAGGTCGACTGCGAATTGCGCTGGATGGGCAAGATGGCGATGCCGGTATTGATATAGAACGAGGCCATGTATTGCGCGATGGTGATCGATTGGGAAACTCGGATGGCTTGGTGCTGGTAGTTCATGCGGAAGCCGAGTCAGTATCTGTCGCATCAACAGATGATGAACGTTTGTTTGCACGCGCGTGTTATCACGTGGGGAATCGTCATGCGCAAGTACAGATCGGCAATCGAGAGTTGATCTATTTGCATGACCATGTGCTCGATGAAATGCTGGCAAAGCTTGGATTGTCGGTAGCTTCGGAAAAGCGACCTTTCGACCCGGAAAATGGCGCCTATGCTGGCGGGCACTCGCACTCGCATGAACATGAACATGAACATGAACATGAACACACAAGTATGAACAGTTTGGTGGCAGACTAGTGCTACCTCAGTTACGCCTGTTGCAACTTCTCAGCCCGGTTTTGCCTGTGGGTGCCTACAGTTACTCGCAGGGTCTTGAATGGGCGGTCAAGGAAGGTTGGATCCAAACCCTGGCTGATTTTGATCGTTGGCTAGGGGAATTGATTGATGGGCCTCTGATGCAGCAAGAATTACCATTACTTCGCAAACTCTATAACGCTTGCGTTGACGACGATATAGAACGTTTTGACTACTGGAGCCATGCGGCTATCGCTTTTCGTGATACCGCTGAGTTGCGTGCAGAAGAGCGCTCAAGAGCTGGCGCGTATTTACGAATTGTCGATGCTTTGCCGCTTGAAATTGATGAGCGATATCGAACCGGGATGCAGCAGACCTCGTTAGCAACCCTTGCCCGGGCCGCGGTGACCTGGCACATCGATGAAGCATCGTTACTACATGCATTTGCTTACAACTGGCTTGACGCCTATATCGTCAATGGCGTGAAAATCATCCCCCTTGGACAGTCGGATGGTCAGGAGCTTCTACATGCAAAGCTGTCCGACTTGTCCGAAGCCGTTGTTGATTCTCTGGATGTAACGGCTGAGGCGCTTGGCTATTCCGTGCCGTCCGTGGCTATGGCCAGTTGCGGGCATGAAGTGCAATACTCCCGTATATACCGATCCTGAACATCATGAATCTCGCTCAAATGAAACAAACTTCAAGTCCGTTACGCGTGGGTCTTGGCGGCCCTGTCGGTTCAGGCAAGACATCACTTCTGGATGCTTTGTGCAAGCACATGCGCAATGACCATGAGATTGCGGTCGTAACCAATGACATATATACCCGAGAAGATGCTGACGCTTTGGTTCGTAGTCAGGCATTGACATCGGACCGAATCATTGGTGTTGAGACAGGAGGTTGCCCGCATACAGCTATTCGAGAAGATGCATCAATGAACCTTGCGGCGATCGATCAGTTAACCCAATCGTTCCCACAGCTGGATATTGTTTTCATCGAAAGTGGCGGGGATAATCTTGCCGCGACGTTCAGCCCCGAATTGGCGGATTTAACCTTGTATGTAATTGATGTTGCACAAGGCGAGGAAATTCCGCGTAAGGGAGGCCCTGGAATAACGCGATCAGACATGCTGGTTATCAACAAGACTGATCTGGCACCCTATGTAGAGGTATCTCTGGATGTGATGGAGACTGATGCAGCACGCATGCGCGATGGCAAGGCGTTTGTTTTTACTTGCGTGAAAAAAGGCGATGGGGTAGCGGCAATTGCTGATTTTATTCGGCATGAAGGCTTACTAGCTAGTCCACCTGGCTGATGTTAGTGAATTGATTGAAGCGAGCCAGTTATTTTCTTGGTGGTGTGCTCACAGTGCGCCTCGTAGGTGCCATAACTCAGGGAATAGCTCTACCTCGAGCATGCGCTGAAGGTACTTAACCCCAGTTGTACCTCCCGTTCCGCGTTTGAATCCGATGATTCGCTCGACGGTTGTAACATGGTTGAAGCGCCAGCGACGAAAGTAGTCTTCAAGATCTATCAGCTTTTCGGCAAGTTCGTACAGGTTCCAGTGTTGTTTCGGGTTTTTATAAACCTCAATCCAAGCTTTCATTACCTCATCACTGGCTTTATAGGATTCATCAAGTCGGTAACCTGTCTTAGTGAACGAGATATCCATCGCATCAGCCAGTAAATCCAGAACTTCATGGTATAAAGATTTACGCGCCAGTTCCTGGCTTAGCATTTCATGAAGTTCGGGACGATGCTCATGGACCTTAAGCAAGGCCTGATTACGATT
>CAYULV010000389.1:0-2716 GCA_964445655.1 uncultured Granulosicoccaceae bacterium | reverse complement strand
GCTCTTGATCGCTGGACGTCGGCTGTTCAACAAGACGTTGGTGTTCGTTGTCATGGCAGTAGACGCACAGCAATTCCCAGTTGCTGCCATCGGTCGGGTTATTGTCGTGGTTGTGGTCGCGGTGGTGTACGGTGAGTTCCTGCACATTGGCGCGGGTGAATTCCCGCGCACAGCGCCCGCAAATCCACGGATAGAGTTTTAATGCTTGCTGGCGATAACCATTTTCGCGACTGGCGTAGTCGGCCCTCGCGGTTGCGACCAGTTTTTCGAGTTTGTCCGGGTCAGAATTTTTCATGGGTCTAAAATGATGTTAGCAAGTCCACAAAAAACGCCGAAGGCAAGTTGACAACTTACTAGTAGGTAGATAATATTGAATCATGGTAAAGCAATCGACACGAGATCATATTCTGGATAGTGCCCAGGCCCTGGCGCAAACGCGAGGGTTCAATGCCTACAGCTATGCCGATATTGCTTCTGAATTGGGTGTTAGAAAAGCCAGTATCCATTATCACTTCCCATCCAAGCACGATCTGGAGACGGAACTGCTTGAACGCTACAGGTCAGGGTTTATCGCCGCCATTGGCACCATAGAGTCGAGTGTGGATAGCAGTATGGAGCGGCTAAAACGCTATACGCAGTTGTATGCAAACACCTTGAAGAAAAATCAGATTTGTCTGGGCGGGATGATGGCATCGGATGTCGGTGCCTTGCCTGACGACTTGGCGCCGTCTCTGAAGTCTTTTTTCAAAGAGCACGTAGATTGGTTAGCCAAAGTAATGGGTGCCGGTAAAAGTGCGGGCGAATTAAATTTTGAAGGTTCCGCCCAGGCGCAAGCCAGTGTGTTTTTAGCCGCATTGCAGGGCGGTTTATTGATCGCCAATGGAATGGGTGATGAGGCTGTTTTCAAGCGCTTGGGGGATTCACTCCTGGCTCAACTTCAGTAGTTCTTAGTAGTCCTTTTTTTTAACTTCGAGGCCTACCAACTAGTAGGTAATTAAAGCAAGTAGCAACGTTCTTTTAACGAGATAGAGGTAATGAGACGCATGAAAGATCTAAAAATGAGCCGACGAGGTTTTGTACAAGGTGCGGTAGCAAGCTCCCTGATTGTTGGTGCTCCGGCCATTGTGAAAGCCGGAACACTCGGAGGCGGTCCACTCGGTCAGGGCAGAGCGCCGGTCGTGAATGGGTCCATGACAGTAACCGAGTTCAAGAACACGAAAATACATAGCTATGTCAGTCCTGATCTGACAGGTTGTGTCACCACGCATATCATTGAAACGCCAGAGCGCCTGATCATTGTCGATGGGCAGCGTTCGGTTATCTATGGACAAGAGATACGCGACTACGCAGAAAAACTGGACAAGCCAATTGATCGAATGATTGTGTCGCATCTGCATCCGGACCATTGGTTCGGCGCGTTTCAGTTCCGCGATGTGCCACTCTATTCACTGAAAAGCACGCAAGGCGAAATTGACCAACTGGGTGAGTTCTTTATCGAAATCAGCATACCTTCACTTGGCGAACATGTACCTACCGAAAAAGTTGTTCCAAACTCCATTATTGCAGATGGATCTAAGGAGACGATAGATGGTGTTACCTTGGAATATCGGCATGTAACCGATGCTGAGTCGGACAATATGTTGACTATTTTCCTGCCTGAAGAAAAGGTATTGATTGCTCAGGATTTGCTATATAACAACTGTCACCTCTTCTGCGGTCACGGTAATTTCCAAGGTTGGCAGAAGAGCCTTCAAGAGATGAGAAACGACACATCCTTTGATCTCGTATTGCCAGGGCATGGAGAAAACACAGGTTCGAGACAAGCCATTGATGATGCGCTGGTTTATCTTGAATTTGTCGAAGATGCTTACGCGAAGGTTGAATCAGGCGATGAGTTGAAGGCTGCCATCATGGAGCGATATCCTTCCTATTTGGCGTCCTCACTGGTCGATATTCAGAATCTCTTCTTGTTTCCAAAGAAATAGAGACAAAAAAATGAAGCAGAACAAACATCCGGAAAGTGCACCCACGGTCTATACCTGTGGAAATTGTGGAACGCAGATAACCGCCGAGTCTACGAAGGCGTCTGATGCGGCTCTTGATGTTTGTTCAAACTGCCACCCGGCATACACAGGCAAGGTGTTGAAAGATGTGTCCGGCAGCAGAGTAGATGCTTTTAACAAACGGTTCAAATCCGAGTAGTGCAAGTCTGCGGCAGGTCTTCTCTCAAGACCTGCCGCTTTCATTTCACCCTGTGCAAGTAACGATTGTATTTGCCGGGAAAATTGTAAAAACTGCGCCGGCCCTTTAGGCGGGCAATGGATTTAGCTCTCCTTTTGTGGTTCACTAGGCCGCGTTGACTTCCAGTAAATTGACGGTGCCACGCTAACCGGCAAGCTGACAAGTTCTCGCCCCGGGTCCATTCTCACTCTTGCTTGGGCGGCTTGGATGTTTTGTCTTTAATGCTCAGGGCATCAGGAGATGATGACTTGAGTAAATCCACGGCCTTTGTCGCAGGCACCTTTGATACGAAATCTGCTGAACTTGAATTTATGGCAGAGCGTATCGCATCATCCGGTGTGAGCGTCTCGACAATCGATTTATCTACGTCCGAAAAGGCAACCAAGACAGATGTATCTGCCGCTGAGGTAGCTGCATTTCATCCCGATGGAGCGGCCAGTGTCTTTACGGGTGATCGCGGTACGGCGGTTGCCGG
>CAYULV010000388.1:0-2724 GCA_964445655.1 uncultured Granulosicoccaceae bacterium | reverse complement strand
TTGAAATTCTTCTGAGCTACCGTCGAGCGCTTCAATCGGTCGATCTGGAAACACCGCTGTCATAAGTGACTCGAAGTTCTCCCATTCATAGTATCCATGAAAGTCATCGACCATCAGAAAACCACCGCGCAGCAAGTACTCCCGCAAGTTATCTACTTCGCTACGTGACAAAGACATGTACCCGACTTCGACAACATACAACCACGGATAATCGAAAATCAAATCCTGATCCAAGGTCAGCACTTGACCTGCGTGTGAAGTATCGATGCGGGTCAGCCGTGCAAGTCCTTGGGTGAAGTGTGTTTCTGCTTCCGGCCAGTCAGCTCGCCAACGTGCCCACTCCCCAAAACTCTGATAGCGAACACGGGCGAATTCGAATTCATAATCTGAAGCATTACTCGCAGACAACGGGCAACAGACAATTGCCAATAAACAAAATATCCGCAGTAAGAGAGACATGCGAATCATTATATAGAGGGCGGTTCAATCTGACTAATATTGCCAGTTAATTGTAAGGTTACACCCCCAATTACAGGCGATTACTAAACACCTGCACCTTCGTAGCCACCACTTACACAATATTGATGGGTCCGGCACCAATCACTAAATGGCTCGAAGGAAGTGTCAATCAATCGCGATATATAACACTGGCCCCAAATAACAGCGCGTTTAACCCATCAAACGTTCATCAAACGGATAGTTCGTAAGGTTTTCATAACCTGTTTCAGTCACCAGCACCTGATCTTCAAGTTTTATTGAAAAATTTCCCCGTTCAGGGCTGACCAAGGCTTCCACACATAGCACCATCCCAGCTTCTAGCTCATGATCAAAAGCACCTTCAACCATTTGATCAGGATAGGCAACGAGCGGCCACTCATCGCACAATCCGACACCGTGCATCAGGCATCCATATTTGAGCGCTTGAAACTCCGGCCTCAATACATGGGAACCCCGACTTATATCCTGAATGTTGATACCGGGCTTGAGCATCGCCATATTGCTCATGATATGTTCATGAGCATGTTGCATGGCGTCAATCATTTCAGCTGGAGGCTTTTCGTCACCAATCCACCAACTACGGCTGATATCAACACAAATTCCATAGCTACCAACCAGATCCGTATCAAAGCTGACTATTTCATTATGCTGAACAATTCGCTGACCGCACTCCTGAAACCAGGGATTGGTTCTTGGCCCAGACGTCAGTAAACGTGTTTCGATCCATTCACCGCCTCGACGAATGTTCTCGGCATGCAGTACAGCCCAGATATCATCTTCGGAAACACTTTTCGATGGAACGTTGTCACGGGCGAATTGCTCCATGATGGCCACTGATGCCTCGCAGGCGTGGGATGCACAACGCATCGCCAGGATTTCGTCCGGCCCTTTGATAGATCGGCACTTTTCAGTTAGTTCTTCACCAGGCAATACATCAAAGTCTTGAGCTTCAAGTGCTCGTAACCCATGCAACATGATCTTGTCTACGGCGAGCCGTCGATTTTTACCACCATGTTCGTCAATCAGTACGCGTACTTCATTTGAGAATGCATCAGCGGCGATATCAATACGGTCACCCCTATCAAAGTAGAAGAGATCTGCACCTGAACGCTGCTCACTGACCAGGGGATTAAAAGTCGATAAAAAAGGTGAGTTCTTGTAGTCCCACATCACCATGTATCCGTCAGCACACAGCAGCACTGCACGAAATGGATTGTGCGTATTCCACAGCTGCATATTGGTACTGTCAGTGGCGTAACGAATATTAAGCGGATCAAAAAGCAAGACGCCACCGTAGTCCCGATCAACTACATGCTGTGTTAGACGCTTCCATCGGTATTCACGCATCGAAGGTAAGTTCGGCAAAACCAATCCGGCGTCCAACCATTCATCATAAGCAAGGCGACTCGGACCGATTTCGATACGGTTGTCATTATTGGGAGAACCGTCGTGTAGAAACTCACCACAGCTGGGGTCAATTTTGCGCTGCGCGCTGTAGTACTCTGCGGATAAATTACTGCTCATGTCTATATTCCGGCATGCCTTAAAAACGATTGTAGCGATCCGACTATTACTTATGAAGTGGTTTAGTCCGCAAAACTTTCCGATCTGCGACATCAGTCAAACCAGGAATTGACCTCGATGGCGCGAGGCCTGCTTCAAAGGAACCTTCGAGCTTCGCTTAGCTCTATGATTCCGTGTCCTTTCTTATAAATGTAATCCGGAGCTAACGGTATGGCTATCAAGTCCAACACAACAATGTCGATGGTCTGGGCGATCCTGTTGCTCCTCATACCCGTTTCGCATGCGGACGACACGGTATTCAATAAAATCGATGCACCAGAGCTGTTCGTGGGAATGCTCGAGAATGACTCTACTGGCATTGTAGAGAGTATCGAAGTACTAGAAGAAAACTGGCACCCTGGCATGATTCCAATGACACTTGAAACCATCCGCTTTGCCCAAAGTGCATTTTTATTCAAATCACTGATGTCGATGCTGTCAAAACAAACCGGACAACAACTCGGTAATGATATCGATGACTGGTATCGATGGCTGTGGGCCCAAGACGAGAATCGTCATCCTAACTACGCGAAGTTCAAATCTCTGCTCTACCAAGAAATTGATAGCAAATTCGCCAACTACTTCGATGATTCTCGACAGACAACTATTCGACTCGATGAGGCTCGCTGGGGAGGTGTACAGCAAGACGGCATCCCCCCACTT
>CAYULV010000387.1:0-2724 GCA_964445655.1 uncultured Granulosicoccaceae bacterium | reverse complement strand
ATTTGCGAATCATCAGCAAGACTTCGCGCGCAGGCCGCTGTCGACGCGGCGAAACGAGCGCTCTTGTGGCTTTCTGATTGCAGTTCTTTGTCGCTCACTGGTGAATTATGCGTGTATGCTCAGCCATGTTGTTGAATCATTGACCGTGACACTTAATCATCCGGCATAAAAAACATGACCGACGTGCTAAAAGTGCTGACCAGCTCACTGGAACAATGGACAGAGCAGGCCATCGCCTCAGGCTGGCTTCCATCAATAGCCCTTGAACAAATAGATCCCCGCCACAGCGATACGCCAGGCGCCCTGTTCGATAACACGGAGCGTCCCTTGGTTGCCGGCCTTTTTGGCGGTACCGGGGTTGGCAAAAGCTCCCTGCTCAATCGTCTGGCGAGAGACAAGGTCGCAGCGACCAGCGCCGTGCGGCCCACTTCCCGCGATATAACCGTATACGTACACAAGGGCGTAACGGTTGACCATCTGCCGGACGATTTCCCGATGGCACGCATGCGCACCTCCCTGCACCAGAATGACGATTATCGAAATGTGCTGTGGGTTGACATGCCGGATTTTGACAGTGTCGAGACCAGTCACCGTCAGCTGGTCGATTTGTGGCTGCCCCACCTCGATGTGGTGATCTACGTCGTCAGCCCGGAACGCTATCGAGATGATCAAGGTTGGCGGCTGATGACACAACATGCGAGTCGCCATGCCTGGCTGTTTGTCATGAACCATTGGGACAAGGGCAACGATGTTCAATACGACGACTTTCAACAACAGTTGATAGCCGCAGGTCTTGATGACCCGATCATATTCCGAACCGATTGCGCTAACAAACCGAGTGACGACGACTTTGCATCGCTTGAATCGACACTGGGCGATCTGGCTGAGACTTCCATGATCAAGGCACTCGAAGCACGTGGCGTCATAAAGCGTCTGCAATTGATCAAAAGCCGGACCGATACGCTTGCAAACTCGCTCGGGACCACCACCGACATCAACAATCTGGTGCAACAGTGGCAAGGCAGTTGGCCACGTGAAGCGGACTCTCTGCATACGGCCATGACGTGGCAGGCTGAGCCACTCGCCCATGCCTATGTCGACAAGCCCGGCAAATCGCTGTCGACAAACATTGCTGACGACACCCTGATGACGCGATTGAACAATACCGTCGAACAATTCATCAATGAACGCGCAGACAAATCCGGTCTTCCTGTCAATGCAGCTCACAAGCATCTGACACCGACGATCAGCAGCTTGAAGCAACAACTTCCACACTATATTGATGATGCAGTTGCACGTTCGCTGGTCAACCCAGGTACTCGATTGCAAAGAATCGCTTACAAGATCCTGACAACTCTTGCGATAGTTTTACCACTGGCCGCACTTGCCTGGATCAGCTTCAGAGTCGTTAACGCCTTCATCGAAGGCGGCTCCAATACAGGCGCCTACCTCGGTACAAGCTTTGCCATCAATAGCGCACTGCTGGCGGGGCTTGCCTGGTTTTTACCAACCTTTCTCGCCAAAAAGTTGAAACCTTCACGCGCACAGGCGGTTGTGCGTGGAATAAACGATGGTGCCAGGATTGCTCTCGATCGCGTTGACACCGAAGTAACCACCGCTCTCACGAAGTTAAGCGATGAGCACAAACAATTGCGCAGCAGTTACGAAGCACTGTGGAACACCAGCACCACACATGAGGCCTCGGTATTGCCAGCGGCAGTCACGCGTATGCTGGTCGATGAAATGTCTCAATCGATGGGCGTTCGCGCCACGACCCAAAGCTCGACCGTCGCTGCCCCGGTGTCATAAAGTTCGCGAGCAAGCTCACCGGAAGTTGCACCCGTTGTCAGTACATCATCGACGATTACAATATGCTGATCGGCGACCCTGTCGCTGACCGCAAAAGCACCACGAATTCTGTGTTCCCGCTCCGCGCGGGATAAACCTGCCAGGGACCCGGTGTCTTCAATACGCTCTGCCAATTCATCGGACCACGGCAAGTTGAGACGTCTGGCCGCGAATCGGGCGATATCAGCCGCGTGATTGAACCCGCGCTGGGCCAGGCGGTTGGCATGCAAGGGAACCGGAATGACGATGTCTGGGCTGATGCCTGAGCTGATGCCAGGGCTCGTGACAGCACCCTCGCTGGACGAGACAGCATATCCACCCCTCGCCTCTCTGCTCTCCTCCTGACGCAGCCCATAGACCAGCAGTTCGCCAAGCACCCTGCCCATGACCCGATCATGACCATATTTCAAGGCCTGAATCATTCGGTTCAGCGGAAAGGTATATCGATAGGGACAGATGATTCGCGCATATTGTGACAATTCATCGTCGCATATCGCGCAACCTCCTGGATGGTCCGCCCCACAGCCAGGACACAGTATCGAAATATTACGGCCGTCGAATTGAATCCGTGAGGTGAGGTGGCCGAGGCAACTGGGACACATGTCCAGATCGGGGGCCGGAATTCGGCCACAGATAACACAGCAGGCCGGGAAAAACGGGCCAAATCCTGCATTTAATCGCATTGACAACTCCTTTTGTCGGTCTGCGTTGACGGATAGCCTACACTCTATTTATCCGTTTCGGCGGAAGATTGACTCCTTTGTGTTGTATTTTTCACACATGAAATCCCTTGAATAAGTTTACAATTCGAGTGTTTACCGCTATACAAGACAAAAAAACAACAAGGAAGACCATCGCCCCGGCGCTGTTCTGGCT
>CAYULV010000386.1:0-2727 GCA_964445655.1 uncultured Granulosicoccaceae bacterium | reverse complement strand
GCAATCAGTCCGGGCAAATAGGTCGGTGCAAGTGAAGCAAAGCTACCAAGACGGATCTCACCACTGATATCAGTTTGTGACGCATCTGCAGTACGCTGAAACTCGCGCGTGTGACGTGAGTTGCCACCGCGGGAGGAAATGGGCGCAGATTCCAGTAACAGTACCTTGCAGCCTTGTTCAGCAGATTCAATAGCCGCACAGAGCGCTGCGTTTCCACCGCCAACGACCACGACATCCCACAATCTGTCAGAAGGATCGATATTTAACATGGGCCTCATTGTATACAGCCTCGTAAGTAGGTGTGTAACAATCGCGACTGACTGAACGCGTAAAGCACAGGATACCGAAACTCATCAGTTTTTCTCTTGCCATCCTCGATAGACATCGACTTGAAACCTTTGTCATTGCCATAACTGGGGCCTTGATATTCGACCTGATGAATATCCCCTTGCCTTTCATGTTTGGCCCAATGGCTTTTTGCCTGATTGCCGCGTTGCTCCAACGTCCGCTAAAGGGGTTTGGTCAGATATCGGTTGCAGCCCGTACCGTGCTCGGTGTTGCCGTTGGTGCTTCCTTTACACCAGAGGTACTACATCGCATTCCGGACATGCTGGGTTCTGTGCTGCTGATACCGGTATATATATTTGCGATAGGCGTCATTGGTGTACCGTTTTTTCATCGTTGCTGCGGGTTTGACAAAGTCACCGCCTATTACGCGGCGATGCCAGGTGGCCTGCAGGACATGGTCATCTTTGGAACAGAAGCGGGTGGCGACGGCAGAGCCTTGTCGTTGATTCATGCAACTCGCGTCTTGTTGATTGTCACACTGGCGCCGATCATTCTCACTGCAGGTTTTGACGCATCGCTCGATGCCCCCATCGGAAAACCCGCCAACACAATTCCAATACCGCAGTTGGTGCTTATGGTAATCGCAGCTCTCGCTGGTTGGAAAATCGCGGAGCGACTAAAACTCTTCGGCGCCTCCATTCTGGGTCCGATGATCTTGACAACCATACTGACACTGTCCGGCTTGATCGAGAATCGCCCACCGGCCGAGGCTATTCTCGCGGCACAACTCCTCATCGGAACCGGCATTGGCGTCGGCTATGTCGGCGTCACGTTCTCGGAGCTAAGGCGAGTAGTATTCGCTGGAGTCGTGTTTGTTGTGATACTCGCCATACTGGCACTGATCTTCACAGAAATCGTCGTGCTCACCGGGCGTGCCGCAGCGCTTGAGGGTTTTCTCGCCTTTGCCCCTGGCGGACAAGCTGAAATGACCGTACTCGCAATTGTAGTTGGCGCCGACCTCGGATTTGTTATTGTTCACCACTTGACGCGGATCTTCCTTGTGATTACCTGCGCACCTTTGATGATGCGACTAATGAACAGGCGCGGCAAGGGTCCGTGAATTCGCAGCCACAATCGCTGATATATACATAAAACTGACGAATAACTTTGAACAACCAAGGAGAACCTACCGCGTGAAAGTCCATATCCTTGACGACTGGTTCGATACGCTTCGAACACTGTCCAGCTATGATCTACTGAAAAATCATGATGTCACCATCTGGAACGATCACGAAGAAGATGTCAATGTTCTGGCCACCCGTCTTGCTGATGCGCAGGCGCTTGTACTGTTTCGCGAACGTACACCGGTAACCGCAGAATTACTAAAAAAACTACCCAATCTCAAATTGATCTCGCAACGAAGCGTATATCCACACGTTGATGTTGACGCCTGCACAAACGAAAACGTCTTGTTATGTTCGAATATGCATTCGGATACCCCATCCATTGCCGCCGCGGAAATGACCTTCGCCTTGATGCTGGCCTCGGCACGACAGATTCCGCAACAAATGACCTCGCTGCAACAAGGTCACTGGCAAATGGCCGTAGGCCAAACACTGCGCGGCCGCACACTCGGGCTTTATGGCTATGGGCGTATAGCAAAACAAGTTGCCGCTTATGCGGAGGCGTTTGGAATGAAGGTTATATGGTGGGCATCAGACGCAGGACGACTTCGCGCCAAAGATGACGGTGTGACAGTAGCTAACTCACGCGAGGATTTTTTCACCGAATCAGACTTTGTTTCAGTGCATGTTCGATTGAAACCCGACACTCGCGGGATTATCAAAAAGGTTGATCTGCTCGCGATGAAACCATCCGCCACGTTTATCAATACTTCCCGTTCCGGGATTGTCGAATCAGGCGCTTTGGAAGCAGTCATAAATCGTCAACCGCCGGGTCGATTGGCGCTTGATGTATTTGACGAAGAACCCTTTACACAGGTTGACGATCCTGTCGTCAATCACCCTAACGTTATCTCTACTCCACACATTGGCTATGTGACTGAAGACGAATTGAATATGCAGTTCGCCGACATTTATGAACAAATCAATGCGTATGCTGCTGGCACGCCTATTCACATGATTAACGAAACCGTCTGGTCAAATCAATAATGGTCGATTGGCAAGGAAACACACGCCAGCGGAATGCTGGCATGTGCCGCCATGAATATTATTGATCGTAGAAAATGGAACAGAAAATCATCGCTTCTGTATTTTTAACTTGCCGAAATAGTCAACAACAAAATGACTGAAAGCCTCCGACAATTGTGTTGGACGCGTTGACTGCAAATGACAAAGCACTATTCGACTACGCTCAACATCATTTGACAAGGGACGTACCACAAGCGCTTGACCATCATAAGTCAAGTCCCCCGATGGT
>CAYULV010000385.1:0-2736 GCA_964445655.1 uncultured Granulosicoccaceae bacterium | reverse complement strand
CTGAATGCCCGGGGTCTTGGAGCTACAACAAGGTCCTTTACTTGTGCGGCAACATGCAACAGCAGTTTCAATAGCAACGCCCAGAGAAATCAGTTTTCCTATTTTGGTACGCAGTAAACGCCACTGTCGCCAGTAAGCCATTCGTAAACGGCGCCGAATCCAATGATCGAGTTCGACACACTGGTTATAGCAGTTGGCAATACCGAAAAGGTGTTATACCTTGCATGCAAGTATAATAATAAAAACTACAAATTGAGGAAACAGCCGTATGCCTATGGACCCTGATTGGATGGTGTGGCATCGGAGTCCACGTAAGCCACAATATATTCCTCCGGAAGGGGCGGTAGATGCGCACTGTCATATATTCGGACCTGAAGAAGTCTTCCCATATTCAGCTGAACGCAAATACACTCCCTGTACCGGGTCCAAGGATGATCTATTAGCATTGCGTGACCATTTGGGACTATCTCGCAATGTCATTGTTCAGGCCTCTTGCCATGGCAGAAACAACGACGCTCTAATTGATGGTTTGCGTTCTGCAGGCGATCTTGCGCGTGGCGTTGCTGTGGTCGATGACTCAATAAGCGCTGAAGAATTGCAATCGATGCACGAGGCAGGAGTGAGGGGTGTGCGGTTTAACTTTGTACGCCGGCTGGTCGACCCGAAACCCCGCGAACATTATCAGAAGATCGTCGATAAAATAGCTCCAATGGGTTGGCATATTATTGTTTATATAGAGGCGGCGGACTTCGCTGATCAAATACCGTTTCTGAAAAGCCTGCCGGTAACTGTGGTGTTTGATCATATGGCGCGGCCCGATATCAGCCAGGGTGTTGATCATCCGGATTTCAAGCGTTTTTTGGATTTGCTGGAAGATGAAAAATTCTGGACCAAGGTTTCATGCCCTGAGCGGCTAACAACACACGGTGGTGGTCATATGAATTACTCTGATGTGGTGCCGTTTATGAAACGCGTAGTAGATAGTTATCCAGACAGAGTTTTATGGGGCACGGATTGGCCACACCCGAATATGAAATCTCATATGCCCGATGATGGTCAGTTGTTGGAGTTGATTCCTCTTATTGCGGACAATGCTGAAAAGCAGCAGAAGCTGTTGGTAGATAATCCCATGCGACTTTATTGGTCCTAAGACGCACGGAGCAGTTATCGTTTATCGTACCGGCGGAAATCTAACTTGGTAGCTGATAGTTCACCTGTCAAGCTGTTTGCGATAGTGGTTGGGCGATATTCCAAAATTCGATTTGAATGTTCTGCTGAAGAATGCAGCATCTCGAAAGCCGCAACGATGTGCGATTTCAGCTATCGATAATGCAGTGTATTCAAGTAGCCGTTTGGCCTCGAGCATACGTCGTTGTCTAACCAGATCATTGGGTGGGGAGCCGAGCTCTGCGCGGCATATTCGAGTCAGGTGTGGTGTCGATACGCCAATTTTTTCTGCGTAGACAGACACAGTCCAAGATAGTGAGAAGTTTTCTTCCAGCAAATTACAGAAATTGTCTATCTGTAAATCGTGTCTACTTCGTGGTTCGACATGTATTGCTGGGCGAAGCGTGTTCTTTTCATGGAGATTGTCCGCAAGGTATAAGGTAATCAGATCAATCAGTGAAGTCAGCACGTCTGATTTGTTCGAAGCTACGCTTCGGTACATTGTGCGCAGTTGCTTGATAAGAGCCGTTACATGATCAAAGTGACCTGATTTTGTCTTTGTAAAAATTGTGTCTGTAGCGGCGCTAAATAGATTGAATCTGTGTTGTATTGCCTCTGGCATTTCATCCAGTCGAATACTGATGACATCGCCGACAACATCTTCCGAGAACAGAAACCCGTGCGCAATGCCGGGTGGTATCACCAAAAGGGTTGGGTTAGTGCTGGTGTGCTCTACGTCGCCGACCTGCAGATATACGCCTGCTGAGCTAAATAAAAAAATTTGCGCCAGACGTCTATGGCGGTGGAGTCGGATAGTCCAATTGTGCTTGCTGCTCCGCTCTTTTATTGTCTCATGATGAATCGGGCCGGGGAGGCCTCCGGCAAGTAATTCGCCGTACAATTCATAATTCGGGATAGTGCTTGTCATTATTCAGACTGTGTACTCTGCAATGGATCACGGCTTGGCTTGATCGAATAGTGCAATTATTTGTGTGTTGTGTCCATTCCATTTTTTACCCCGGGTATTAAGCTGGAGCGCAATAGTCCGTATTCTCCCCGGCATTCCATGAATGTATGAATAAAGCGCTCAAGACACAGGTTTGTATTATTGGCTCTGGACCCAGCGGTCTGTTGTTGGCACAAATGCTTGCTCTGGCTGGAGTCGACACCATTTTGCTCGACCGGAAGAGTCGGCAGCATATTGAAGGCAGGGTAAGAGCCGGGGTACTTGAACGCGGAACCGTAACAGCACTTGAAGAAGCCGGCGTGGCCGAGCGACTGCACCTGGAAGGTATTTCGCACGACGGCTTTGAACTGACGTTTGACGGTGCTCGCCATCGAATCGATCTTGCCGGGCATACCGGAAAAACCGTTACGGTCTACGGTCAGACGGAAGTCACCAGAGATCTTTTCGAAGCGCGTATCAAAGATGGGCAGCAGTTTTATTTCGACGTCGAAGACGTGGTACCCGATAAGCTAAAATCGGATAGTCCTTCCGTACAGTTTGTTATGGGCGGGCAACAGTATGTGGTTTCGTGTGACTATATCGCTGGTTGTGACGGTTTCCAT
>CAYULV010000384.1:0-2769 GCA_964445655.1 uncultured Granulosicoccaceae bacterium | reverse complement strand
TTGAACAGCCAATGGCCGTCAATGCGCGCAGGTGATGCACGATGCCACCAATTGCATCAAGACCAGCCTTTTGTGGCATTTGCGGATCACTGCCATCGGGCATGAAGGTGTTTTCACCACCTCTGACATACATATAATTCTCAGCCATACCTGGCAGGTTTGAAGGATCATTGCCACACTTGACCAGATTGTCCTCACCGCCATGCCATAGAGACATATTGTGATGGCAACCAGAAGCTGACACGCCTTCAAAAGGTTTGGTCATGAAACAAGCAAAAATTCCGAACTCACGCGCCACCTGCGCACAGATCTGGCGGTAAGTGGTTAAGCGATCAGCATTACGCATGACGTCGTCGAACATCCAGTTAAGTTCCAGCTGTCCGGGAGCGTCCTCATGGTCACCTTGAATCATGTCCAGACCCATGGCGCGCGAATATTCCAGCACTTTCATGTATACCGGACGCAGGCTTTCAAACTGATCGATGTGGTAGCAGTAAGGCTTGGAAAAACCGTCTTTTGGTTTTCCATTCTCGTCAAACTTGAGCCACATCATTTCAGGTTCGGTGCCGACACGCAGCTTTAGCCCATTGTGCTTCTCGGTAAATGATTCATGCATACGTCGCAAGTTGCCGCGGCTGTCAGCGGTCAGAAATCCACCGGGATTCTCTTTCTCTTCGCGATTGCGGAACAAGGTGCAATAAAACCTACCGATGCGTTTGTCCCAGGGCAGCTGCATGAAAGTATCTGGCTCAGGGATACCGACAAGTTCTGCGGCTTCAGGTCCATAGCCGAGATATTCACCCGCACGGTTCATGAACAAATTGACGGTCGCGCCGTATACGAGCTGAAAACCCTTCATCGCAACCGATTCCCAGTGATCAGCTGGAATACCCTTTCCCATGATCTTGCCGGTCACCGAGACAAACTGTAAGTAGAGATAGTCGATGCCTAGCTCATCGATTTTTGCACGCACCTCTTTGATCTTCTGATCGCGCCCGTCGGCGTTCACAAACTTTTCAAGATCTGTCGTAGCCACTCCACTTCTCCTCAAACTGTTTATTGAATTTGATCGTCATAGGTAGCGAGCCAGAGAACTCGCGAATCGCCCAAACAGCAGGAAACCACGCAAAACAGGAAAACTGTCTAGGTCGTCGCAGACTAATTCATGATTGGACCGATTTGCAACCTTTTATGATCCAATAGTTAATAATTGGTGTAATAACGGACCAATTGGTTTATTATTGGCTTAGTTATAAGGAGTTTTCCAGCCATGAACAACGCAATCAGACGCAAAGGATCTACTGAAATTGCCGGTCATCTCAGGCGTGAAATAATTGCGGGCAACCTTGCCGCCAAAGAGCGTTTACCGCCCGAACGCGTGCTGGCTAATCAGTACGGTGTCGCACGCGGAACCGTGCGCGAAGCACTCAACCGTCTGGCTGATGAGGGGATGGTGGAAATTCGCGCAGGCTCTGGCAGCTATGTCAGTTTCGACCCCCTGGGGCAAGTCAATGCCATAGTCGAATCGACCCGCCCACTTGAATTGATCGATGCACGTTTTGCACTGGAACCGCATCTATGTCGACTCGCCGTTCTGCATGCGCGACAGCAAGAACTGGATGCACTTGAAGCCTTGGCTGAAACCATGGAAAGCAGCATTGACGATGCCGTTAGCTTTTCCCAAGCTGACATGGCCTTTCACACCTTACTTGCCGAGTCTGCCGGAAACAGTTTGCTGGTGTGGATGATGGGACAAATCAATTCAGTACGAATTCAAGATGAGTGGGCGCGCATGCGACAACTGACGTTGAACCGCGAAACGATAATTACCTACAACGATCAACACCGTCAAATACTCGCTGCCATTCGCATGCGTGAGCCCGAACGAGCGGCTAACGCAATGAAAGAACATCTCGAAGGCGCTCGACTATCATTAACCCGAGCGGCTGCCACATAACAATGACTAACTAATGAACCTTAAATCCGTAAATGGAGTTTCTAGTTTGAAGTCAGTGATGACTGTTTCGCTATCTCTACTGCTCAGCTCACCACTGGCGCAGGCCGATTGGAATTTCGGCCTTGAAGGGGGTACCGAAATCAACGATGGCACCGAGAACACCCGTTTGCGTCTTCGTGCAAGCAATGATGGACGCCCTTTCAGTCAACTCGTATATGCAGAATGGCGACGAGACAGCGATGCGAACAACAGTTACGAGATCGGCTATGTACCGCGTTTTTGGTTTACGGACAACGCTTATCTGTTCGGCGATGGCCGATTCGGCGTCAATGGCAACTTGTTTATTGATCAGTCTCGATATCTTGTCGGGGGAGTGGGCTATGAACCGATTCGTACAGCCACAACAACCTTATTTGCTGAGATTGGAGCAGGTGCTCAGGAGTTCGACTTCGAATCCGGCGAGGAAACATCCGAAGCTATCGGGGTGGCTCGCGCCGTTGCCCTTCATCGCCCCGCAGATAACGTACAGCTATCCGCTGAACTCGAAGCAAACCGAGGTGAAGATGTCGAACGGGCAGATTTCGAAGCCGGTATAACCCTTAGAATTCCGACCGGATCATTGCGTTATAGCTACCGCAAGCAGTGGTTGCGAGTTGATGGTGGCGATTTGATTGAAGACGATGCTGCGTTTTTCAGCTACGGGTTTGGTTTCTAAGCAAGCAAACGACATTACTACATGCGCGCCGTTCCTGATGCGGGACGCGCAGCCGTCTGTAACCAGTTGATGTAGATACGTTCGGCATATTTGTTGA
>CAYULV010000383.1:0-2832 GCA_964445655.1 uncultured Granulosicoccaceae bacterium | reverse complement strand
TCGTGTTGGTGAACAGGATGTCGCGTGCGCCGACATGGGACGACATGGCTGACGCCACGGAGTTGTCTTGCAAATTCGCGCTCGCAAAACCGGTTTGTTCAATATCGCGCCGAATGGTATCAAAAGCACCAGCTAGGCCCGGATCAGCTTCAACTGTGATAGTGTAGTCGAAGCTCGCAGCCGTAAAGTCGTCACTGCCATCAACAGTGGTAAAGTTAAGAGCCCGACTTTCAACAGGGATTGGCGGATCAGCGAATTGATTTCCAACGATGAAAGTATTGTCTGCGGTTTCTTCTGCGGTCGGATCATCAATTGCTGTCGCAATATTACTATCGATGATCAAGGAGTTCGCAACGGATGAGATGGTAATACCATCGGGGACACTCCCGCCGCTGACTTGCCAGGTGTGCGTCATGCTTAGCTCACTTATGGCATCGACGGGGGTTGCGACGGCCGCTGTTCCAGACAAGCAGGTGACGACGCAGATGGCTTGATATGAGAATTTCATGAATTTAATTCCTTTGTATTTGGCCTTGAAAAGGCACAGTTCTTCTTCCTTAGAATGCGCGAAGGTTCTGTTTTCGTAGTCAGTTTGGTGTCGTTGTGATTTTATCAAAACAGGGGGTCTTAGTCAGAGGAGGTGTCGAGCTGATGGTTCGCTAAATGATGAGCCGTCAATTCGACATTAGAGGTGACAATCGCACCTAGATCTTCGTTCGAAATCATCTCTTTCAAATAAGCGGGTGGCGGGATTACCCGATTAGAAAACTATCCCAAAGGGTGCCATCTGTTGTATCGTCGACCGCCTCAATTGCGGATTGTACCGAAGGCAAAAGTAACGATGCCTTTTGTGCCTCAGAACCGGACACCCCATGGTTGGTGATTATGACACCGTCCAGCTTATATTCGTATGCCGTTTCAGAACCGTCTGAGGGTGTTGGGGATAAAACATCTGTCCATTGGCGGGTGTTACCTTGGCTTTGATCACCGGTTGGACTGTGAAATTGGAATGTATCAATGTCTTTCATCAAAAGTCCTTATGCAAAGTTTGGACCAGTACGAAAATGCGTACTGCGTACCAGTGACCTTACGAAGCATTGGATATTGAATCCTGACCAAGTTCTGACGGAATCCTGACTGGGTTCTGGAAAACCCTTTAAATCAGAAGCTTGGTGACTTTCGCCGACATGCCAAATTCGTTGGCGGTTTCCGTTGCCAATCGGGCATGATGTGCTGATTTTTCTGGTTGGTTCAGTTCGGTCTCAAGACGGGCTGCTACCGCGTGAATGCGCGGTACGAAATATCGGTCATCTGTTTTGGATGCGTGTGCAAGTGCAAGTTCCGCGGATTCCAAACCCTCGTTGAATTGGCCGGCAGTGAGCTGAGTTTCAGCCTTCATACCGTACCAATTGGCCAATTGTACCCCGGCGCCGGTTGTCTCAATCACCGCAAAGCCTTCGTCAATCGCTTCGAATGCAGCGCTCATTTGGCCGATCTGACCCAAACACCAACCACGTATGATCAGCCCCGTTCCAAGCCAGAATGCGAAATCATGGGCCCGGCTGACCTCAACCCCCCGATCTGCGAAAACGAGGCATTGGTCAACCTGCTGCATCGTCATAAGCGGCGCAGAGCAAAGGCCATAATAGATCGCCTCGGCCAGTGGGTTTTGATGGATGTGAGCCAGTTCGTCTGTCAGCTGCAAAAGCCGGATGGCTTCGGCTTCATTTCCAATCTGGGCATTCGTCCAACAAGCGAATGAAGAACACGCGACTGATGCGGCTTGCGATGGTGGCGTTGTTGGTGGGTTGTTGGCGATCGCCTCAAGACCGGCGGTCAAATGTGGAAGAGCACCGGCCATATCCCCCTTGTGAAACAGGACCTGACCTATGCTGGAATGTCCTTGAAGAGTTAAAGCTGGCTCTTGGATCACTTTCGCCACATCAAGCAGATCCTGCGCATATCTCAGCGATTCCGAAAGCTGCCCCCTGACCCAAGTGTGTATCCACAGCCCGACCAATCCACGAATGTTCGCCTTTGGGTTCCTGATGGTTTTGTTCAAAGTTAGTGCTTGATAATAAGCCGCGCCGGTGTCTTCGGCCGCGTATCCATGGATCGCCGCGAGCGCAGATGCCAAACAGAGTTGCAGATCAAGTTCGCGCTTTTGGTCGTGAATATCACCCTTGCTCATCAAGGCTAATCCGTTTTGCGAAAACACAATACCTTCTCGGTGTGCGAACCGGTGAATGGCTGCGCGGCTGGCTTTGAGCCAGTAGACGGATGCTTGATCGTTATGGCCCGCTTCCTGATAATGCCAAGCCAGTGTTTCTGGGCGCGGCTCCCAATTTGGTGCGTCGCTGTCCAAGTAGGCGGCGATGTCGCCGTGTAGCCTTTCACGTTCTTTGGATGCGATCATTGAGTACGCGGTGTCGTTTATCAACATGTGGCGAAAGCTATAGGCCTCAGGTTCTGTCTGAACGAACCCCATAGACCGCAATCTTTCAGCCGTGGCACCTATGGCCTCAGAGTTTTGCTGCAATAGATGGGCAATCAGTTCAGCGGGTGCAGACGGACCAATGACAGACATAACATACAAAAATAATCGCGCCGCTGAATCCAATGCACCAATGCGAACGGCAATCACAGCCTGGACCGTGTCAGGCAGTGCCTGAGCCCCCTCACTTTGAGACGCCAGGGCAAGTTCTTCGATAAAGAAAGGATTGCCTGCTGCACGACGCACAAGATCGTCCGCAGCCTGATCATCGATTTTTATGTCGTGAGAGCTGTCGTGCAGTAATTTCAACCCATCTCGATGCCCCAATGGAGACAGTT
>CAYULV010000382.1:0-2843 GCA_964445655.1 uncultured Granulosicoccaceae bacterium | reverse complement strand
ATTATTAATCAAAGAAAAATGCGCAAGAGTCTCACTAGTGCTCGATCTGAAATATACAAAGTAGAATCATCATCACCTTCTCTGGTAGAGACATCTGGAGAGTCGACATGATTGGCGAAAAGGTTCAACGAATATTCCTTACAGCCGCCACGCTTTTCTTGCTCGGCGCCTGTAACAACGAGAGCGCCGAGCTGGCGAAAGTGCAGTTAGTTGAATTAAGCCTTGAAAATGAACGTATCACACGTGAATTGAATACGGTTTCCGAAGCACTGCGGGCGCAACAGGATGCTCAAAAGGGTTTCATAAAACAGCAAGTCGTTGGGCAACCGGTTAAATATGCGGGCGGTGGGGATACGCTCAAGAACGTTCTGAATCGAAAGGTACTGCTTTGCGGAGGTAATGCTGATCTCCCTGGTTTTGGTTATCTTGATCCGGATTCGAGCGAGTTCGCCGGTTTCGATATTGATATTTGTAGAGCGATCGGAGCTGCTGTTCTAGGAGCTCAAGGTGCAAGCGAGGTGAGGGTTATTCCCCTGACCAGCAAGTTACGCTTTGCATCGCTGCAATCAGGCAATGTTGATGTGTTAACACGAAACACCACATGGACAATGAGTCGCGATAGTGAAATGCGGGCGAATTTTGCTGGTGTCACATTCTACGATGGGCAAGGTGTTCTCGTAAGGGTGGCTGATGAATTGCGAAAATTATCGGACCTGCGCGGCAAATCAATTTGTGTACAGTCCGGAAGCACCTCCAGCGACAATGTGCTTACCTACTTTGATTCACTTGACTTGAATGTCGAGATCAGAACTTTTGACGACAGAATAACTGCGCTGAAAGAGTATAGCGAGCATGCCTGTGATGCTTATACAGGCGATAAATCCAGTCTTATTGCGCAGCAGAGCTTGTTGTCGCGCCCGTCAGATCACATGATATTACTCAAGAAGATCAGTCGCGAGCCCTTGGGTCCATTGGTTCGACACAACGATGACAATTGGCTTGATGTTGTTCGCTGGAGTGTTCAATGTATGCTCAATGGTGAATATCTCGGGTACTCGCAAGCGAACATAAAAGAAAAGCGATTGCTTGACGAGGAGGCAGTGAACTCTGCATTGGGAATTACCGCCGGGTTGGGGCAAAAAATTGGCCTTCCAAACGATTTTTGCTATCAGATTATTCTTCAAGTAGGAAATTACAAGGATGTTTACGACCGGCATCTTGGCCCCAAGACACGATTTGATCTACCTCGTGGTTTGAATGCTTTATATAGTGATGGTGGCTTGCATTATCCCTTACCAATGAAGTGATAAGTTAGTTGGCTAGTTCCTGCAGGTACTGGTTTCCGATACCGCTGAACGACTCGGCAATTGCAACTGCGTTTTCCGCACGCTCGGAAAAAGGAGATTCGCCTTGAGCCGCTGATTTAAGCATTGCCGTCGCCTCTTGGACATCACTTGCAACACTGATAGCGTTGTTTTCCAGCATTACTTGCATAATGTCGAAGAAGTTGTCGGTATGAGGTCCGACTACGACGGGCACGGTCATCCTGGCGGGCTCAAGCATATTGTGACCGCCACGTTTTATTAACGAGCCACCGACAAATGCAGCTTTTGCTCCACTGTACCAGGCGGGTAGTTCTCCAAGCGTATCAGCGAGATACAACTGATCCTCAGATTGGGGGAGGGCGGCAGTGCTGCGTTGTTTGATAACGGTTCCGGTTTCATTCTCCAACGATTGTAAAATGACTGAGGCTCTTTCCGGATGCCGCGGCACGATAACCAGCAATGGCAAGCTGGCATCCTTGATCCACTCTCTCGCCAATTGTACTTCTTCATTGTCATGGGTTGATGCGGCAACAATGTAGTCGCGTTTGAGTAGTTGTTTTACGTCTGCAGGCTTACGGCTATCCATGTATTTCAGATTCCCAACAGTCTTTACCTTCGTCGAGTCAGCACCGATGGATACATAGCGCTTGTTGTCTTTGAGTGATCTTGCAAGCACATTTACATCAGTTAGTGCATGTTCGTAGCTTGAACGAAGGAAACCGGTGGCATGTTTGAGCGTCTTGTCAGACAAGCGACCATTGATAATAGTGAGCCCGATTTGATGTTGGCGGCACGTCGCATACAACCGTGGCCATACTTCGGTTTCAACGATCCAGGCTTGTTGCGTTCTGAGTCGAGAACAAAATCGCGAACAGGTAAAGGCAAAGTCGATTGGCAAGTAGGCATGTGTTATCGCTGCGACATTATGTTTTTTCAGCACCTGTTTTGATGTGGGGGTATTCGTTGTCAGCAAGATGGATTTGATGGAATTGTCAGTTGATGACAAGGCCAATTCCAGCAGCGGTAATACGGTAGTGACTTCGCCCACGGAGGCTGCATGTACCCATAGGTCTGCTGTTCGAGCTTCACACGGGTAGTTGAAGCCCAATCGTTGTTTGAGATAAACCCAGCCACCGTCCTTGACACTTCGCCACACCGTATAGGCCAGAAATAGCGGCGCAAGCGCAAACACGATCAGCCGATAGACAAGAGGCGGCTCCGTGTTCATTGATCAGAATTGTTGATACACATGTCGGCGAGGAAGGGCAGACATGTTGTTAGCCTGAAAAGACCGAAAGCCGATGGACTTGGCCGCCAACAGCGCAAAGATGAACAGTGCAGACTTGAAGAGGAAAAGTGCAGTAAAGGATAGCGCGGTCTCTAACAGAAATAGCGCAGTACAGAGCAGCGCAGTACAAGAGCAGCGCAGAATAGAGCAGTGCAAAAAAGAGTAGCGCAGAATGGAGTAGCGCAGAATGGAGTAGCGCAGAATAGAGCAGCGCGGTAGGGAATAGCGCA
>CAYULV010000381.1:0-2868 GCA_964445655.1 uncultured Granulosicoccaceae bacterium | reverse complement strand
GTGTGCGCTATCAGAATTTGTTCTATAGCGAGTCGCAAGTCTCGGCTGTAGTCATCGCGGGGAATGAACACCAGGCAATTGCAAAACTGGCCTAGTGCATCGCATGAATGAAACAGCTTGACGGTTTGTTGCTCCTGCAGAGACACGATGCCAAGTGACATGTCGAGCAATGCCTTGCTCGAATTCTGCATCAGTATATCTCTTGGCAGGCTGCGCAGTGTCGAGGCTATCGCCTTTCCGTCGTGCGAGGTATCGCTGGCGCCGCTGGCATCAATGACACGTTGGAATCGTTCTCGCAGCCAGGGGATATTGCTGACAGCTTCATTCTGTAAACCGAATATAAACAGTCCGACTGTACAAAGAACGCTATCCAATTCACCGTCTGAGTCGAGTATGGGTAGCATGATGACATCGACATGTTCATTACGAATGACAGGTGAGCGGCGGCTGCCTTTGTAAATAAGTAATGGCTTGTGTGAAAAATCGTGCTCCATCAAGCGCTCAGCAAAAACATCTTCGGGTTGCCAACAACTTGCCTCGTCATCTAGGTCGAACAAACCAAGTCTTTGCCTGACCTTCAATTCGCCCTTGTTATTTACCGGCAGCAGCAATTGTCCCAGGCAGGCAAATTGTCGATCAGTAAGCCAGTTGATGAATTCGCATTGCTCTCGTTGATCAATCGATTGAGCTGAAGTTTGCAATGCAGTCAACATCTCTTCGCTGACTTGTCGTGTTTTGTCCAGCACCATGAACGTTTGGTGGATATCGTTCTTGACGGTTTCATGTTCAGCGATTGGCAGGGCGTCAATTTCGACATGAATCAGTGATTTTGCCGGGCCGCCCGTTTCATGAATGACCGGGTGCAGAACGCGATGCAGACGATGACCACCGCGAATCAAGGCGGTGCGCACGGAGGCTACCAGCCACGGTTTGTCCTCAGCGACTATTTCAAGGATGGTATGGGGGGACTGCCAACCATAGACCTCGAAGTTCGGATTGGAGACCTGTACGAGCGGTGAGTCCGTGTGTGTTTGTAACAATCGGTAGTGAGAAGCAGCGGCCCCGGCTAATTCCTCCGGTGCTTCCTGGCTCAGTTTGTCGAATGGCAGATGCTCGAAATAGCGCTGGACAAAGTCGTTGAACACGGCGCTGTCGACGTTAGCGGCCATCTTTGGGATCGCAGCGACAATTCCTTGATACAGCGCAAGGCGGTGGTGGTCCGTGTTGCTTCTTGCTGAATCACGGTCTGCCATGATTCCTGACTTCCCTATAGTTCGAGAGGTGATCCCGGTACGCGGTGCAGGTAGCCTGCCACGCGATACCGGATGATCTGATTCTCCGCCCGTTCATTTACATAATTGCGGACCAGTTGTGATTCTGGTGGTGGTTTGCCTAGAATGGAGGCCTGTATCAGGAGCACACCCATGTTTCAAAGACTCTCGGCATTCAGCCAATTGATCTCCATCAGGCGCAGTTCCACCGTCCTTGGTGGCTCACACGCCAGCCGAATGACGTCCGATTTCGGATTTCGCCGTGGCCGGGTTGTTCTGCTATCGCTTGCTGGCTCCCTAGTGCTACTTGCCTGTTCAACCGTGCAGACCACCAAGCCCGGATTTATCGGTATTGACCGCGCTCAGAGAATGTCCAGCCTGGTGACGGCTGAACAGATGGAAGCGGGTGCCAATGCCGCCTATGCGGATGTGCTGACGCAAGCCAAACGCGAGGGCCAGCTCAATGCCAAGCCCCAAATGACGCAGCGTGTCCAGCGTATTGCCAAGCGCCTCATCCCGCATGTCGATGTTTACCGAGAGGATGCGCTGAACTGGGATTGGCAGGTCAATGTGATTGATTCGGACCAGTTGAATGCCTGGGCGATGCCGGGCGGCAAGATCGCGTTCTATTCGGGCATTATCGAACAACTGCAGCTGACTGACGCTGAAATCGCCGCCATCATGGGCCATGAGATTGCGCATGCCTTGCGAGAGCACTCGCGCGAACGTGCGTCGCAGCAAGCGGTACAAGGATTACTGATTGGTGTGGTCGGATCTGCTGCTGGTGTCGGGCAGGGTGGGCAGGCACTGGCAGATATGGTGGCGCAGATGACGTTTGGTTTGCCTAACAGCCGTGCTCATGAAACAGAGTCTGATCGCATGGGCGTGGAATTGATGGCGCGTGCCGGTTACGACCCACGAGCATCAATCAAGGTATGGCAAAAAATGGCCATCGCAACCGGTGGTGGCGGTGGAGGCTCGCCGGAATGGCTATCAACCCATCCGTCCAACGATACGCGAATTGCTGATTTGACCGACTACTCCGCGCGAGTACTGCCGCTCTACAAACCGTGAGCGGCAGACACGGACCTTAACTGTCAGGCGAACTGTTTTCCAACAGCCTGCATTTCACTCTGGGTGAGGCGGGCGCCAAACTTCTGAATCAGGGTGCCTGCAGCGGCGTCAGCCAGTTCGCCACAACGCTCGAATGGCATACCTTGACTGAGGCCGTATAAAAAAGCGCCTGCATAGATATCGCCGGCGCCATTACTGTCAACCGGTGTGATGGCCTTGGCTGGTATGTCGATGATCTTGTCACCATCAAACAGGATGGCACCTTTCGCGCCACGCGTGATCGCGAATTGACTGGCGAGCTGTCGCATGTTGGCAGCGCATGATTCGATGTTGTCGGCGTCACACATCAACATGGCTTCGTCTTCGTTGCAGAACACAAGATCAAGCCCGTCACCAATTATTTCTTCAAGGCCATCCTTGAAAAATTTGACCATATTCACGTCTGACAGAGTCAGCGATGTTTTAACCCCGGCATCCTTGGCGATTTCCCGCGCTTTGACTGCCGCTGCCCGGGCATTGGGTT
>CAYULV010000380.1:0-2896 GCA_964445655.1 uncultured Granulosicoccaceae bacterium | reverse complement strand
CATTTGGAGAGGTGGAGGTTATTCACGGGGTGTCGATTGACATAAAGCCCGGGGAGTTCGTTGTGCTCGTTGGCCCGTCCGGGTGCGGAAAATCTACCTTGTTGCGCATGATCGCCGGCCTGGATGACCCGACTAGCGGCACTATCAGTATCGGTGGGCGCGTGGTCAATGACCTGTTACCGAAAGAGCGCGATGTAGCAATGGTCTTTCAATCCTATGCCTTGTATCCGCATATGACGGTTCGCGAAAATATCTCGTTTTCTCTGGAGTTGAAAAAACGCCCCAAAGCCGAAATTGACAAGGCCGTTCAGGAGGCCAGCGAAATTCTGGGACTGGGTGAGTATCTGGATCGACGACCCAAGGCTTTGTCTGGTGGACAACGTCAACGAGTTGCCATGGGGCGGGCCATTGTCAGAAACCCCGAGGTGTTTTTATTCGACGAACCGCTATCAAATCTGGATGCAAAGCTGCGTGCGGTCATGCGCAAAGAAGTCAAACTGCTGCATCAACGGTTAAAGACAACATCTGTTTATGTCACGCATGATCAAACAGAAGCCATGACCATGGCAGACAAGATCGTTGTAATGAATGACGGCAATATTGAGCAAATTGGATCACCACTGGATTTGTATAACTCTCCGGATAATTTGTTTGTTGCAAGTTTTATCGGAGCGCCCCAGATGAATTTCTTGAAGGCGACGGTAGAGAAGGATGCATCGCGTAGCGGTTATAGTTTGAGTAATGGCGTATTTCTAAAATCTGACAATATATCCTTGAATGCAGGTCATTTAGTCACTATCGGTATTCGCCCGGAGGATCTGAGCGTCGTAGAGAATGGAGCAATAACATCACAAATTGAAGTCATTGAACCAATGGGTAGCGAGACGCATCTTTCATGTGTGTTTGACGATAATGAGCTGAGGCTGGTGACCGATGCGTCGGCCAGCTATAAACCCAATGACAGCGTGAAGCTGAGTTTTGATATAGAAAAATCACATATATTTGACAATGAGACTGGAATGCGTGTAAATAATTCCGGCTAGATGACCCAACGGCGGTTTTAAACCCTTGCCTGGGTGGTGATCGTCAGGCAACAGCGGAATCCTCTATGAAACTTGGCGTCATTTGTGATGGTATCAGCCGCGATCTAAGGCATGCCGTCAATGTGATGGACGAATTCAATCTGCAGTATGCAGAGCTTCAATTCGTTGGCGAAAAAGAAGTTGGTGACCATAATGCTAAAGAGATCCGCGAGATAAAAGCATTGCTTGAGGATCGAGGCAAGCCCGTATCATGTTTGTCCCGTCATATTTTCGCCGGCATGACAACGGCCAATAGACCAGGCGATGAGCTGCATACAAAACATATGGATGCACTCAAGAGAGTTATCTCGATGGCTCATGAGGTGGGCTCGCCATTGGTTCGTATCATGACCAATAAAAAAGAACAGATACTTTGGGGCTTGCATGGGGCCGAGCAGTGGAACGTTGCCCACGGCGCCTGGGATTCTCTGCCGCCTCTAATCGCGCCTGCCTGTGAGCTTGCACGAGCGGAAGGGCTAACTTTGGTTGTCGAAACTGGCAATGGCACCATGGTCAATTCAAACTACACCGCGGTCAAATTGATTGATGAGCTCGACGCTAAAGATGTGCTCAAAGTGCTGTGGGATCCGGCGAACAATTGCTGGTGTCATGAGACGGCCTATCCTGATGGCTACAATGAAGTCAGAGACGGTTATCTTGGGCATATTCATATCAAGGACGTCATTGTTGATACGCCTCGCGCCACACTGGAAGTTCGTCAGTTAGGGCAGGGGCAGCTTGCCGATCAGTTGCAGCCTATGGCCAATGCCCTGAAAACCGATCATTACTCAGGGGTCATCTCATTGGAAAGCGTGTATCACAGCGGGGATGGCAACTTTGAGAATGGTTTTCGGCAATGTATTGATGTGTTCCAGGAAATATTTGGGTGATTGAATGAGTACTCAATCTGAATTGGCTGATCAGCTTAACTATCCTCCCTTATCGGAGGTTAGAAAAACGCTCCGAGTCAAATGGTATCGGTGCCCTGTCAGTCACGAACGCCTGAAAGAATTGTCAACGCGATCTGACAAACAAGGATGGATACAGGCTGGTGGTCATACCGGTTTGTACTTGATCCTTGCTACGTTGACGATAGCGTTATGGGCACAACAGGCTTGGCTGGCGTTTGCCTTATCGCTCTGGTGCCTGGGCTTTGTTGCAACTTTCTTTAAAGGCACAGCCGCTCATGAGCTTGGTCACGGGACGGTGTTCAAGTCCAGACGCCTGAATCAGATATTTCTTCATGCGGTGTGTTTAATCAGCTGGTGGGACCCCTATGATTACGGTGCCAGCCATACCTATCATCACCGATATACAACTCACCTCGAGGCCGATCGGGAAAACGTTTTGCCGTTGACACCTTCGTTTGCACCGTGGCTGATGATTCAGCTCTGCACCTTGAATCTGTTTACAAAACCAGGTCGAAATTTCAGCAAAGGCGGCTTTGTTTGGAATGTATATCTCACGGCACGCACAGCAATGGGAATTCCATCCGGACACACAGATATACCGAGTCAGGAATGGTTGGAAAAATTACACCAAGATCAACCAGTGGCATTCAGACAGTCGGTGCATTGGTCACGTGTGTTGATAGTCTTTCATCTGTCGGTGTTGTTGGTTTCAGCGTTTTCGGGATGGTGGGTTCTCACATTGGTGATTTCACTGCCATCCTTTGTCGCCAACATCGGTAGTTATCTACTCGGCACGACCCAGCACTGCGGTTTGCCGACTAACAGTTCAGATTTTCGCAAGAACACACGTTCGATCAAGCTAAACCCGGCTTTAGGTTTTCTATACTGGCATATGAACTGGCA
>CAYULV010000379.1:0-2907 GCA_964445655.1 uncultured Granulosicoccaceae bacterium | reverse complement strand
GACAGTCGGCTTCACTCAAGCGACGCTTGTGAGAAACGGGGGAATCGGCCAATAGCGGGCTAATACTTTTGTAGTATGACAGATTGAATTCGGCCAATACAAGACAAACAAGCAAATTTGAAAAACGTCCGTTTTTGTTTTTCTTTAAAACAGATACCCATCATCATCAACTATCCGATCTATTGACGATAGTGCGGTCTGATAAATTAGCTGTATCGATCAAATCGTTCTACTCCTAACATTTTTCTATACTTGGCCGGGGTTAGATTCGTTTTTCGTTTAAAGAGCCTTCGAAAAGATGACGAGTCTTCATAGCCAACTTCGCGTCCGATAGTGTCCACTGATAAACTACTCATTTCTAAACGCCGCTTAGCTTCCTCAACCCGAATATCCTGAATATAGTCCTTTGGGGAAATGCCTGTTGCTTTACGAAATCGTCGGCTGAATGTTGAAGCGGGCAACCCGGATCTTGATATCATCGTGTTGACGGGGCTTTCAAGGAAATAGTTTTCTGCTGCCCACACTTGCATATCACGTACTACCGCATCATTGTGCGAAATTGTAGTTACAAGAGATGAATAAGGTGCTTGGAATTCACCCCTATCTGCCAGTAGCCAAAACTTCGCGGTACGCGTCGCTTGTTCAAGGTTGCCGTAATTTTTTATCAGAAACAGTGCAAGCTCTTGCCATGCCGTGGTCCCACCAGAAGTCACGATACCTTTGCCAGCACTTTCAAAACAGATATTGTGATCGAGCTTTAGCTGAACGTTTGGGTAGTGCTTACGAAATAGGTCTTTATACGCCCAATGAGTTGTGATTTCGATGCCATCAAGTAGACCAATTGCTGCGAGATATACGGCACCCGAGCATGCCGCTACTACTCTCGTACCCGAGTTATGTTGATCCTGTATCCAATCACGGCTTGTTTTCTCCACTGATTCAAGCGGTTCGATTGCTGAAACATTCATCCCGGGGACTACGATCAAATCGATGTCGGACACGTCGTCTACACCGATGTCCGGACATATTTGTGTTCCACCCACAGAGCGAAAAGGCTCACGGCTACCCCCAATAATTTTTACGTCGAAGATAGGTCTTGGCGTTTCGCCGGTTACGAAAATCTCCCATGCTTGTCCAGCTCCTGAGAGTGCATCATAGAGCCCAAACAAGCTTGAGGCGCTGACTTCCTTAGTTGCGAGGAGTGCTAATTTAATTGATTCTGGCATTTTAGTTCCCTTATGTGATCATTCTGCCCCAGATTCGGCGTTTTTGCCTCTAGCTACATTCGCATAAATTCATAGAAGATAGCTACATCATAATTATTGTGAACCGCATATGTTGACGTTTCGTTCTTTAGATAACGGTAGGTCAGAGGTGGATGCTCCATCCATGGAAGAACTACAATCATCATTTCGCGGAAGTCTGATCGATCAGAAAAATGCTGAATATGAAGATCGGCGACGAGTCTGGAACTCGTTGATAGATAAAAAACCAGCGCTAATAGCTGTCTGCAGTGGCCAGGCGGATGTTGTGACAGCTGTAAAATTTGCTCGAAAGCACAACATACTCCTATCGATTCGTGGAGGTGGACATAATGTTGGCGGCAGCGCTCTTTGCGATGACGGAATAACAATAGACCTCACAGAAATGCGCTCTGTACGAGTAAATCAAAGTGAAAACACAGTTCATGTGCAAGGTGGTGCAACGCTAGCAGATGTCGACCGAGAGACACAGGTGTTTGGGCTGGCTACTGCTACGGGAAATGTTTCTGAAACAGGAATAGCGGGTCTAACTCTTGGGGGAGGGTTTGGTAATTTAAGGCGCAAGTATGGGCTCAGCGTCGATAATCTGATCTCAGTTGATATAGTGAATGCCGATGGTCAAGTGATGCATGCCAGCGTAGATGAAAACTCCGATCTATTTTGGGCAGTAAGAGGTGGTGGTGGAAACTTTGGCGTTGTCACATCTTTTGAATTCCGGTTATTCCCACTTGGTCCAGAGGTTTATTTCGCGTCTCAGTTTTTCGACATAGGTCAAGCCTCTGAGGTATGTCGGCGTTGGCGAGACTTTATGGAGTCAGCATCGGAAGATATTAGTTCTTTGGGTTTCTTTTGGACAGTTCCCGAAATAGACGCCTTTCCAAAAGAAATTCGAGGTCAACGTATTTTCCTTTACGGAGCTCTCTATGCTGGTTCAGCTGAAGAGGGTGAAAAAGAACTTGCTCCGCTTCGTGACATTGGGGATCCTATTCTTGATCTGTCAGCTAAGGGGCCATACTGCAGTTGGCAGGCTGGTTTTGATGCATTCTTCACACCAGGTGCAGTCTACGAAAACATTTATGCCTATTGGAAGTCCCAATACCTTAATAGCCTAACGAATGAGCATATAGACGAACTTGTAGAGGCTGCCCATAATATGCCAAGCAACCAATGCCTTATAGCTATTTGGCACCTTGGAGGCGCAATGGCCCGCGTCGCCGAGGACGCTACAGCTTTTGGTAAACGTAACGCTCCGTATATGCTGAGCTATGACAGTTGCTGGATTGATCCAAAGATAAGTGAAAGTGTTATCGCATGGACGCGAAAACAAGTTGAAGCGACTGAGCGTTATGCGTCTGGGGGGTTGTACTTGAACTTTCCCGGTGTAGGCGAGAACACAGAGACCTTGGTTCGAGCAGCCTACGGATCGAATTTCGACAAGCTGGCTGACGTAAAGCGCAAGTATGATCCGACTAACTTATTTCGCGTTAATCAGAATATTCGTCCCTAAGGATCAACACTATATGGTGAGATTTACCACTAAGCAGCCGACGAACATTTCCCGGTAGCGGACAGTGAAAGCATCAATTTGACTGGCGGCAAAGGGCACTTTGCTGTCCTTTCAACCTGTGAACGTTACCGACTTTAT
>CAYULV010000378.1:0-2916 GCA_964445655.1 uncultured Granulosicoccaceae bacterium | reverse complement strand
CAAGGACGACGATACCTCGATGTTACTTGTGGCCTATCGTGACTACAAGGAAGGTAAGTCCCGGGAAGTGTAACGCCGCGACTTGGTCGACAAATTCTCAGTCAACGAATTCCTTTCGAATCTGGTCAAACGAGGTGTGGCGTATGTCGCGCCCTTTGACCAGATAGACCACGTATTCGCAAATATTCACTGAGTGATCGCCAATGCGCTCGAGCGCACGGGCGCACCAGGTGATCTTGAACAATTGCGAGACTTGTCGAGGATCTTCGACAAGATGGGTGGCTAGTAAACGTTCAAGCGTTTCATACTCTTTGTTGACATCCCGATCGCGTGAAGCGATTTCGATCGCGGCATCGACGTCGAGCCTGGCAAAGGCATCAAGTGCATCACGTAACATGGAGTTGACCAGCTCACCGAGATGACGCAATTCCTTGCGATAGGTCGGCGCTTTTTCAGAGTCGGTCAGGTCACAGGTAAAGCGTCCAAGTTTCTCGGCTTCATCACCAATGCGTTCAAGATCGGTGATCGCCTTGATGACGGTCACTACAAGACGTAAATCGCTGGCCGCCGGTTGGCGCCTGGCAAGCACATGCGTGCATTCTTCATCGATCTCGACTTCAAGCGCGTTGATTTCGAAATCCGAGTGGGCGACTTCATGGGCCAGGTCATGATCGGCTTCGAGCAAGGCTTGCAAACCTTTGCTGACTTGCTTCTCGACCAGGCCGCCCATGCTGAGCACCTTGTTGCGAATGTCTTCGAGTTCAAGATTGAACTGTTGCGAGATATGTTGATCGAGGTGAAGCTTGTCCATGGGCGTGCCTGGCGTTGGATGGCTAGCCGAATCGGCCGGTAATGTAGTTTTCGGTCAGTTCGTGCTGTGGGTTGGTGAAGACACTATTTGTATCACCCACCTCAACAAGCTTGCCAAGATGGAAGTACGCTGTACGTTGCGAGACACGCGCTGCCTGTTGCATGGAGTGCGTCACAATAGCTATAGCATAGTTCTGTCTCAGCTCATCGATCAGCTCTTCGATGCGAGCCGTGGCAATCGGGTCAAGCGCCGAGCAGGGTTCGTCCATCAAAATGACTTCAGGACTGACGGCTATGGTGCGTGCAATACACAGTCGTTGTTGCTGTCCACCTGACAAGCTGGTGCCCGGTGCATCGAGACGATCTTTTACTTCATCGTGCAGTCCGGCCTTCTTTAAGCTGTCGACGACAATATCGTCCAGTTCGGCGCGATTCTTGGCCAGTCCATGAATACGCGGGCCATAAGCCACGTTGTCATAGATGCTCTTGGCAAATGGATTCGGTTTTTGAAAAACCATGCCGACACGTGCGCGCAGCAAGACCGGGTCAAGGTCCTTGCCGTAGAGGTCCTCACCGTCAAGTGACATCTCGCCAGTCACCCGGCAAGTTGGAATCGTGTCGTTCATCCGATTAAGACAGCGCAGAAAAGTCGACTTACCACAGCCCGAAGGCCCGATCATGGCAATGACTTCGTTGTTAGCGATATCCAGATCGACGTCAAAAATTGCCTGCTTTTCCCCGTAGAAAACATTCACGTTACGGGTCTGCATTTTCGGGTCATCGACCGTGACACTGCCGACGGTCTCGGTCAGTTGTTCGAATGCCTCTTCTGCCGAGCTCTTTGCCACGAGGGGTATCTGCCTTTGAGGGGCGTCCAGTATATCCTGTGAAGTCACTGTGCTTACCATCGTCGTTCAAATCGTTTGCGCAGCAACACGGCGAGCGCGTTCATCACAATCAGAAAGGCCAGCAATACCATGATCGCGGCCGATGTTTTCTCGGTAAACGCACGTTCGGGGCTGTCGGCCCAGAGGAAGACCTGAACTGGCAGTGCGGTGGCCTGATCCATCACTGAGGTTGGTATATCGACAATAAAGGCTACCATGCCGATCATCAGGAGCGGGGCAGTTTCGCCCAGTGCCTGAGCCAGACCAATGATGGTGCCGGTCAGAATGCCGGGCATGGCAAGCGGTAACACATGATGGAAAACCACTTGCAGCGGTGACGCACCAATACCGCGAGCGGCTTCACGTATCGAAGGCGGCACCGATTTGAGCGCCGCGCGGCTTGAGATGATGATCGTGGGCAAGGTCATCAATGACAGCACGATGCCCCCGACCAGTGGCGCTGAGCGCGGCAGATGAAAGAAGTTGATAAACACCGCCAGACCAAGCAAGCCAAAGACGATGGAGGGGACCGCTGCCAGATTGTTGATATTGACTTCGACAAAATCGGTCCAGCGATTTTGCGGAGCAAACTCTTCAAGGTAAATGGCCGAGGCGACAGCAACCGGAAACGACAACAAAAAGGTGATCAGCAAGGTGAACGCCGAGCCCATCAAGGCGGCACGAATACCGGCTTGTTCTGGCTCACGCGAGTCGCCGTTTTCAAAAAACGTCGTATTGAATCGCACATCGAGATCACCCTGATCCAACAAGCTTTTCGCCCATCCAATCTGTTGCTCGCTCATGCGCGTCTGCAAGGCTTCGGGTTGGGTCAGATCGTCGCCAGACTTGATCAATGCACTTAATTCGTCATCGGCCAACACCCAGAAGCTTTGCATGGTACCCACCAAGGCTGGATTGGCTGACACTTCTGCGGCGATCTGATACTCAGCACCCGAACTGACCAGTTGATACAGGGCTTTTTTCTCTTTGCGTTTTGTCGCCTCGGGAAATTTGTCGCGCATGGTTTGCTTGATCGCGGCGCTATAGTCAGCACGGCGCAGTTCTTTCGCGCTCGGATCAGCATCCAGACCCAGTGTGTCTGCATCGAGCATCACATCAAGCTTCATATAAGTGGTTGTGAATGCAGGCGTACCCTTGATGATGATGCTGCCAATCAACAAGGCGAGAAAGCTCAAGCTCGCGGCGATCGCAAAAATGC
>CAYULV010000377.1:0-2918 GCA_964445655.1 uncultured Granulosicoccaceae bacterium | reverse complement strand
AAGGACCTCACAGGCAGTTTCACACTTCCCTATGGCAATAACGAAAAAGCGACGACTCAGGTAAAACTAGGTTCGATTCATAGCGAGGCGCAAACCGGACGCCTCCTGTATTTTGCCAGCGATGGACTATCGGAAGGACTGGATACGAAAAACGGAAAATTCTCTCAAACGGCAACTATCGGCGTTAATGGAGATTTTGCCAATAATGACAACTGGTACGATCAATCATGCGATGGACCGATACGCGCAGAGATTGTATTCACAGACGGAACAAGCATCATGCTCGACCGGCCTGAGCAGTCCGCCTGGATACTGTGCAGCTTGCCGAAATACACACCAGCTTTCAATTATTTCACCAACCTTCAACATGTTGCCTTGAGCGCATCTTTTCCAGCAACACAATCGGTTCCACGCCCTTCATTTGCAAATGACATTTTTCCAATCCTACGCAGTGTTTCACAGCTGCAGTGGGTAAGCCCATCAGGCGCTTTAGGTCATGGGACGGGGCGTCAAGGCTATTACCTGTCTCGACTGAGTAACTTATCGGATAATAATTCCGATCCACAATCAGATGCATATTTATCACGTGACGCGATTTTCAAACGCCTGAGAAATCCCCACAAACTTCCGGCCAGACCCTTCAAAGGCTTGACGCTTGCAGATGTCCAACCAAAACAAATGCCACAGCTACCGAGAGACGAGCTAAGAAATCAAGAAGGTCATGATTGGGCACTGCCGTCAGTCACGAAATTGCAATATGACATGCTTGAAAAGTGGCGTGATGGTGATTTCGATTCTGATCACAACCCTGACGGTATTCACGCTGAAGGTATCTACGATTTTATTGCCTTGGAAGAACTCGACATACCGAACCAACCGGCAGCACTGGACTGGGCCGCACTGGAAGGAACATGTGGTACGCCCTTCTATCCAGGCATTGAATCCTGGAACATCATGCAACTGCCAGAACTTTATGCTGCCCCGCTGCGCATACAGGCAAATGTAAAACCTGGCGATCTGACCATGGGTAATGCCTTACCGTGGCAATCTGATTACCTTGATTGCAACCATGGATGGTGGCCCGTTCAACGACCTGACAACGTCACACGAAATGGGCAGAGCCAACAACCATGGGTACCAGATGAATGGGTAGAGGAAGAGCAATACCTTAAAATGGTGGAAAACTGGTGGCGCCTTGGGTTCATTGTCAGCATTGATAACAATGCATCCTTTGAAGAAACCGAGCGGAATCTGCAGGAATGAGTGTGACAGCACTCGTGGTCGGCGCGGGGCCTTCAGGCTTGGCCGCAGCCATGCAATTGGCGACATGGTGCGAAACTATTGTCGTTATCGACGCACGTCCACGTGGCGCAGTAACTCGGGCAGGCGAACACCTACCACCGGATGCGCTATCGTCACTGACTCATCTGGGACTCGACGACTTACTGGATGATCCAAACCACACGCTGAGCTCAGGTGTGTGTTCTGCCTGGGGTGAGAGTGATGTCGCAGAGCGTGACTACTTTTTCTCACCGGCAGGCCATGGCATCAACCTTCGACGCGAAATCTTTGATGAAGCACTCACCCAGCGTTGCGAGCAATTCGGTGTGCAATTCAAGTTTGACACACGCTTATCGAGTTTGGAGATAAATCCTGAAGGTTATCGCGCAACCCTTCGCGAGGGTGCAGACATGACCGATATTCATACGGACATTGTATTGGACGCAAGTGGTCGTAATGCACGCGCCGCACGCCAACTAGGTGCGAAATTTACGCGAACAGACAATCTGCTTGGAATTGTCGGTCGAATCAAATGCTCAAAGCCATCTGCTGATGCAGGCCGTTTGCACATACAGTCTGTACAAGATGGCTGGTGGTATACGGTTCAGTTTTCAGATGGCTTGGTGATCGGCACATATATGACCGATACAACGATTGTTAAACAACACGAACAAGGCGCCCTAGGGTTGTGGCGTGAACGTCTATCAGAAAACAAGGCCGTACATATGTTTACAAGTACCGGTGATTGGCCAAGGCCGGGACCAGGATTGATACCAGAGCATCTTGACGTCTATGACGCATCAACACAGATACTTGATCAAATGGAGTCCGATACCTTTTTAGCCATTGGTGATGCCGCCATCGCGTTTGATCCACTTTCATCCTGGGGAATTACCAAAGGCATGCTTGACGGCTTTGCAGGCGCAAACGCACTCGAGCGTCAACTTGGCGGTGAGCATCTGGCGATAGCCGATCACCGATCGAAACAGTATCAGGATTTTCAACACTATCTAGACAGTCGCAAAAATATTTACAGTGCGGAACAACGTTGGCCGAAGGCACCCTTTTGGAGTTCTCGCCAAACATCGTATGAACTTCACTGAATACAGAGAGAAACAGAATGAGCATTTCCTACCGATATATTCTTGCTGCACTGATGGGCGCATTTTTATTTCCATCTGCGCAGGCTGCGGACATATGCGGCGACCCAAATAATGCCTGGAATTTGCCAACAGACTACGATTACGACAAACACCTGGCGTATATGAAGAAGGTTGAACTGGCGCTGGGAACATTTAACGACATCAAAGTCTGGGACCGCGACGGCCCGGATGAAGAATGGGAGAAGCTGATCGGAGAGTACATACCGGTTACCTTTGGCGGTAAAACACCAAAAACTTTTCATGCTGAAATGCGTTCTGACCGGCCGATGATGCTACCCACTCGCGTAGAGGGCTTTGAAGGTGGCACCGGCCAATCCAATCCGTTTTCAGTCGTCGGCCGCATGCCCGGAAGCAACCCGGAGGTCCAATGGGTTTTTCTTGTGCGTAAATACAATCTGAAAAAGCAAACAGATGCGAATTTCGTTGATGCCGGTGACGTGGCAGTCATTGGCCATCACCCTCGCACAGGTGCCT
>CAYULV010000376.1:0-2931 GCA_964445655.1 uncultured Granulosicoccaceae bacterium | reverse complement strand
TTCGGGTCAGCCACGCTGCCGACCTTAGTAGTTACAAGTGTGGTTCCCTCCGGGACCACCGCCTGTGGTCTCACGTTCGATGCGCAAGCCGTGTGTTGGGGCGCCAACGACTTCGGCCAACTGAACGTGCCGCTAATCGATGTTGATCTCGTTCAGATCGATGCGGGGCAGCATCACACCTGCGCGCTCGATGCAAGCGGCGAAGCATTCTGCTGGGGCTTGAACAACAACCGTCAGCTAGAACCTCCCGCAGGCGAAAGGTATAGCCAGCTTGAGTTGGGGAACGATGCTTCATGTGGTATCCGCGACACGGGAGAACTCTCGTGTTGGACGACCGCTCAAGCAAGTGTCACGCGAAATTTTACGGACCCTTTTGCGGGCCCCTTTACGGATATCGATATATTCGATAGAACCCTCTGCTCGATAAACGACGTAGGGTCCGTCATCTGTAATATAAGCTCTTTCGAATTCACCGACGGGCCCTATACCGATATCGCGGTAACGTCTGGAGTGCAGTGCGCCTTGGATCAGGAATCCACCCTGCAATGCTTGACAGTTGTGGGTACCCGACCTGATCGCAGCTTTCCTGTCGGAGAACAGTTTCTGTCAATACACGGTGTTGAAGCCAACCGTTTCACTTCCGCCATGTGCGGCGAAAGGCTCGACGGTGTTTTACAGTGCTGGGGCACGATTGCCGCCGCCGTTCCATTGCCGACCATCCCCAGTTCAATATCAACAACAAGCGCAGGGATCTCGGACACACTTGATCTCGATGCGCGTATTTATGGTCGCAATGCGCTAGAAATTTTCTGGCAACCCATTATCGGTGTCGAGACAAGAGGTTTCCCAAGGCGCGATGTTGAGGTCTTTCGCAACGGCGAATTCCTCGAGAGAACGGGTTCGCAATACAGTTTTTTTGACGGCAATGCCTTGGTCGACAACAACTATCAGCTCCGTCTGGTCGATGATCTGGGAAACATCGGGCCGCTGTCTCCCGTGCTATCTGTCAACACTGAGCTCGGTACCGTATTGTTTGACGGCGAACCTCCGGTGACGGATGGGTCGTTGCCTGCTCCAGTCTCCAGTGACTTGATCACTAACACGAATTTACAGCCGATCTCCGGCGGTTACATTGCTTCCTGGACGATTGATCAGGATCAGGCATCCGCCAGCGATCTGGTCGGTTTTGAAATCTTCGTCGGTGGCGAGTCCGCAGGATTCACCCGCTCCCGATTATTCGTTGAGACCGAGGACGCTTTGGCGGGACGCTGTGTCGAGATCGTTGCCATAAATAGTAGCGGCTCGGTTCTGGATTCCGTCGATGCTGAAGGGTTTGAGGTAGGAACAACAGGCTGTCGTTAAACATAGCTGAGGCGGCGCAGTCAATTCTGAACTGTGTCGCCGCAGCTTTCAGCCAGAACCTTACAAGCAACCTCCGGTAGCAGTTATGACCGCTTAACCGGTTGTATACCGTGCTTACCCTGCTGATCGAAAAATGAGGCAGTTGTAGGCTTCTGTGGCAGTGAAATGTTAAACGGTATCGAACGGATGCGATTGGTCTGCTCGCCTCGAACAACCAGACCTTCATACTTGTTTGGTACAGGGTTACTAGAATAAGCAACAGCGTCTTCTGCGCTGTAAACACAAATAAACAAGGTTCTCGACTGATCAGAGTGATTAGCTGCGGAGCCATGCAGTAATCGCGTGTGCATCAGACAGACCGAACCTGCCGGGCCTGTACAGGTGACTGCTCGAGATTGGCAATCTGCGGCAATGTCATCGGCAACTGAACCTGTAAATACTCCGTCATGCCACAGTTCATGAATGTCGCCTTTGTGAGATCCGGGGATTACTTCAAGCGGTCCGTTCTCTTCAGTCACGTCATCAACCATGAGTAAGGCAGTGACAAGATCATCGTTGGAGTGCGGCGTGAACGGAAAGTCCTGGTGCCACTTCACCTGCGTATTCCCGCCAGGGAGTTTCGAGTTGATTTTTGAATGATGGGCTTTTACATTTGGTCCGATTAATTCAGCAACACAATCGGTCATTCGACTCGATGCCATCACATCAAAGTACGTCTGTGATATCTCGACTGGTGCGTTGACTCGTCGCAGTCCTGGTTTTTCAGACGTATGACCGGGTTCTATATCAAAACGTGGCCGACCATCGATCGTCTCGCCAAAGGGTGCCGTATGCTTCCGACTCTGTTCAACCCAATCGGCAAACGTTGCTTTTAAAGCTTGCAAAGCGTCTTTATCAACCGCATTTTCAACAACTAGGACGCCATCATTCCAGAATTGCTGTTTTTGCGTTTCGCTCAACATTGTGCCTGGCACCTAAATCAGAGTCTGTTTTCAGAATCACGATAGCAGGACCAGTCACAAATACCAATCAGATATCGGATAGCCTTAAACCCAGTGTCTACTTCCACTACTAATATTCAAAACGCTTTTTGCGATCCTTTGCGATATTTATTCTGAGGTACAAAGCCACTTTTCTCCGCCTTTCTTTGCTGAGGCACCCAGAGTTTTCTATCGGGGTGCATTCCTGCGCCGTAGACAGCGGATACGGCCGACATACGCATGCGGTTCAGCAATCGGGTATCAACATCGCCACACAAGGGATGCATGCCACCATTGCCCGCAACTTCCTTTTCCCATTTCGCCTTACGAGTTTCAAATGTCGCTGCATCGGCCAGTGCGGGGCAATTGATTTCATTGGTATCCAGATCAACAACAATTTCATCACCGTTTTCGAGGAATGCGATCGGGCCACCTAGGGCGGCTTCTGGTCCGACATGGCCAATCACCAAGCCAACTGAGCCGCCGGAAAAACGCGCATCAGTCATCAGGCCGACCACGATGTTCTTTTCACGGCACAAGGTTGTTATACGTGAGGTTGAATCAAGCATTTCAGGCATTCCGGGTGCAC
>CAYULV010000375.1:0-2936 GCA_964445655.1 uncultured Granulosicoccaceae bacterium | reverse complement strand
ACAAACCGATAAAGGTATTGACGATGGCGGGGATTGATATCTTCAATGCCTGAGGCAACACGATAAGACGCATCGATTGCCAATACTTGAGACCCATGGCATCAGCTGCCTCTGTTTGACCTTTAGGGATGGCCTGCAGACCGCCGCGAATAACTTCTGCCATATAGGCAGAGGCAAACAGGGTCACCATGATCAGTACTCGAAGCAACAGATTGAATGTGGTTCCCGGCGGCAAAAAGTAGCTGAGCATGGTCGATGCTACAAACAGTAGGGTAATCAGTGGTACACCGCGAAAGAACTCGATAAAGAAAACGCACGAGTACTTGATGATGGGGAGTCTTGATTGCCTGCCAAGCGCGAGTAATATTCCGATCGGCAATGAAAATGCGATGCCGGTTACACCGATGATCAAGGTAAGCATGAAGCCACCGAACAGATCGGTGGAAACAAACTTGAGTCCACCAAAGCCACCGATCAAAAGCCAAACAGCAACCAAAGGAAACGCGGCTGCAAACCATAACAGTGGCTTTCTGAAAGGGCAGTTTTCCCACAATAGTGCGGCGCAGGCTACGATCAACAATAGAAAACTCAGGTTGACACGCCAACGTTCACCGGCGGGGTAAAAACCATAAGTAAACAAGTTATAGCGTTCACCGATAAACGCCCAGCAAGCACCAGCGCCTTGTGCTCTACATTCGTTTCTGTCACTCCCGGTGAAGGCTGCATCAAACAAGCCCCATTCGAGCATGCCGGGAACGGTGCGGTAGAGAATATAAAACGCAATAAGGGTTGCGACAACACTGCCAGGTGATGAGAACAGGTTTTTTTGCATCCATAAAATCGCGCCGCCCGTTCTGAATGGTGCGGGTAAGGCGGGATGCTGACCGGCAGGGTACTGGCCTGTCTCATACGATTGATTGTCTGGCATCTTAGCGCTCCACCAGCGCAATGCGCTTGTTGTACCAGTTCATGAACATACTGATCAATAAGGACATGGCCAGGTAAATACCCATGACAATAATCATGCACTCCATCTCACGACCGGTCTGGTTCAGAGATATGCCTCCAATCGTTGCGGTGACATCCATGTAGCCAATGGCGATGGCCAGCGAGGAGTTTTTTGTCAGGTTCAGGTAGTTGCTCGACAAGGGCGGTACGATGACTCGTAGTGCCTGTGGGATTACAACCAGATTCAAGGTGCGCTTGCGATTGATGCCAAGCGCAAGGCTTGCTTCCGTTTGTCCATGACTGATGGCCAGAACACCGGCGCGCACGATTTCGGCAATGAAAGCGGCGGTATAGAGTGACAAGGCAAGCCACAGTGCAATGAATTCAGGTCTGATGACCATGCCACCCCTGAAGTTGAAGCCCTTGAGCTCCGGCACATTCCAATTGACTGGCTGGCCGAGTACCAGGTACGCGACCACTGGCAAACCTATGATGGCGGCCAGCGAAACCCAGAAAACCGGATATTGTTGGCCAGTGGCGGCTTGTTGCGCACGCGCCCATCGCCGAAACAGCCAACTGAAGACAATGCCGGCAAAAAACAGTAGAGCAACAACCTTGAACGCCGGCAATAGTTCAGGGCTTGGCATGAAGACACCACGGTTCGTCACAAAGGCGGAATCGCCTATGTTCAGCGCGTTTTTCGGTCGCGGCAAGGAGTGTACGATGATGCCGTGGATCAGCAGTATATGCAGCAGCACAGGGACGTTGCGCATGTACTCGATATAGATATGGGCGAGCTTGTTGGTCAGCCAGTTCTTCGATAGTCGGATAACGCCGAGGATAAAACCGACAATGGTTGCCAGTACGATACCGGCTACGGCAACCAACAGTGTGTTGATAATGCCGACCATCATGGCTCTGAAATGCGTTGAACGAGATGAATACTCGATCAGATGTTGATTAATGTCGTAGCTTGCGGGCTGAAACAGGAAGGCAAAGCTGAAGCCTTTGCCAAGGCGTTCAAGATTGACCACCGCATTTCTCGCCATGTAGCCAATCAGGCTCAGGATAAGCACCGCGGCAATGATCTGGATGATGGTCGAGCGTGACTCCTTGTCATACCACAGCTTCATCAAGGCTGATCGTTGAGGTTCCTGAAGTGGCGCTGCGTCTACGCTCATAGGAAGTACCGCTTTTTAGAGGTGAGGATAAAAAAAGGGGCACCGAAGTGCCCCTTATGTTTGCCGGAAATGTACTTAGCGAATTGGTGCTGCGTACAGAATTCCGCCGTCTCTCCATTGTGCGTTGAGACCACGCTCAAGGGCGATAGGCGTGCTTGGTCCGATGTTGCGCTCGAAGATTTCGCCATAGTTGCCGCCAGCGGCAATGGCGCGAACTGCCCAATCTTTATCAAGACCGATCATGGAGCCGAAATCGCCTTCTGTGCCGAGCATGCGGTTGATGTTCGGGTTGTCACCAGCTGTTTTCGCCAACTCGGCAACATTGTCAGCCGTGATACCTGCTTCTTCAGCATTGATCAGTGCATTGACGACCCACTTACCGATGTCCAGCCACTCATCGTCACCGTGACGAACTGCGCCACCAAGAGGTTCTTTCGAAATGATTTCTGGCAGAAGCATGTGATCATCAGGGGCTTCAAACGCTGCACGAGTAGATGCAAGACCTGAAGCATCAGTGGTGTAAACGTCGCAACGACCTGCGAGGTAGTTGCTGCGAGCTTCTTCGTTGGTTTCGATTGGCACTGGCTCGTAAGAGATGCCATTGGTACGGAAGTAGTCAGCGAGGTTCAATTCAGTGGTGGTACCGGTCTGGATGCAGACAGATGCGCCATCAAGCTCTTTCGCAGAAGTGACACCCAACTCAGTTGGGACCATGAAACCTTGGCCATCGTAGTAGTTCACCGGCAGGAAGTTCATCTTCAGGTCAGTGTCACGGCTCATGGTCTCGGTAGTGTTACGAAACAGGAT
>CAYULV010000374.1:0-2939 GCA_964445655.1 uncultured Granulosicoccaceae bacterium | reverse complement strand
CTACCTGCGGCAATGACCGATACTTTATCGGTAGCGGACGATCGGGAGCGCGAAGTATTGAGTCTCCGGATGTCGGGTACACGCTATAAGGATCCCCAGTTGATCAAGGAAATCACCACCGCCTACGTGACGTTTTCCGGTAAAACCTTTCCGGACATTCTGGTACCACTGATGCGCGAGTCCAATGCCATGATCAACCCGCAACGTCCCTTGGTCATTTACAAGGACATGTCGATAAGTCTTTTTCCGCATGTCGATGAAATAGACCCGAACAATGTCACCTTGACCCTCGATGATGCCAGCCTGAACAGCGACGGACGCAAAGGCGCCGTAACACTCGGGTTCAACATTCATGCAAATGAGCAAGCCATCGGCAAAGGCATCAAGAATATGGTTCTGGGAGGATTGCGCGATTTTGACGATACTGCCATGCAAGGTGTTGTTGACGAATACAACACGCGTCGCGCCAACTACCAAAAGCCAACATGACCTCAAACGAAGGGCTGGACATTCTTCAAACCATCTATGGTTATGATGCGTTTCGTGGTCAGCAACAAGCGATAGTCGATACGGTTATCAATGGTGATGATGCGCTGGTACTGATGCCGACCGGCGGTGGAAAATCGCTCTGTTACCAAATCCCGTCACTGGCGCGAGCAGGTGTGGGCGTTGTCATATCCCCATTGATCGCGTTGATGCAAGATCAGGTCGATGCCTTGCGAGCATTGAATCTCAATGCAGCCTTCATCAATTCATCCTTGCAACAGGATGCCATTGTCGAGACGGAACAAGCCTTGCTCTCGGGTGAGCTGGACATGCTTTATGTGGCGCCAGAGCGGCTACTGATGCCAAGGATGCTCAGCCTTCTGGATGCAGCTGATATCGCGCTGTTTGCGATTGACGAAGCGCATTGTGTATCGCAATGGGGTCATGATTTCCGCAAGGAATATCTTGGCTTGTCAGTCCTTGCTGAACGTTATCCGGCGGTGCCGCGTATTGCGCTGACCGCTACCGCTGATGAAAGAACTCGCGAGGAGATAGCCACCAATTTGCAGTTGGACAAAGCCAATCGCTTTGTCAGCAGTTTTGATCGACCGAACATCCGTTACACCATCGGTGAACCGCAAAATGCGCGGGAATCGATGCTGGCTTTTCTTAACATCAATCATCGCGGGGACGCAGGAATTGTCTACTGCCTGTCGAGAAAGAAAGTCGAGCAGACTGCCGAATGGCTTAACCAACAAGGCATAGCGGCTGTGCCGTATCACGCCGGCATGTCAGCCGATGAGCGTCAGCACAATCAGGCGCGTTTTCTCAGAGAGGATGGACTTGTCGTTGTCGCGACCATTGCCTTTGGTATGGGTATCGACAAACCCGATGTACGTTTTGTGGTGCACCTTAATTTGCCCAAAAGTGTTGAAGCCTATTATCAGGAAACCGGGCGTGCCGGGCGCGATGGTGAACCGGCCCATGCCTGGATGGCTTACGGTCTGCAGGACGTTATCAACCTGCGGGCCATGATGTCTCAGTCAGATGCTGACGAACAACACAAACGACTGGAGCATCAGAAACTCGAAGCCATGCTTGGCCTGGCGGAGCTTCACAGTTGTCGCAGGCAAGCGCTACTACGTTACTTTGGCGATCAGCTGGATCAACCCTGCGGCAATTGTGACAACTGCATTGACCCGCCGGAGACCTGGGATGGAACTGAAGCCTCTCGCAAAGCATTGTCCTGTGCCTATCGCACGGGGCAGCGGTTCGGCGTCAATTATCTGATCGATGTCTTGCTAGGCAAATCCTCTGAACGTGTCATACGCTTTGGTCACGATCAACAATCAACATTTGGTATCGGTACCGAGTTGAATGCACAAGCCTGGCGTAACCTTTTCCGTCAATTGATTGCAAAAGGCTTGCTCGCGGTCGACCCGCAAGGTCATGGTTCGGTGCAACTGACGGAGTTGGCTCGTCCGGTATTACGTGGAGAAACAAGCCTTGAACTCAGACCACTGACCCAATCAGGCGCGGACACTCGCAAACGTTCCAAAAGAAAATCCAAAATCAGCATTAGCGATGAGGACATGCCGCTGTGGGAAGAACTGCGAGCAAGGAGAAAAGAGCTCAGCGACGAAGCTGGCGTGCCGGCCTATGTGGTGTTCAGCGATAGCACACTCGCTGACATGATTGCCATCAAGCCGAGGTCATTGTCTGAAATGTCGACGGTCAATGGGGTTGGGCAACATAAACTTGAAACCTACGGCGAGGAGTTTCTGCATATTGTCCGGGAGTATGTTGCGTCCGTTTAGTGAACGTACTCGTTGTCTTCGCGCTTTGAGTATCGCACTTCGCGATCAAGCAGTTTCCCTGACAGGGAGTATCGTTCCCAACCAAGTTGCTTCCGATAAGGAGGCTTCAAGTCATGGTTTGACCAGGTGCGATAGCGCGCTACCAGTTTGTCGCTTTTGTCATGTTCGTCAAGCCAAAGAGTTTCATACACGGTGCCATCGCGTTTGATCTGCTCACGGCTTGCCTGCACCAGTGAGTGAGCAGGCTCGAGACCGACCAACGCTTCCAGTTCAGCGTGCTTGCTCATGCTTCGCGCTGTCTTGCCGTGCGGCACATGTCAAAACGCTCACTGCGAAGTAACCAGTTGTCAACGAACTTGTGTACGACAACACTGACGATGGTGCAAATGATAAGCGATATGAAGACAAACAGATAAGCGGCAAAAGGCACATCGCCGAGTATCGGAGGTAATAACTTGCGCAACGCGCCAAGCGTGAAAATATGACTCAGATACAAGGCATAGGAGGCGTCGCCTACAAGACTGGCAGTTGGATAGTGCTTTACATTGATAAACAAGCACCCTGTAACAACCAGTATGGACGGCAGGCCAAACTCGAAGAATCGTGGTATCGGCAGGCGCGCAAACAGCAGTACGA
>CAYULV010000373.1:0-2949 GCA_964445655.1 uncultured Granulosicoccaceae bacterium | reverse complement strand
CCGATGATTCTGGGTTGATCATCAACTTCGGTATGGACAATGATGATTGCCGTGGTTGTGGTGTATTCCTGTGGCGGTAAGCCAAAGCGGCTGCGCAGATCGACAATCGGGACAATCGCGCCACGTAGGTTGATGACACCAAGCACATATTCGGGTGCATTGGGTATCGGTGTAAACGGTCCCCAGCTTTTGATCTCCTGAACTTTCAGAATCTCGATTCCGTATTCTTCGTTACCAAGAATAAATGTAAGAAACTGGTCGGTCGTATCAGTGATCCGATCTTCTTCGTCTAATTTCGCTTGCGATGTGCTCATGATAATCAGGCTGCAGTTGCTATGTTTGTATTGATGGTTATGCTGGTCGGGTCGAGGATCAGCGCGACTGATCCATCACTCATGATCGTGGCGCCTGCCAGTCCGGGAACGTTCTTGTAGTTCTTGTCCAGCGGCTTGATGACCACTTGCTGTTGGCCTAGAACTTTGTCGACTACAAGGCCATAGCGACCGCTATGCGTGTCAACCACGACGATCAGGTTTTCATCTGATTCATTGGGCAGTGTGAAATGCTCTGCTACGCGCAACATGCTCAAGTATTCGCCGCGGAATTGGCAGATCTCACCGGTGCCTGGTATGAATGAATGATCAGTCTGCTCAAGCTCCAGTGTCTCGATAATGCTGAGAATGGGGATGACGTAGACTTCGCCTGCGACCTCGACGAGCTGCCCATCGAGTATTGCCAACGACAGTGGTAGTTTGATTTCTATCGTCGTACCTGAGCCGAGTTCGGAATACACCGTTACTCGTCCACCAAGATCGACGATATTACGTCTGACGACATCCATACCGACGCCGCGTCCGGAGACATCGCTGACTTCCTCAGCGGTCGAGAAGCCCGGGGCGAAAATCAGTTGATTGATTTGATCGTCGCTGAGTTCCTCGTCGGGTGAGACGATGCCACGCTCTTTTGCCAGTGAAAGAATGCGTTGTCCATCAATGCCCTTGCCATCATCCTGAATTTCTATGACAACACTACCGCTTTCCTGATGCGCCGATAGTTTAAGTATGCCGGTTTCTGATTTGCCTTTTGCCAATCGTTCTTCGGTTGTTTCGAGGCCGTGATCAAGGCCATTTCTGACCAGATGTACCAAGGGGTCGATCATGCGCTCGAGTACGGTTTTATCAAGCTCGGTTGAGCCGCCTTCGAGTTGCAAGTCAACACTCTTGTCGAGCTTCTTGGATAAGTCCCTGACAAGTCGTGGCAGTCGGCTGAATGCCGAGGAGATCGGCAGCATCCGAACTTGCATGACGCTTTCCTGCAGGTCTCTGGTGTTGTGCTCCAGATCTGCCAGACGCTCACGTAGCTCGTCATGATCAAGCCCATTGATGTCATTACTGACGCGACTGAGCATCGATTGGGTAATAACCAGTTCGCCAACAAGATTGATGAGTTGATCTATCTTGTCGGTGGCAATACGAATCGAGCTGGTCTCATTCGCACCGGTGGCCTTTTTGGGTTTCTTGTCTGCTGCTGCAGTGTTTTTTGCGCCATCATTTGCAGCTGTATCCTGCGGAGTCTGTTTTGTTTCGTCTGGCGTCTCTTCGCGCTCTTCATTGTTGGCTGCGGGAGCCGCTGCGGTATCCGTGTCAACTACAGCTGCTGTGTCGGGAGTACTGTCAGTGTCATTGGTGACTTCATCAATCAATAGCTCGCAATCGGTGTCAACCCAATCAAAAATTTCGCGAAGGTTTGTTTCTTGGGTGCCGGTTACAATCAAATCGAACGCAAGGTAACTTTCGGCTGGTTCGTATTCGCTCCATTGTGTGCAGCGTGAGCTGACGACATTGGCATTGACCTGACCGGCATGCCCGATTTCACGCAACAAGAGCAAGGGGTCGTTACCCCTGGGGTAGAAGTCATGATTGGGAGTGAACTTGACTGCGTATTCAGCATCTTTGCTGTCAGCATCGGTGCCAGCTGCCGACTCTGCGGTATCGCCGCCACCGTCAGCATCGGTCGAGCCTTTGTTCTCACTGTCACCACCATTGAGTACCGAATTTTCCAACTTTGTTTGAACATCTTGTCTGTCTGGGTGGTCGGATTCGGTGCCGCCCCCGGCTGTCAGTATTGATTGCAATAAATCCAGAGCCAGGAGCAGGAGATCAACATCGCTCTCCGTTACGCTGCGACGCTCAGAACGCATTTCGTCGAGCAGTGTTTCCATATGATGAGTGAGCTCTGCCATTGGCATGAAGCCAAAGGTGGAGGCGCCGCCCTTTATCGAATGCGCAGCTCTGAACACTTCGTTCAAGGTGTCAAGGTCATTTTCACCTTCACCCATGCGCATCAAACCGCCTTCGAGAAGTTCGATGTTTTCCAGACACTCGTCAAGAAAAATCGCGCGTAGCTCTTCTAATTCATCATCCATTTTTTAATTTCACTAGATGCCGTTATCTAACTGATTGACGAAGTTATGCTGCGTTGAACACGATGGTGCCACCGCCGTATGCACCAAGCTCCAGTGAAAAACACACTTCCTTGACTGTCTCGCCGGCAACCGATGAGTCTGCACCTGAACTAACTTCGGATAGTTTCAGGTGAGAGGATTTATCGTCCATCATCAAGCTCGAGAACATATTCATAACCTCGTACAAGTTGTCTTTTGCGTTGGCAGACAATTCCCCATCATCGACCATGCCTTCTGCTCCTGCGGGTGGAATCATCGATAGAGAACAACCGAGAGCGGCTGCCGCTTTCATATCGCAGGAGCAAGATGCAACCGGATTGTTTTCTTTATCAATGTAAATGGCTGTATGGCTGATTTGTGCAGCATCAATCTTGTCTGCATCTTTAGCGCCAGCTGAAGGGCCAACTATCATCTCCAGCATTTCGCGTAGGTTATTCAGTTTTGGGGGGATGTAAGCCATGTTGTTTATCCTATGACTGGGCGTA
>CAYULV010000372.1:0-3009 GCA_964445655.1 uncultured Granulosicoccaceae bacterium | reverse complement strand
CGACGGAGTCATTCGCCAGTCGGGGATAGTGAATTGTCAGCCTAATGCTCCAACAGTTGCCGTCGCTGAACGGCAGACAAAAGACTCGCCACAACATCGCGAGGCATCCTCCAGACTAAAGGTTCAACACTATCTCAGCCTTTGGGCATCTCCCAGAAAAATTCCCCAATTGTTATCTGGCGATTGCTGATTCGTTATTGCGCTGTTCGTAACTCTCGCCGTAGTGTGGATTCTGAAAGCGTAGCTTCAGAATGCCACGAGAGCTGTCAGCGCTACGAATCGTGACAGGTGTTGCTGATGGTGACGCAAGGTAAGCGGCAAAAATCATGGAGATGATTGCCAGTGTAATGGAGAAAATCCAATACTCTTCTTGAGCAAATCCAACCAATGCGGTGCCACCAAAGCTAAAGGCCATTCCAACGATGGTAGCGAGTAACCAAGTTCGCCAGTAAACCCCGTTTGCAGTACGAACACACTCAGTGCAACGCGGGACCTGCAATTTGATTGACGAGGTAACCTGTCGCACATACGGCGAAGTCACCTGAGCATCCCCTAAGCAGACGCAACAAATTTTTGGGAAATGATCACGACCTATCTGAAACTCGTGCCACTCTTTTGTGTTAATGTTTGCGTTGTTGGACCTCGAAGTATCAGCGACTTCGAGCTCTCCAGTCGATTCGTTGGCGATTAAAGCCGGAGGCGTGCCCGGGGGCAACTGACGAGCCTGTGGAAATTGTTGGTTTGGTCTAATATGGGCACGCAACCAGCTTCTCATCAGGATTGTTACTCCAGCGAGGCACAGACATAACACTGGTCCATAGATCAAAAAATATGGCAAGGCCCCTTGGTCAGCGGCAGGGCCGTTTGCAACGAACCAAGCGCAGTACAGACAACTAATCGTACCGAAGAAAGCAATGATGGCGGCCAGCCAACCGAGTTGCCGATACCGAGATTTCCGGTAGCCAGCGACAAGATCCGCATTGATCCAATGGCAATTTGGGCATGGGACGAGTTCCGCTTCTCCACCCAAGCGTGTAGTAAGCTCTTTGCGAGATTGCCTTGTTGCCGAACGCTCCGCCGATGCGGCACCGATCCCGTATGGAGCAACAGACGCCCCGGTACCAATCCTAGTCAGTTCATAATAGTAGTGAAAGCCGCACTTGCGACATTCGACGCTAACGATCCCGCTGCCAATAAGGGCGGTTTCTACACGTCGTTGAAAGTAAAGGACCATTTCGTCACCAGAGTTCGAAACCAGCCAGAAAATGTCAGCAACAAAGCACGTCCGGGAGTAAACGTTGCCCAGTAAAGCACGCTGACCTGACTCGCGCTCACTGACTTTTTTCACCGTCTCCCGCTTTGTCACGGCCTTCCAGATTCGCCAAATTGTACTTGAATATCAATCGATCAAGGTTTTCATCCTTGATTTTATACCACGCACTATCCTGCTCATTAAATGGATCCTCTTTTTTACGAACAATCTTGGACAATTGCGACGTTCGTGACTCACGATCGACTGCCGGCTCAACGTCTCCAAACGTTTCAAGAGTTGCCGACATCAGGCGGTGACGTGTTTCTGCGCCGATCGCAGCTAGGCCATTGTGTGCATCCTGCCAGTTGTCGCCGGAAGAGTTGAAGTAGTATTGTGCAAACCCTCCGTTGTTGACCTCGGCGTCGAGTCGCTCGATCGCAAGAAGATGCTTCTCAGCCTCGGTCAGAGCATGCCACCCACTTTTTTCGACAACATCCCATGGATTGCGGATAAGGTCATAGTATCGATGAAACCGGTAAAGCGCTTCGGTTGCACCACGGGATACGTCTTCGTTACTGTGATTCAGTAAACGTTCGAGCCTCTCCAAGTCTTCTTGGTCGCGGTGTGCACCAAGTAGCGGCAATGACTTTTCTAGAACATTAGCGATTGGGTATTCAAGCGGTTCGTTGCTCGCCGCGGTGATAATGGTTAGCAAACGCGTGCGAGGAACCATAACCGACTCATTCTTGAACGCTTCCAGAATGCGCCAGACAGGAGAGAAATGTACTGAGAACAATTCATCACTCAACAAATACTCAATCGCTCGGTCACGATCAAGTTTCAAAAGAATCAGCGGAATACTGTCGCAGACACTAAAGCTGGTGTCACCCGGCCACATTTTCGCTACCAACGCGAAAAATTCATCCCGATGCGATTCCTTAATGCGATTACCATTGATTGCTCGCTGGATGCCCATCAACGCGTAGCTTCGTACGTACTCGTCTTGGTCGGTGAGGACGCGACGTAGGTCAGGAAGCGAATCGGCCGCAGCAATTGATCCGATGATAAGCGCAGCACTCTTTCTGATTTCGTCGCTCGCCGATTGAAGATAGGGCGCAAGCAGAAAAGCTGCTTCTTCTGGTGGCGCGGCATCTTGATCAAAGATCTCGCAGAGCCGGTTGATCGGGGCCTCCGGAAGCAAGCTCGTGTCCTCCGCCAATGCTGACAGACGTCCTTTCATGGACGGGTCTTGCAGAATTTCGAGAGCACGAGGATATGCTTGGCTTCCCAATTTCGCCAATACCCGCAACTCAGTCCAGGCATCACGCGATGACTTCGCCTCGAAAACGAAGTAATCAACAAGTTGAGCTATTTCATTAGGCGAACCCGAAAGTGCTGCCGCGGCGTCGTCTACTTCCTTGTGAAACTCGTCGAGATCTGGCATCGCGTCGGGATTACGAACAAAGTCCCAAAATGAGTTGAGTTCTTGTCCTTTTGATCGTGACCAAAAGAACAGAATCGCAGCACCAGTCACGATCAGCAAGAGAATGATTGCGGCAGTTTTCATCGTCAGGGTAGAACCTTGTTAGTTTCAAGAGTTAAGCATTTAGGACAACTAGGCCAGAATCACCGATCATCCGCCTCAAAACCACTCGCAAGCCCGGGTTCGCTCCAAGCAGAATAACGTCAACGATCATCCGGCGGCGGCAAGTGACTTTCCATATCTAAACGCACAGACCTCGCCGCTTCATGTTTAG
>CAYULV010000371.1:0-3027 GCA_964445655.1 uncultured Granulosicoccaceae bacterium | reverse complement strand
CAGAAAACCAAGGTTGCGCTGGCAAGAGCACTTGTCCATAAGCCACAAACCATCATGCTTGATGAGCCTACCAATGGACTTGATGTCATGGCGACGCGAGGACTGCGCGAAGTCATCAGAAATCTGGCATCGGATGGGCACTGCATTCTCTTTTCCAGTCACATCATGCAAGAGGTTTCAGCCCTGTGTGATCATATCGCGATAATCTCGGATGGCGCCGTATCAATGTGCGACAGTCTCGATCAGATACTGGCACGCACCGGGCAAGCAACGCTTGAAGATGCATTCGTTGACGCCAGCGGTCTCAAATCATGAAAGCCTTTGTCGTCATGGCCAAAGAGATCGTTGACAATATTCGCGATCGTCAAACTGTTTTCTATGCCTTGCTGTTCGGCCCAGTCTTGCTTCCACTACTGCTAGGCGGGTCATTGATTGCAAGTTTCAAAAGCGTCTCGATAGACTTTGATGAAATTATTGAAGTTGCGGTTCAGAACAGTGAAAAAGCGCCACAACTCATTGCGTATCTTCATAGCCGAAACATCGACGCCATAGAAGCACCTGACAATTTTCGCAACGGTATCAAGATCGGGTCGCAGTCTGTTGTACTGGAGATTAACGACTCGTTTGGTGAGGCGATGCGAGCGGGTCGACCAGCACCGATCACATTGCACTTTGATAGTGCAGAGAAATCATCCGCCAAGGTCAAACGACGGGTCGAGAGTGAATTGCGTCGCTATGCCTTCACCCTTAACACCTTGCGTTTGCAACACCGTGGAATTGACCCGTCGGTGTTCAATAGTCTGGATATCGTCGACAACGACATATCCGATGAAGGCCAGACTGGACAACTACTGGCGTCCCTGCTGCCGTTTCTCTTTATCATGTCCATGGTCATGGGTGGCTTCTATCTGGCCATCGATATCACCGCCGGTGAACGAGAACGTCAGTCACTTGAACCCCTTCTAAGCCTACCCTTGTCACGCACCGCGGTGGTTTTCGGGAAATACGGCGCGACTCTCACCTTTGTGGCGTTGTCAGGAGCATTGACAGCAATCAGCATTTATCTCCTGTTTCGACTGTTCCCTGTCGATCTTCTGGACGGTCAGATCAGCTTCGATGGGCCAACAGTGACCAGAGCTTTCCTGCTGGCGACTCCCTTGATATTTTTCGTCTCCGCACTGCTTGTCACAGTGTCAGCAATCACTCGCAGTACCAAGGAGGCGCAAACCTATCTGGGTTTGATGATGGTGTTTCCAATGACACCCTTTTTCGCACTACAGTATCTGAACTTGCAACCATCACTCTTGACCAGCGCGATTCCAATGCTGAGTCAATATCAGTTATTGGAGATTGCCGTACTAGGCGGTGAACTGCTGACAGGCCATGTATTGATCTCGGTTTTCAGCACACTTGCCACGACCGCCGTATTGCTTTGGTTAAGCTGTCGTCTGTACTCGCGTGAGAAATTGCTCGACTAGTCGGCCAGTTAAGGTTTCGCATCTACGAGATACCCCTGCCAGGATAGCCGGCTCCAACGCTGCCCTGTCGCCGGTACCTGCATCTACCGGGGCGCCAAAGTTCCGCGAATTGCCGATTAGCACTGATAAAGCCGCCCTCTGTCACTAATACGACTACTAAGCTGCCCTGAAATGACGTAAAGATTGCCACAGCCGGCCCGAACCCGGTATGGTGTAGAACCATGATTACCCTGCCTCAAATCTTACAGAGAGTTAAAGGCGGACGACGTTCGGCAAGCCGATATTCTGGTAATCGTTGAAAACGGAAATTGCTGTATACCGGCTTCCCCCGTAGGTCCCGGTGTGTTTTCGTGCGAGGCTGAAACTACATGCCAATAAAAGCCCTGAAAGTTTACAAGCCTTATCGCGTCACTTGCATTAAAATGCCCCGGGACGGGCTTTTTCCCGTACACCAGGAACAATGACGAGGTCGCTTTGAATACAGTGTTAATGGGTAATGTGCTGTACAAGTTCGGTAGATCAGTCTGGCAGCGGAACTCCAGCTCATGAGTGATATCGGCAACCCACTCGTCCGATTTACTAACGTCCAAAAGAGCTACGACGGGGAAAATCTGGTCGTCAAAGATCTTAACCTTGACGTCGCCAAGGGTGAATTCCTGACCATGCTCGGGCCGTCGGGTTCCGGCAAGACTACCTGTCTGATGATGCTCGCAGGTTTTGAACCTGCCACTCACGGCGAAATCTATCTCAGCGGTCAACCAATCAATAACGTGCCGCCACACAAACGTGGCATCGGCATGGTATTTCAAAATTACGCGCTGTTCCCCCACATGTCGGTGGCGGAAAATTTATCGTTTCCTCTTGAAGTTCGAGGCATGGACCGCAGCGAACGTGAGTCGCGCATCAAACGCGCTTTGTCCATGGTGCAACTCGATGAGTTTGGACACCGACGGCCTGCCCAACTATCCGGTGGACAACAGCAACGTGTAGCTGTTGCCCGCGCTTTGGTATTCGATCCCGATCTCGTCTTGATGGATGAACCACTCGGTGCGCTGGACAAAAATCTCCGTGAGCAGATGCAATACGAGATCAAGCACATCCACGAACAACTGGGCGTTACCGTTGTGTACGTGACCCATGACCAAAGTGAAGCGCTGACCATGTCAAACCGAATCGCAGTCTTCAACGATGGTGTCATTCAGCAACTTGCCCCACCGGCTGATCTTTATGAACGCCCGGAAAATGCCTTTGTCGCACAGTTTATTGGTGAGAACAATCGTTTGACGGGTACCGTTCGCGAAATTAATGGCAACGAGTGTGTCGTCGATGTCGACGATGGATCTATTGTCAAGGCCTTGAAAGTGAACGTTGAAGCGCCAGGCGATAGTTGCACCTTGTCGCTGCGACCGGAGCGTGTTGTCACATCTCCGGCCAACGGTGCTGTCAACAATACCTTCAGTGCGAAGGTTGAAGAACTTATATACCTCGGCGATCACATTCGCGCCCGCATGTCCGTATGCGGCACTAACGAATTTATCGTCAAAGTACC
>CAYULV010000370.1:0-3042 GCA_964445655.1 uncultured Granulosicoccaceae bacterium | reverse complement strand
ATACTGTTTTTGACCGGCAGGTCGCCAGCAATATCGACCACCTTACCCGCGGAGCTCACCCACTTGTCTTTTCCCCAGCGCATGACTGGCCGGTGCTCAGCAAGGGTTAACTCTAAGGTGTTGGGCCATGTCCGACGCACGTCTACGCGTTGTACCCACGGCAAATCTTCGACTTTGGATTTTATCGCCGCCAAATCGATGGAGAAAAAGTTCCCCAGGTCTTGCTCCGCCAAGGCGGCTTCGATCGCGGCCGGATCAAGATGCCTGAACTTACCTTTGATCTTCAATTCACTGATCACGAACGTATCTGGTCGATACAATTGATCGGCTGCGAGTAATGCGATCGCTGCAAATGAGAATAAAGTAGCCATGGCTAACAGCAATGCACGCCCAATTCTACCGGCTCGCTGCGCCTGGAATTCTCGTTCCTGATTTGCGAAAGCTCGTTGCTTAGCCATTGGCAGCACCCTCGCTCATTGATGTGTTCTGCGATGCTGATGACACCAAAGTGGTCTCGAGAATTTCCATCACCAAATCAGAGAATTGCAAGCCCGTCGCAGCCGCGGCCATTGGCACGAGGCTGTGATCGGTCATACCCGGTACCGTATTCACCTCCAACAACAAAGGTTGATCGTTGGCATCGAGCATGACATCCACACGCCCCCACACCGCACAATCGAGCGCGTTGAAAGCGACTAACGCAAGATTGCGTATACGCAGCTCTAATTCATCGCTTAAGCCTGCAGGGCAGAAATATTGAGTGTCATCAGACTGGTATTTAGCCTCATAATCGTAAAACTCATTGTCAGTGCTCATGCGAATAATCGGCAGCGCTTGACCTTTGAGCACCGACACAGTCAGCTCTGCGCCAGCAATAAACTGTTCTGCCAACACCTCGTCACCAATCAAGGCAGTCTCATGATAAGCAGCCAAAAGGTCTTTTTCGTCCGTCACTTTACCGATGCCAACACTGGAACCTTCACGAGCAGGCTTTAGAAAAATCGGCAAACCCAACTCTTCCACCAACCCTTGAAGATCACTTTCACTGCGCAAAACTCGATACTGCGCGGTTGGCAGGCCGAGTGCTTGCCAAACCTGTTTACTACGCACTTTATCCATAGCAAGAGCACAACCGAGTACGCCGCTACCGGTGTATGGCAATCCCGTTGCTTCAAGTGCACCTTGCACCACACCGTCTTCGCCCCAGCGACCATGCAAGGCAATAAACGCTCGATCAAAATCTTGTCTGCGCAGCTCGCCAATATTGCTCGGATTGGCATCAACGCCATGCGCATCAACGCCGGCTGACTGCAGGCCTTTAAGGATCGCAGCGCCGCTTACCAAAGACACATCTCGCTCTGCTGAAATACCCCCCATCAGCACCGCGACTTTTCCAAACTGGGAGACATCAGGCATTCGCCACCTCCTGATTTGATAAGTTTTCGAAGAGCTGCCGCGAAGACTTGCCGATACTGCCTGCGCCCATGGTTAGAACGACATCGCCATCTTGGATTAGTGGCATCAAAACTTGCTGAATATCTGCTACGTCTGACACAAAAATAGGGTTGCTGGCACCGCGCACACGAATTGCTTGGCACAATGACTTACCGGTAGCCCCACTGATAGGTTGCTCACCAGCGGGGTAAACTTCGCAGATCAATAAGTCTTGTTGATCTGCCAATACGGTTACAAAGTCATCAAATAAATCATAGGTACGACTGTAGCGATGAGGTTGAAAAACCGCCACGATACGGCGATCTTGCCAACATCCTCGCGCCGCGCTTAAGGTAGCTTTAAGTTCCACTGGATGATGCGCATAGTCATCAACAAAAGTAATTCGTTTGCCGTCGACTTCGGCATCGCCAAATATTTGAAAGCGTCGACCAACTCCTTGGAATTCGCTCAAGCCTTTTACGATTGCCTCGTCGTTCACACCTAGGTGGGTCGCAATTGTAATCGCGGCGGTGGCGTTTAATACGTTGTGCTCACCGGGGATCGACAACTCAACAGTCAGATCTTGTGGCCGGTTTGGTCGCGCGACTGCGAACGTCATGCGTGTGCCATCCTGTTGTAAATCGTAGGCTCGATAATCGCTGGTCTCACTCAGACCATAGGACAACATTGGTTTATGAATCTGATCGCGAATGGAACGAACATTATCATCATCTTCACACAATACGGCTAAACCATAGAACGGCAAATTCTGTAAGAAGGTCACGAAGGTCTTTTTAAGAGTGCCCATGTCACCCTCATAGGTCACCATGTGATCTTCATCAATATTCGTGACGACCGCCATCTCTGGCTTCAAGTTCAAAAATGAAGCATCACTTTCATCGGCTTCGGCCACCAGGTAATCTCCCTGGCCCAGCTTGGCATTTGCGCCAGCGCTGTTAATCAAGCCGCCAACAACAAAGGTTGGATCCAACCCAGCGGCTATCAAAATGGCGGAGACCAAACTAGTGGTGGTGGTTTTACCGTGGGTACCTGCAACGGCAATGCCCTTTTGAAAACGCATTAACTCACCGAGCATCTCGGCCCTTGGAATCACCGGAATCGATGCCGCTATCGCAGCGGCAACTTCAGGGTTGCTCTGGTCGATCGCAGAGGAGACAACCACTACATCACTGTCACTGACGTTATCGGCATGGTGCCCGATAACAACTTGCGCACCGGCGGCACGCAATCGCTGAACCACCGGCCCATCGGCGATATCGGAACCACTTACTTGGTAGTTCGAGTTCACCAAGACTTCAGCGATCCCAGACATGCCACTGCCACCAATGCCAACAAAATGGATATTGTTCACCCGATTACGCATTCAGATACTCCTGACATACGGCGACCACGTCATTTAATGCATCGGGCTTGTGCAAGCTAGACGCCTGATCACCCATTTCTTTCAATAATGATTTTTCGGTCAGCAACGCACGCAATGCCTGTAACATTTCTGGCTTATCAATCTGATCGTTACTCAACAGTTTGGCAGCACCCACCGAGACCATGACCTCGGCATTTTTAAGTTGATGATCACCTGCCGAAAAC
>CAYULV010000369.1:0-3052 GCA_964445655.1 uncultured Granulosicoccaceae bacterium | reverse complement strand
CAGCTGCATCAGCAACACCGGCGACAGCATCACCGGCGGCATCGGCGGCACCAGCAACTGCATCAGTGGCACCGTCAACTACATCACCAGCTGCATCAGCAACACCGGCGACAGCATCACCGGCGGCATCAGCAGCGCCAGCAACTGCATCAGTAGCACCGTCTACTGCGTTGGAAGCAGCATCAGTGGCTGCATCAGCAACACCGGCGACAGCATCACCGGCCGCATCGGCGGCACCAGCAACTGCATCAGTAGCTCCGTCAACTGCGTTGGAAGCTGCGTCAGTGGCATCGCCAGCCGCGTCACCTGCTGCTGCAACCGTGCTTGCAGCGTCGTCCGCATCATCCTTTCCTGAGAACAGATTCAATCCAATCCAGCCCAACAGCAGAACGCCAATGATGGGCAAGAGCTTCTTCCACATAGAAGAGCTGTCGCCAAATGCGCTTGTGTCGTTGCCAGAGCCTCCAAAATTGCCCACGGCGTCGCTTTTTTTCGATCCGTCCGCGGCTTTATCATTCGCCGGATTTTTCATTTCAGTCGTGTTCCTTAGCTATCAATTAACGAGAGTGATCTCCATCGCGTGCACCTGGCGTGCGGCGGAGCCCTTAAAACGCAGCCATTGTACGAAGCTTTATTGACGCTCGTACAGCTTGATTTTGATCAGATGCAGCAGAAATGCTGTGATTCGGCATCATTGACGCAATTTTTTACACAATCAGGCCCTTCTACAACCCGTTTGAGAAGGCCCAAGCTCCTCACGCACAGAAAAACGTCTACCCCGAATCAATATCAATTTTGATAAAGCTCAAAGGTATTTCATTCATTATCTTATTCCAACGGCTATCGAAACAATTTGCACCATGGTTGCAGACTTGTCTGATTGTTGCGATCTTGGTCATTATGAAAAAAATAGCGTGGGCGTGAGTCGGCAAGAAGAGAATACTCGCTGCGTTTTGGAAAGTACTCTCGAATCGCCAAACAGGTGTTTGCTGATCTCAATACCTTGATTGGTGATGTTCGCGAAACACTTGCCGTGGACAAACTCGATCCGGATCGAACTAACGGGTCAAATGGTGTGACTCCGCCGCCTTGAATAACTCACGTGCACTGACCTTACTTATGAGTGGTAATCGACAGTTTGAGCCACTCCAACGCGATTCAAAAGGCATTAAATTGACGTGGTGTCATTCGATGCGTAACCTTTTCCGATCTATTTTTCGCACACAGGTCAAACATTTGTGGAAGAGCTGGCTTACCAATTTCTCTTGCAGTCAGGGTACCCTCGTCCGTCCCTGATCACTGATCTATCGGTACTTCCGAACCTGCCACAAACCGATGGCAACGGCACCGCGCCGTCGATCGTCGTTGTGGACCCAGACAGTGCCGAGAGCCTCGCGGTCATCAAAGTCATTCAAGCAAACGATACTGTCGGGTTTGATCAACATGCACTCGCGACTGGGCAATTTGCCAGTCAGGTTGGTGGGGATGCCGTTCAGGCTTTTGTGATTCGAGTCGATTTTGCTGCCTCCGAAGAGGCGCAGCAGGTGCAGTTTTTCCGAGTATGGCCAGGTGATCAGCGACTGCAATTAACCGCGAAAACGTTCCCGGACCTGGATACGCTCAAAATTTCGCATAAATTGTCCCGAACAAACGCCCAAAACAGCGATTCTGACGGTGTAAGCAATCGTGTACGGGCTTTTGGGCGCGCATCAGCTTCCCGCCGGGTAGATCAGCCGCCTCCCAATGGGCTTCTAGTGGGTTTATACCTGCCAGCGGCCTTGTTGGGGTTTCTTTTGCTGATCGATTGCATCGTCGACTTCATTACAGGTGCTGGGCTTGTCTCTGGCGCTCAAGGTGGCCTCGCCGTGGGCATTGCCCTTTTGTTGACTGTTCCAGCCGCGATTCGATACTACGTTTTTGTCTCAAAATCGCCAAATTGACAGTCGGAGACGCTTGCAGATTCGAGAATCTTCTGTCACTATAGAATTCAACATATAAAGATATGTTTATATTTGATGGAAACACTTCTCGCAGGGTTACGTGCGGCTGGGGAGCCAACCCGACTACGTTTGCTCGCGCTTTGCGCACACGGTGAGCTGAGCGTTAGTGAACTTACCCAGATTCTCGGTCAAAGTCAGCCGAGGGTCTCTCGCCATCTGAAATTGCTCGTCGAAGCAGGTTTGCTGGATCGTTTTCGAGAAGGGGCCATGGTCTTCTACAGCATTTCCGAGCTTCACGGTTCAGCTCATCTGGCGAGAACCTTGGTCGATCTGTTGCCCGATGACGATGCTGAACTCAATCGCGATTTGTCTCGCCTGGATCAAATACGCAGAAAACGGGCAGAGCTCGCGGCTAGTTACTTCAAAGATAATGCGAGCCGCTGGCGGGAAATCCGTGCTTTGCATGTACCGCAGGCCGAGGTTGAGGCGCGCATGCTCGAGTTGATTGGCGACGAACGTATCGATACGTTTTTGGATATAGGTACGGGTACGGGGCGAATTCTCGAGCTCGTTGCCGATCAGATTGATCGCGGTATCGGTATCGACACCAGTCCCGAGATGTTAGCGATTGCCCGCGCACAGATTGAAAAAAACAAATTCCGCCATGTGCAGTTCCGCAAGGGGGATATGTACAACATGCCGTTTGATGATCAGAGCGTTGACCTGGCGTCCTTGCATCTGGTGTTGCACTATTGTCTCGACCCTTCACAAGTTATTGCAGAAGCTGCCCGTACCTTGAGGGGCAAGGGCCGACTGATGGTTGTCGACTTTGCGCAACATCAGGAAGAACAATTGCGTACTGAACACAAGCATCAACGTCTTGGATTTAGCGATAGCGAAATTCGAAAATCGTTTGTCGATGCCGGTTTGAAGCCGGGTAAGACCATTACCTTGGCGGGTGACCCTTTGACCGTCAAGATCTGGCACGCACAGCAACCATTACTCCACTAATTTTCAATAACGACATCATGACTACTTCACGCCTGTCATTTGAATTCTTTCCGCCGCGAAACGCGCAACAAGCTCGTCGTTTCTGGTACACACTCGGTAGT
>CAYULV010000368.1:0-3081 GCA_964445655.1 uncultured Granulosicoccaceae bacterium | reverse complement strand
GATGAAGATCACTCAAGCTCGCAGCCAGCCGTGGTGGTGCTTGGTAGCCTTCATTACGACATTATGGTCGAAGCAACGCACCGACCGATCAAGGGTGAAACCGTTACAGGCGATTGCTGGTACCCCAAGTTTGGCGGTAAAGGTGGTAACCAGGCGGTAGCGGCAAAACTGCACGGCGTTGAAACTCGCCTGATCAGCGCGACCGGCACGGATAATTTTTCCGACTATCTCAGAGCGCGGCTTGAGGATGCCGGTATATCCGGAGAATACATCGCCCAACTCGACCAGGTTGAAACGGGTATGAGTGTGGCGATACAAGACGCCGAAGGCGACTACGGCGCTGTTATCGTATCAGGTGCTAATCTGGCCATACCGTCGGACTTATTGGAACACTCGGCGCTATGGAAAAATGCAGCCCTTTTGCTTTTACAAAATGAGGTGCCGGAATCACTGAATATTCTCGCAGCGAACAAGGCAAGAAGTCTCGGTTTACCCGTATGTATCAATGCGGCACCTGCACGTGATATGTCATCCGAACTCCTGTCGCTCATCGATGTGCTTATTGTCAACGCGGTTGAGGCGGAAGCACTGGGCAGCAACGCGGTGAACTCTCTTGATACGGCTTCGCTGGCAGCGATGAAACTATCAAGACGTTTCCCGACAGTCATTGTGACTGCGGGCGGTGATGGCGTGGCTGCCTGCTCAACGCACGGTGATGAAATCAAATTGCCCGCGAAACCAATAACTGTTTCCAGTACACATGGGGCTGGAGATGTGTTTACTGGTGTGTTTTGCGCTGAGATAGCCAACAAGACGTCTTTAGATGTGGCTATTGAAATAGCCAACGATCGAGCGGCTGATCATGTAGCTGCAAGCCAGGTATAAACGGGTAGGGGAGTACCGCACAACCAGTATGAGCCTGCCAATAGAATACTAGGCTCCTCACCCTTGTAAAGTTACAGAGAAAACTCAGAGAGTTCACGTATCCGCCTCAAACGCTGCATAGCTTGCGACGTGCTTATTTTCTCTTACGATTAGAAGCTCTGCCCCTCAACAAAAGAAAAAGGCTTTATCCAACTCTTATATTTTGTGTAGAACAATCATACTAACTTGACAATATAATATAAAGTTGTAAAGTGACATTGAGAAAGGTATTCATCCGACATGAGTGTCTTAACCACCGTCTCGGTAACCAACGAGTGTGTATATCAGTGACTGCTGTAACTCGTCCAGATTCGACACAACGTACTGCCTTTGGTTTTTTTCAGAGAAACCCCGGACTTGTGCCGCCGCTTGGCCTGTTGATTCCGTTGTTACTCCTGGTTGCAATCATCACGTTCATCAATCCCGTATTTCTCGACGGTAGAAACGTTTTCAACGTATACCGTCAGATTTCCATCTTCCTGATTCTCGGCACTGGCATGACCATCGTCATGGCGGCACGCGGAATAGATCTGTCAGTGGGATCAACGGTTGCACTTTCCGGTTGCTCCGCCGGCATCATCTTGAAAAGCGGCATCTTGCCAGACAGCGTGGTCGGGATTCTTGCCATTGCTGTAGCGATTGGCATCGGTGCCTTGGTGGGCCTGGTCAATGGCCTTGCCGTTACCCGGCTCAAAGTCCCGCCCTTGATTGTCACGCTGGGGACACTGACCGCAGTACGCGGCCTGGCCTATCTGACAATGGGTTCTGACCAACTCAGAAATTTTCCAGATGCGTTTCTTTGGATCGGACAAGGACGCGTGTTCGGCATTCCAGCCGCAGGGATCATTGCACTTGTCGTCGTACTAGGTGGTGCGTTTTTATTGAACTGCACGCGTTTCGGAAAATACGTCCTGGCTGTTGGTGGTGACCGAAGCGCCGCGATTCGTGCTGGTATCCGAGTTCAATACTACGAGACTTGCGCGTACGTGATTTGCGGAGCTTTGGCAGGGCTGGCCGGCGCAATGCTCATTGCACGCCTGAACGCAGCGCAAGCCGTTCTAGGCGCGACTATGGAGCTGCATGCGATTGCAGTCGTTGTACTGGGAGGTACTTACCTTTTCGGCGGGTACGCAACGTTTCTCGGCACACTACTCGGCGCGATTTTTCTAGGTGTTGCGGAGAACGGTTTACTCCTTATGGGAGTGCCCTTTTATTGGCAACAAATTGTTATTGGCACAACGCTGGTGGTAGCAGTTGCCATCCAGTTGTATCGATTCCGTCGTCAAGGTATGGCAGGCGGCTGACACAACCATCGCTACTGCACACGGGCAGCGAAGGAGACTACTAACCAAGAACCATCGGAGAAGACACAATGAAAACGACACTCACTGGCCTTGCTTTAGGCCTTTCACTAACGGCAGCAGCCACATCCGCTATTGCACAAGAGCCGCTCAAGATCGGCTTTGCCCCACCTGTTTACGACACACTGGATTACTTCGGACAATTCGCCGCAGGTTTTCAAGGAGAAATGGAAAAACTGGGCGTACCCATTGAATTCACCGCGCGAGCTTCAGCTTCCGAAGCCAATGTGCAACAGCAGCTCGACATCGTCGATGATCTGATCACCCTGGGTGTTGACTACATAGTTGTTGGACCGATTGACTATTTCGGCATCGTCCCGGCATTGCAGGCCGCGAACGAAGCAAATATACCCGTTATCGTAATCAACCATCTCGACGTTCACCCAGATGATGCAAAGGTTGATGTGTTGGCCTATAGCGGTTATTCGCACGCAGAGGGCGGGCAGGTAACCGCTCAATGGGCACTTGAGAATGAGTTGAACGCGGGTGATAAGGTCGGTTTGATGTTTGCGGAGCCAGGTAATCAGATTTCCGAGCAACGGGTCGGCAGTGCGCGTGACATCTGGAAAGATGCGGGCGTTGAAATTGGGTTTGAGCACTACGCCTACTGGGAACAAGCCAAGGCATTTGACGCTACAGAGCGTCTCATCATCGCTAACCCCGATATAAAAGCAATTTATGCAGGTAACAGCTCCATGGCCATGGGCGTGGCTGTCGCGCTCGACGGGATGGGTGAGACCGATGTGTCTGTTTTCGGGTTTGGTGCAGTGCCGCCTGAGCTGGACATGATTTGGGA
>CAYULV010000367.1:0-3101 GCA_964445655.1 uncultured Granulosicoccaceae bacterium | reverse complement strand
CGTAGTGCACTTCATAATCGTCGTCGGTATAAAGGATGCTGCTGGTGGCTTTGGCGAGATACGATTCTGGAATTAATTGTTCACCATTCCATTTGCCGTTGTTGTTGGCCAAGATGCCAAACTTGACCATATCCCGGGATATTAAATTCGCTCGCGATCCCGCTGCCGGCAACCCCGTTTGATCATCAACAGGCCAGCGGTAGTTGGTGATACCCAATTTGTCGAGCAGTTCGCTTTTAGCAAAGTCCATGGCGGTTCCTGGGACGACCGCTTCAATGACTTGCATTGTTAATGCCGCGCCGCCTCCATATTTAAAGACTTGAGATTTTTCTGTGATGGGCGCACTGCGCTCGAGCAAGGCTTGAACATGACCCTGACCCTTCAACCGGTCTGGATGTTGATCCATTTGTTCTCTTTGTTCGTCACTAATGCGTATGCCCGAACGCATGGTCAGCGCGTGGTTCAGGGTAATGGTTTCTGCACCATCAACAAACTTGCTTGGGTCCAGGTCCTTGAGGAAATGGATTAAGGGTTGGTCTAGATCAGCCATGCTGAGATATCCCAATTGGATAGCGCGGCCAAGTAACAGCCCTGTATAGGCTTTGGTTGCTGACGCTTGAAAATGGGGTAGATCTATCCGACCACGGGCGTAGTAAGACTCAAATATGAGTTTGTCTTTATGGGCAATGAGAAAACTGTCGAACCGGCCATGTTGATGGTCTGCAATCTCTTGCGCCAGGGTCAGAATCATCTCCTTATCGCCACCATCGACACCCAATTCGCCGACAACCAGTCCATCCCCTCTATCCTCTGGCGCTGGGTTGATAAACGCTTTGTTGAGTAGGGGAACATTAATAAATGACAGGTCGGGATTTTTCGTCGAGACATCATTGATCAGGCTTGATAGCCAAGCGACACTTTCTACCCCAATCATTGGGAAAGCAGTTCCGTGATCCCCTTCAATAGTTCTTGTCTGGATGGACAAACTGACATTGCTTCTATTGTCCAGCATGTCAACAAACTCGTCGATAACCTCGGCTTTGCCTTCCTCCAATGAGCCATAGGCAATGAATATGTTGGCGATCACAGGGTCGTTGTTATTTGCCTCGAACTTTCCAAATGCTTCGTTGATCTCAGAAAGGTAAGGCAGTAGACCCTTGTCTAATGGGCTGCCAAGAATGTAGTTGTCAAAGGTGTCGGGTTGGGTCAGCAATATATACGCACCAAATCCGCCGCTCAGTGAATAACCGAAATAGCTGCGACTGTCTGCATCAGTGCGATAGTTATTCTCCACAAATTGGAAAATGTCGTTGCGTATAAAGTCCAAATGATTTTCGGCTTGGCCAAATATCAGTTTGGGGTGATTGGGGTTGGCTTTTGTCCAAAATGAATAATCAGTAAATCGGCTGGCGTGAGCTCCATATTGTTCTTTTAAGTCATTTGCGATGTCCTTTTGCCAGGAAATACCGACTAGAATTACATCTTCCAGCATGAATTCTGTGGCGGCAGATAGGATTTCCAGATGCCACACTGCGTCTGTGAAATACAGTACTGGGTATTTTACATCGGTGTTTTCTGTATAGCCCTCTGGCAGTTTGATATAGAGTTCATATTGCCGATCATTGTTGCTGTCCTTGATCGGTACGACCTGTGTTCGTGGCATTGCATAGGCGGCTAGCTCAGCGCTGCTGTGTGCCGAGGATTGAGCGTTGTCTGCCTGAGAATGACAGGCAAAGTTCGTCAACAGGAACGTGGGTAACAGAATTATCGATAGTGCTAAACGCTTCATGGTATATCCCTTCTGTTGCTTGACGAGGCCGACGACTGCAAGCTTAGGGGTCTTGGCTGGGGCTCGATCTTGCTGTCGTTGATTTAGCTTAAGGATATGTGCCGGACGCTACGTGCCCAATGGCGATGATGTATCGAAATTTCGAAACGAACTGGGTTGCGACAAATTGATACAAAAAAATCCGCCAATGGCGTGGCTCGGGATCTTATGGTGAACGCAGAATAGAACTTGATCGAATAATGAACGCGCCCCAAAGTCCACATATCCTGATTATTGATGATGACCGCGATATCCGTCGTCCTTTGGCGACCTACTTGTCAGAGAACGGCTATCGGGTTAGCGCCGCAGAAAATGGCCGAGAGATGGATCGGATATTGTCCAAGGCCAGCATCGATCTCATCGTGCTTGATGTCATGATGCCCGGCGAGGATGGTTTTTCGATCTGTAAGCGATTGCAGGCCTCCACGCGCATCCCCATTATCCTCCTCACCGCACTCAAAGATGACACAGACCGGATCGTCGGCCTTGAGCTGGGCGCAGATGATTACCTTTCCAAACCGTTCAATCCCAGGGAGCTGCAAGCACGTATCAAGACGGTCTTGCGACGCACCCAAATGTTGCCACCGCGCATGGAACGACTGACCGGTTCAGTTCGGTTCGATCGTTGGCAGTTCGATATGTCGCAAAAAAACATCGTTGGTACGGACAAACTGATCGTACCGCTGAGCTCTGGTGAACATGCGCTGCTGCTGGCGCTGATTGAACATGCTGGCATGACGCTTTCCCGCGACCAGCTGTTGGATCTGACACGCGGCGTCAGCGCCTATGCTTATGATCGGCGAATTGACAATCAGATTAGTCGGTTGAGGCGCAAACTGGAGCAAGATCCCAAGAATCCGACCATCATTCAAACAAAGTGGGGCGGTGGCTATGTGTTCGCAGCGGAGCTTGTCTGGTCATGACTAGCAAACGATTTAGGCTGTCTTTGGACACTTTGGAAAACCAAATATTCGCGGTTTTGGCGTTTGTGTTGATTGCACTGCTAATTGGCACGGTGATCTACCAGCTCACCCAACACCGCAACGTGGAACAAGAGGCGAAAAGCGATCAGGTGGTCAGTCTGGTCAAGTTTAGGTTTCCAATTGTTGAGCGAATCAAACCCGAAGAGCTCCAGGATTTCGTCGCGGCAACATCGATCTGCCACAAAGGGTTTTCGATCTCAGATGTGCCTTATAGTGCGGGCACCAACACGCCTCAGGCCGATGAAATTCATGCCTTTTTCATTGAAAGGCTAAGGAGGCCCAAAGAAGAG
>CAYULV010000366.1:1275-3163 GCA_964445655.1 uncultured Granulosicoccaceae bacterium | reverse complement strand
CCGACATGCCTTCGATCAGCTTGTTCCCTTTGTCATCCCAGACATAAATACCTTCTCCTCGCTCAATGATGAAAGGATCATTCTTCTGATGGTTAGATAGATGCGTGAACGGATGTAGGGAATAAGCTTTGTCGATATCAGCAAGCGTGTTCATAGTTATATGTCCGAATTAATGAGCTCGAAGTGGTCTCGAATCAGATAAGTGTGATCAGCGAAGACTCGCCGTGTTCCTGAAGGTGAGGGACAGTGTTGAAATCAATCATGCGAGTATTGTCACCGTCAAAGTGCAGTGTGGTGATAGATGCATTTCGAATGCGCCAGATGGCGTCAACCGTGTGATAAAAATCCAGATCCAATACCCGAGAAATGACCGTGGCAATCACGCCGCCTGAGGTAAAAAAAGTTAAGTGTTCTGAATCATCATGTTTGGCGCACAAGTCTTTGATCGCCTGCCAGCCTCGATTGCTGAACGATTCCCATGACTCGACGGATTCTGGGTGCGTCTGGGCGCTTCGCCAACGATTCATGATGCTGACGTAATCGTCGAAAGTCAGAGATTCGGGGTTGTCGCTTTGAACGCCTCCGCCATAGTGGGTATCGACCTGACGATGATCGTACTCGTCGAGATCCGAGTGCTCGTCTCGCCGAATGCCAGCTTTTAGTCCTTCGGTTGCTAGTTGAGCGGTATCTCGTTGGCGCTCGAGTGAGCCATTACAGACCAGCTCTGGAGTAAATCCCTGTTTTTGCCACCATTGGCCAAGCATGCTTGCCTGTCGACGCCCGAGTGGAGACAGGCGATCGTAGTTGTCAGAGCCGGCAGAGGCCTGACCATGTCGAATCAAATAAAGGGTGCTCATCGGGTATGTTCACAAAGCTAATACCCGGAGGATAACTCAAAGTTTGTCTGATATGACCGGCGGCTTCAACTCGTCTGGTAGTGTCGGCGAGTCGAACACAAAATTTTGGCTTGCCCGTCCGGAGGCCTGCAAATTACAGCTACCCGTATTGATGTGGTCCAATGCAGTGGCAAACAGAGATTCACTGCTGCTACCCAGTGCTGCGGAAAAAGAGTCGCTAACCGGGCAATCAGCATCGAAGCCTTCGTAGTAACCGCCGAATCCATTTGCGTTCTGGAACTCCACTTCAACAGCGTTCATCGATTTGCCACATCGGTTGACTGCTCGAGTCCCGTATGGTTTTCCACAGGTCGACTCTCCAATGACCACAACTTCAACAAAAGGAGACAAGCCATTGATGACCATTTCAGATGCTGAACAGGTACTAGGGCCAGCCAATATATAGACACGGGACAAGTTCAGAGCGTTGCTGACTGGTTCGAACACAGCGCTGGAATTGTTGCTGCTATTGGCATCGTTGAAGATGATAGAGGAGAACACCTGGTCTGCTCCATTGTCTCCAACTATATAGCTAGCCAACTCATTGGCGACGCTAATGCGTCCACCGCCGTTGAATCTAAGATCCAGAACCAGCTCGGTAATACTTTCGTTGGCAAGGGTTGCAAACGCATTGGCCAATTCTGTCTTTGATGTTTCAACAAACTGGTAGAAGCTAAGGTAACCTACGCGTGTACCAGCGTGATCAATCGCTTTGACGTCGGTAACGGTCTGCATCGAGAACGTGGCTTTGGTTATCACCTGTTCTTGTATGAAGCCATTTGGTTTTCTGAATCCCAGTGTCGGACTGGTGATCGTGGTGCCAGTGCCAAGAATGTTGAGACGTGTCTCGGTAGGTAAAGCGAGATACTCTTCGGTTGAGTAACCATCAAGCGAGACAAGCACATCACCTCTTTGAATACCAGCAAGATCAAGTGGTGAGCCGGGTTCGATGAAGCTTACAACGATATCGCCTTCCGTATTGAAGATCAGAC
>CAYULV010000366.1:0-1175 GCA_964445655.1 uncultured Granulosicoccaceae bacterium | reverse complement strand
GAGCCGGGTTCGATGAAGCTTACAACGATATCGCCTTCCGTATTGAAGATCAGACGCCAACCGAACCCGAAGTTTTCACCCTCATTGAAAAAAGCAGCCTGTGTTGACTGATCCTGAATATTGCTGAAACGATCAAACGGTTGCACACGCAGCGCCGTTACCAGTTCCTCTGCACTGTCGTAGTCAGACAGTTGGACATTCGGGCTGACTTGATCGGCGAACAAATAGTAGCTTTTCATGTTGTCGTATGCCCAACTACGCATCGATTCAACGCTGCATTGGCCGGACGCGAGTTGGGATTCCGGTAAGTCCGCGTTATCGCTTTCGTCTCCGCTTGAGCCACCGACGCCGCAGGCGCTGATGTGTAGTGCGGATAACAATGCAGTTGTCGTGCGAAGTGTTCGCAGTGTTGTATTGATCGCCATCATGTGTTTGCTATCGGCAGTTGGGCTCGGAGCTGAGGCGTACTGTGAAGAGGCTCTCGTTTTTGTCCGTATATTCGGAAGCTGGCTGACAAAACGAGTCGTGAAGCGTGTGCCAGGTACGTTCTTGGGCAGCGCGAATCAAGCGCAAGACGCAATCAACCGCTATTTCAATAGATATCGATAAAAGGCGAATCTCGCGCCTAATTTGCAGCTATGGCCATTAATGTACAAGTAGGTGTATCGCAAGGCTCCCCCGATAGCTGGGCCGAGCAGGCGGTGTCCAATGTGCCGCAAATGAAACGAATTTTGCTCGTTGATGATGAAGCTCATGTTCTCAGAGTCATGAAATTGAGTCTGGAGCGAAATGGCTATGATGTCGATACTGCATTGTCAGGTGATATTGCCTTGTCGATGCTGCGTGAGCAGGACTATCACGCTCTGATTACTGATTCGGATTTGCCGCAAATGAGTGGTCAGGACTTATGCGAAACCGTGCGTTCTCGCCACGGTGACTCGATACTGATCTTTGTGATAGCTAGTGCTACCTCAGATGATGCAATGCCTGAACAGTTGGACTGGATCAAGTCAGAGGTCAACATGGAAGCGTTGGAAAAGCCGGTAAGCCTTCGCTGGATTGTTGCTCGCCTGAATGAATTCTTCGGTGACTATGAACTCGCCGGAGTTCTTTGAAAAATAGTTGCGTGCCCCTACGATTCAACGCCGCTTGATTGACATAAGGCTTGTCTAGGG
>CAYULV010000365.1:0-3170 GCA_964445655.1 uncultured Granulosicoccaceae bacterium | reverse complement strand
CCGGGCCCAGGAGTGGCTCAAATAATCCTCCGTTGGCATCGAAACAAGCGGCAAAGAGTATCGCGTCATCTTTTTCCAGGAACCTTGCCAGGCGTCGCTCGAGAGTCTCGTGCAGCTCATGCGTTCCGCAAATGAAACGCACACTTGCCATTCCATAGCCGCTTTCATCCATCGCTGATTTCGCAGCGTTCACCAGCTCAGGATTGTTGGCTAGACCCAGATAATTGTTCGCACATAAATTGATGACGCTGTCTTTTTTTGAAGCGCCATTTGCGACGGCGACAGAAATGACACCAGCCTGCGCTGACACAAGTGGTCTTTCTCGCTTCCACATCCCGGCATTTCTGATGTCCTCCAGCACATCATTCAGATGATTTTGGTACTCCTCATTCACGGCCTTCCCCTGCATGTCGATATATATGCTTTATAGCATCATGTTTCCTTTATGTGGGAATATATCCAATATAATGGATATTTGACAATGGTCATGAAATGCAAGATGAAGCTAAAATCGAGTGCAATTGGTGCTCGCGTTCAAACGAATATCGGCCTTGAGCGGCGGGTATGAGGCTGTCATTGTTGTGCCCGCATTGGCTCTGACTTTAGCAACGCGCTCACAGACTCTTTCCGTCATCAATTTTTGTCCATATTTTCCCAAAAAATACTCATTACCAAATTTTCAACGACGAAAGACAGCCTGTAAGGCTTGCAAAAGCGGAGATTTGCTAACTTTGCCGCTTTTTGGTGTCAGTTGATCGTCTCCTCTCGTGACTTTTGACGTTCGCAACAGGACATGATTGTTTTCGGTTGATAGCTACACTACTGTCAGAAATTCGGTATTAGTTTTGTCGGAATGAACTATCATTAGCTGTTAGGTTCTCAGACTTTTGATCTTTATCGCTAGTTCAGCATTTGAACAAGCAATCCTCACAATTTACCACTCGGAATAAAATCTCCGTTGACGGATACAGATAACGCTTGGGGCGCACGCCTGGCGAAATACAAGCGCCCGGACAATCGGCGTGCATTGATAGAAATTGCTCTCACGGTCGTGCCTTTCGTGCTCGTGTGGGCCTCAATTTGGGCTTTGATGCAGGCTGGCTACGTCACGACCTTTATCGCAGGTCTACTTGCGTTGCTACCTGCGGCTGGCTTCATGCTCAGGTTATTTATCATCCAGCACGATTGCGGCCATGGTTCCATGTTCACCTCCCGAAGAGCTAATGACTGGCTGGGACGTGTACTCGGTATTTTCACCTTTACTCCCTACGAGTTCTGGCGCTTGCAACACGCCAATCATCATGCGACCTCTGGAAATCTCGATCGGCGCGGTATCGGCGATATCGAAACCCTGACTGTTAATGAGTACCTGCAACGCAGCAAGTTTTATCGTCTGCTGTATCGTATATACCGTAACCCGCTGGTGTTGTTCGGGATAGGGCCGAGCTATTTGTTTATCTTGCGCCACAGGCTCCCATTCGGATCCATGAAAGTTAGCAAGAAACTGTGGATCAGCACCCTGACCACCAATGTCGGCATTGTTGCGGTGTCAGCGGCGATAATTTATGCAACTAGCTGGCAGATGTTCTTGTTAATACAAGTCCCGATTGTCGTTCTGGCGGCGACTTTCGGTATGTGGCTGTTCTATGTACAGCATCAGTTTGACGAGACTCATTGGGACCGTAATTCTGAGTGGCAACGCGAAACCTCCGCTTTACATGGTAGTTCCTACTATGACTTGCCCAAGCCGTTGATGTGGATTAGCGGCAATATCGGTATTCATCATGTGCATCACCTTTGCAGTCGGATCCCGTTTCACAAATTGCCACAAGTAATAGATGATCATCCTGAACTCAAAGAAGTCGGCAGACTGACGCTTTGGGAGAGTTTTAAAAATGTTAAGTTGACTCTATGGGATGAAGAGCGTCGGGAATTGGTCACCTTCCGGGATATTCAGCAACGATTGCAAGCCACTGGTGCTACATAGCTTCCCAATGACGTCTACTTAGCTTCGTAATGTCTAACGAAGCTGACTATCTTTACTTCCACGACGATTAAATGCCGAACTTTCGGTTTCTTGTTCATCCAAGATCGATTGGCAGTTAACACATAAGCGAACACCCGGGATGGCGTCGCGCCTCGCCTGCGGAATTTTTCCCTCACACTCCTCGCATAGCTCAAGACTTTCACCGCTTGGTAAACGACTGCGGGATATTTTGACAGCATCGTCAATGCTGGCATCAATCTGATCTTGCACAGCGCCGTCGCGGGACCATCCTCCGGCCATTGGGTAATCCTTGGGTTGTGGGCCTCAGGGCCACTCTAACCTAACTGGTCTACTTGGGTGTTGTTACAAATATTCTGGTATAGTTTTTTCGTCTTTTGAACAAGGAGGTTCAATGGAATGAACCCGAATTGCCCCCGCTGCGCCGCGTCCTGTGTTATCAAACATGGCCGTTATCAACGTACTGAGGACGCCCAAAGCATACAGCGATATCGCTGCAAGGCTTGTGGCAAGACCTTGTCCTCGGCCACGTTTTCCCCCACTTACCGGCAAAAACGTCGACGTCTCAATCGTCTGATAGAAGCTGATATCGCCAGTAGCACAGCGCAACGCCGGATAGCGATCAAGCATGGCTGTGCGAGGAATACGGTTGCCCGTAAAATCACCTTTCTGGCAGAACGGGCGCGGCTAAAAATCGAAACCTGGCTCGCCTCACAGTCGCCGTTTACCGACCTCCAATGGGATGAGCTCATCACGTTTGAGCACACAAGGCTGAAGCCATTGTCGGTCGCATTAATGGTCTGCGAGCGACATCGCTGCATACTGGGCTTTCGAGTTGCGCAGATCCCCGCTTCTGGCCTGATTGCCCGCCGTTCAAGGGAAAAATACGGTCCTCGGCGTAATCTCAGTGGCTATGCTCGTCGCGATTTATTGAAGACCTTAGCGCCGTATATAGCCCCAAAGGCAACGGTCACCTGCGATGAACATCCGCGCTATTGCGATGAGCTTGAAGCGGCTTTAACGGACGTTAGTGTGATTCAACATCACTCCGTACGGGGTTCACTCACCGGGCAAGGTGAGTTGAAACGTGTGGGATGGGATCCGTTATTTACCATCAACCATACGCTGGCGATGCTGCGTGACAACATCAAGCGACTGACTCGTC
>CAYULV010000364.1:0-3172 GCA_964445655.1 uncultured Granulosicoccaceae bacterium | reverse complement strand
ACGTTACGACTTGATACAACTTGGCGCTTGAGTCTCCAAGCGGACGGTCGTATTGATGGCGATGGTTTTTGCCAGGTTGGTAGCGGTCAGTGGCAATCGGACGACGCCACATTGAATATCATTGACTGGAGCGAGGAGGACATTGGCCTCTGCTCGGTTATCGAGATCCCACCTATCGTGGAGCGAGTCATACCACGCCTGTTCGGAGGTGAGACGTTCATACAGCGGATAGATGGGGGTCGGCTATTCCTTGAAACAGGCGACAACGTTCAAATGGTGTTCTCCGGTCGAGTGAGGCGCGAAGGCGAACAAGTTGTGCCATTCGAGACATTAGTGCGTGAGAATGATGCCGGGCGTGCGCACAGTCTCGTTGAAGCGAACAGTCTGGGATCGACGCAATTCGTAGTCTATCGTGACGCTGCATCGCTCAACGCCGACCTCGCAGCAGCGCAGCCTGCAGAATTTGAAGTGTACAACAGGGTAGAGTTACCCGTCATCGACTTCGATAGCAGTATCGTCGTCGGCGCGTATCTGCCATTCGACCCACAGCAAAATAGCGATGTCCTTGTGCGCGGTGTACGCGTTGCAGAGTCTGGACTGGAAATCGAAATAGCGCACTTTAGCCCGCACGTGCCGGACGAGACAACTTTACGCTGCGGAGGAGATGATGACGAGAGCGCCCCTTGGACCTTGGTTCTCATCGATAGCGTGATCGAGCCAGTACGTATCGCAGAGATGGCACGAGCATTCTGTAGCGGAGTCCCAGTGCCTGATTGATCATCAGATGCATAACGGAACTGGTTCACACAGTCTCTACGTAGTGCCTATTATCCAAATGGACCAACCACCCGCGGCTTAGCCGCAAAATAACAAACAAAAGGCGCTTAAGCCACACAAGACCTGTGCAAGCTATCGGATAAGCTGCTCAGCTTATTTTTTACATTTTCGGTCGGTGAAGTAGCTTTTTCAGCAATGTCTTTAAGGATGTCTGCACCAATGGCAACCCGACCCGCGTAGTGCGGATTACTACACACCTCCGGGACACTATCCGTGAATACCTCTTTGGTCAAAAGATAAACAAGGCATCCAATTTTATGCTCCATGCGGCTACCTGAATCCACAGGCCATATAAAAAGCCTGTCGGCAATGTCACTGGAAGCCACCTGACAGACAGAATTACCTTCAGGATCTGCCACCACTGTAATCTCAGGTATATCGCCGCATGCAATTTTCTGACAGATGATGGTAGAAGCTTCTTCTATCAACTCACGGTCCGCATCGGAAACATGCTGAAGCGAATCATCATTAACGAGCTCACCCGGTTGTAAAAAAGAAAACGGGGTGCGATCAGCGTGACCTAATTGCGGCATCATGATGCTCAGCATGACGAACAGGCCTAATGTCAGTTTCATAAGTATTCTCCGTAATGGAGCAACCCAAGCGGGCCGCATCGCTGATCACTCTACCACTGGTCCAACTGGACTACCGCCAATAAACACCTGCATACGCTGCACTGGTCGTAGCTCTATCTCACCAAGCATTGCTGCGGACTCCAGATTCTGCAGATAAGCTGCGATATCGTCTTCGTCTCCTAATTCATCATCCAGAAGTTTGGTGTGCTGATAGACTCTACGCCAATTAAAGTCACTACGTATATATAAAGTTACTCTTGGCCGACATAGACCCGCACGCGGACAATTCTGATCCACAATCAATACAGTATCGTCATTTTCAGACCAGACAGCATAACAATACTGATCTCTACAATTTACACTAGCACGCAATACACTGAGCAACTCATCAGGGATCTGCCGTGTACTGGGGATGCTCTTGATAATGTCTTTAAGATCCCTTTCATTCTTTTGTTTTTCCAACCTTGAAGCATTCCAACGTTTATCCTGGCCAAGCACAATGTCTATTCTTGCAGCAACCGCTGTCGACGTCGTAACACGCATGTTTTCAAGTGTTCTACGGCCGGCCGGGCCAAAATCAAAAGCAAAGGCAGTTAAATCCAGATCATCTTCTGAAGTAGTACCATTTTCAAACCTGGCCAGTTGATCACGGGCGCTTACGGCACCGAAATCAAGCAACGGTGTTGCAAGAAAAACTGCCAATGCAGCAACCACAAGCGCCATATACAAGTTATAGCTTCTGACCCATGCAAAGAACCGGCTTCGACGCAAAGCCGATAGAAAATAACCCAAGCCGTACAATACGAGTAATAGGCACACTACTACTGCCCACAGTCGATCCGGCGTCAAACCGTATTGATCAATACGCAATTTCAACGAATAGGCCGAAATCAGTGCTAGCGGGGCTATTGTTATTGCCAACACTCGTGAGGCCAGGAGCACTACACGATTTTTGCTCTGTGTAGAGTCGTCTTCACGAATAGCCGCATTCAAGATGATCAATGCGCCCACGGCACAAGAAAACAATATCGCAGTAGAGCTCGTTTTAGTACTCCATAGTGGTTCCAGGCCAGTAAACGGAAGCGCTAGCAGGAAAACGCCCAGACCAATAGCAAGCGGCACCACTAACAAGGAAAACACACTCTGCACTAGCGCCTGCGTAGAGGCGATTATCGAATCGTGCTCTCGCAACACCCCAATAGCCGCGCCAAGCGCCACACCCATAATCAACGTCCTGGCTAAATCTTCACGTAACAATTCCTTTAGAAAATCAATGCCCGCAATTGAAAACAAGGCAGCCAGCAAGAAAGCCAAACCCAAGCTCAAAGGAATAAAAGCGCCACCCAATGCGAAAACAACTGCGTTACCCCATGCATGCTGAGCCAACACTCGATAGTCACGCCAATGACTGATCAGAACGGTTTGGTAAAACGGTGTAAATATGAATAAAGAAATAGCAAGTGCCACAAAACTGAACCAGCCCGACCAATCCAGATAGAGGCGCCAATAAGTAGTACCTCCAGCTATTGCTGCAACAAATAACGCAAACACAGCACCACCGAATATATGCCTGCGATGCGTACAAACGGCAAAGCCAAGTCCGAAGGCCGCAACCCCAACAACCAATGCGATCCGCCAATTAATACCGGGATCAAGCGGCTTTAGATCTGTAATCAGAAAATGAATAATAAGTGCAAAAACAGCACCGAGCACTGCAAATAGTAAAGGCCTTTGTGGCCAGGCTTCAGATTGCATATGGG
>CAYULV010000363.1:2093-3191 GCA_964445655.1 uncultured Granulosicoccaceae bacterium | reverse complement strand
ATTCAGTTCCACGATCAGCCGTTATTGCCATACGTCGTGAGGACGGACAGGTCGTTGGCTGATAATTAATTGCTTGGCAAGGAATTAAACTTCTCGCCCGAGGCGCTGCAAGCCCCGGGCGATGGGTGGGCCCAGAACGCCGCCAACGATTGCGAATTGAGTTTGCCCGTGTCTGCTGTGAGTTGGCCGCAGGACATTCAGAACCTTGAGGCTGGCGGTGTTTTGCCTTGAATATCGGTACTATGGACTGAAAAAACAGGCTTATTTATGCATGAGTGCTGTTACTGCGCCATAAGTGGAGACACAATAAGGAACCATGTAAGTCAGTAAGCATTTACCTAGTTCGAACTTTGACATGTCTCCCACTGCATCTCCTTGATTGATCAAGTTGAGAATGGTGCCAACGATAGCCGCGATAATCAGTGATCGTATAACGATGTCACGGCGTTTTGCCAACTGGAAGAAACTCATTTTATCCTTATCATCTCAACGTAATTCCTTATAGGTATTTTTAATATAAGGATCAGCCTGTTTGGGAACTGTTTGCCGTTCAATCATACGACGAACGCGTGGCGGCTTAGTTCCTTGATGCAAATTGTTCAATGTCTCAGAAATGCTGGAATCTGATTGCGTTCTGCGTTGATTATGACGGATGTATTCAATCCAGGTCGCCACATAATACTTTTCTGTCCAGATATTTGGTCGCTCAAGATCCCGTAGCAATGACCAGCGCCGTGCGCCGTCTCGTTTTCGGATTCTCCGTCTCGATGTCATCGCCTCTAGAAACCTAGGTACGTCGTCTTCGCCAATATCGAAATCGATGGTGATCATGATAGGCCCGGTTTGGGGTTTTAGTTGTACTGCCAGAGTCGGCTCTATGAAACGGTTAAGCGGATCCAGATTCAGACGATCGAATTCAGGCAAGGGGTACTTCATGCAGGCAAGCATGCCCAGGACTACGGTTACCGCTGAGGTGATCAGCGCCATTTTCAGATCATACGACTGGGCTATCAGCCCCCATACCCAGCTGCCCAGAGCCAAACCCGCAGCGTTGCACATCATGTACAGAGACATGGCCCGTCCAACCACCCAGCGCGG
>CAYULV010000363.1:0-1993 GCA_964445655.1 uncultured Granulosicoccaceae bacterium | reverse complement strand
TCGCGCGCAACAAGCGGCAGTAGTGCTTGCACGGCGATGGCGGTCAATCCGAACAGGCAGCCGCGCAACATGATTCTTAACAGATTTGGCGACAAACTGACGTAGCGAAAACCGGCCCCTGTCGCGCGTACAAATCGCTCACGCGGTAGCGCGGAGGTGATCTTTGGTTTTCGCCAGAATGTCAGCGCTAGTATCAGCGCTACATAGCTCAGCGAATTTATCGCAAAGGCAGACGCTGCACCCGCGGCGACGATGATCAGACCACCGAGGGCCGGGCCGATGCTGCGCATCATATTGAATGACATGCCATTCGCCATCACCGCAGCGGCTACTTGTTCGCGCGGCACGATGTCGCCTATTGACGCCTGCCACGAAGGATTGTGAAGCGCCCCGCCACAACCTATCAGGAAGGTGAAGATCAGCAATAACCACGGCGTTAACAGGTTCAAATGGGTTGTTAAGGTCAATCCGATGGAGGCGAACAACATCAGGCATTGCGCGACAAGCATGATGTGGCGCCTGTCATAGTTGTCTGCCAGCACCCCGGCAAAAAGAGACAATGTGACGATCGGCAAGGAGGTTGAGGCCGTAACCAACGCAACCATTGACTGAGAATCAGTCAATGTGGTCATTGTCCAGCCTGCCGCAACAATCTGTATAAGCCCGCCGAGATTTGAAATCAGCGTAGCGATCCAAAGAGATCGAAATACCGGATGGCCAAACGGTGCCAAAGGATTTGAGCTGGCAGGGGTGCCTGCAGAATTCATGATCTGTTCTGGCGTTTTTCGGGCACGCTATTGAAGTTTGGTAGCAGGAGCTGCCACTCGGAAGTAGGTAGGGTAGCAGCAAGGACGATCTAGAATCCTTTAAGGTCGATTAAATGTCCTTATTTCTGCATCGCGATCCGCATCGTGATCCGCATCGTGATACCTATCGTGACGCTTGATAGTCCGATGGCGCTTAATCGTGATCAAGGGACCCCTATTTAGTACAATGTCTTTAACGAACCATCCAGAGCTTTCGACATTTCGATGACCAACCAATCAAAAACCGTTATTTTCGACAAAAACCCCGGTCGCAACGCTCAAACATACGGTATTGCCCGAGAGCTCAATACCGATATGGATCTGATACACGAGCCCTCGGTTGGTGTTATTGGCACCAAAGGCGACAGTCAGTGTTATCTGGGTGTGCAACGCAAGGTTGAAGCGATCCATGAGCATTTGCGTCAGCGCCTTGGCCGGGGTGATGGGAAAATGCCCATGCGCCTGGTGCAACCGGAATATACGGTGGCAACCTCTGATGGCATGCGCAATGGCACGCGAGAGATGCGCTATTCGCTGATTGGTCGCGAAGTGACCCATGACACCGTCTGTGAGCACCTCAGTGCAAGTGGTCTGGAAGGGACCATTGCGGTTGTCGCCTGTGACAAACCACCGGTGGGCACCTTGGCGGGATTACTGGAACACAATCGGCCGGCCATCATCATGTCAGACGGTCCCATTCGCCCGGGTAAGGATTCGGCAACCGAGCAGGCCATTGATATCGTCACGGTTTTTCAAGTCGCCGGGCATGATGACGAGGATTACAAGCAGCGTCTTTCTCGAGAGGCGTGCCCCGGTTACGGCAGCTGCGGCGGGATGTTCACTTACAACACGATGCAAACCTTTATTGGCGTCGTAGGTATGCAGCCCTTGCATATGGTGGCCCCGCCATCCGATGATGCTCGCCGTTTAAAAGAATTTCCCGAACAACTCGTAAGCTATCTGCAGGGTATGATCGAACGCGGCGATACACCACGCGATATCGTTAGTCGCGATGCCATTCGAAACGCCGTGATTGTCTCGATGGCGGTGGGCGGATCAACCAATGTCATGTTGCACGCACCGGAAATTGCGCGAGCCGCTGGTTTTGCCAGCTTTTCAGACGAAATCATGTCCCCCGAGGAATTTAACCACTTGTCGCAAAACGTGGTTCCCGTGTTAACGGATGC
>CAYULV010000362.1:0-3237 GCA_964445655.1 uncultured Granulosicoccaceae bacterium | reverse complement strand
CACTATCAGCCGTTAACTTTGAGAACTATTCGCGAACGAAACAAGCACAAGCTGGTCCTACTATCAGGGCCTTTCCGAAACGGTTTACATATACTTATAACAAGCCATAGGATCAAGCGATGCAATCGATATCCAAAGCGGCGAACCTGCTGAACATCAGTGAGTTCAAGCTCTTCAGCGAAGCCTATCTGACCTGGTTTGGCGATCGGGCTGATGACGAAGACCTGACCTTTCTCTTTGCTCAGTTCATGATGTTTGGCGAATTGCCCGACTGGGCCGATCAATATGCCCGCGCAATTCTCACCGACCTTGAAGCTAACCGTCAGGTGAATCTGAATTCATTCAGTCTTGTAAACATTGCGCCAAGAGTTGGTAAGAAAAGCGCCATCAGTTTTTCCATTTTGCGCTAAACCTTGATACCGTCGGTGTGATGAACACCGACGATTACCCGCGCGACCTCAAAGGCTACGGCCAGCACCCTCCCGACGCTCGATGGCCTGACAACGCGGCCATAGCGGTGCAGTTTGTCATCAACGTCGAAGAAGGTGGCGAAAACAATATTTTGCACGGTGATAGTGCATCCGAAGCTTTTCTCTCTGAGATAGTCGGTGCCGATGCCTGGCCTGATCAGCGCCATATGAATATGGAATCCATCTATGAATACGGTGCCCGTAGTGGATTCTGGCGCTTGCACAGACTGTTTAGCGAACGCAAGATGCCGGTCACCGTGTTTGCCGTAGCGATGGCCCTGCAACGCGTGCCTGAGGCCGTGGCTGCAATGCGAGAAGCAAACTGGGAGATAGCGACGCATGGCTTGCGCTGGATTGACTATCGACATTTTTCAAAAGCTGATGAAGCCGCACATCTGCTCGAGGCTATCGCCATTCATGAGCAGGTAACGGGCGAAAAGCCAAGCGGTGTTTATATCGGGCGCACATCAGAGCATTCTCAAGATCTGTGCGCTGCACACGATCATTTCGAATATTGCGCAGATACCTATGCTGACGAATTGCCTTACTGGCGCAAAAGCGAGCATGGACCACAACTGATGGTGCCTTATACCCTTGATGCAAATGACATGCGTTTCGCAACACCACAGGGGTTCAATTCAGGTGAGCAGTTCTTTCAGTATTTGAAAGACAGTTTCGATGTCTTGTACGCTGAAGGCTTGGCCGGACAGGCAAAGATGATGTCCATCGGATTGCATTCACGGCTTGTAGGCAGGCCAGGACGTGCAGCTGCCCTGGCCCGCTTTCTTGATTACATTGGTGAACACGATCGGGTTTGGGTGACGCGCCGCATCGATATAGCGCGTCACTGGCGAAAGCTTTACTCCCCTACTTGACCACGCGCCGGTTTGTCGTGCTTGATCGTGAAGATCATGCCATCGAGTAATCCGGCCAGCTCTGGTCGTGCTGACGGGCCATTGGAAATGGCAGCGATTTGCACAGTCCCATCCGGACGCAGGCAAAAGACGGCGGGTTCCGCGAAACGCCGATCGGTTTCATCAGGTGTCAGCGGATCACTGACATAGAGACCCAGCTTGTGCATGTCTGCTTCGGACAATTCGGCAGCAACCGGAAATGTCCAGCCGAATTCAGCGATATCAGCTTTGGCTTTTTCAACCGTGTCAGCGGACACGCTGTGGACGTCGAAACCAGCATCGACCCACTCTTTTTGCATCGCTTCTAGCGTATTGAGATAAGGCTTGCAGCGGCCGCAGTGTTTACCGCGATAGACAACGATCAATTGCCAACGACCGTTTGCAGCGCCAATCGTGACGGGATCTCCGTTCATATCGGTGGCGTTAAAGACGTGTAGTGGTTTGCCAGCTTCGGGCTTACGTGATGTCAGGCTCATGGATTTACTCAGGTTTGGATCAATGGATAGTGTTTTCGTTTAAAAGGTATTGTCATTCAGCATCCGTTGCCTGGATGCAGAAATCAAGCATTATATCGGTAATCGATTCATATCGCCCCCTGTGTTCGTCGTCAGCTACCGCGGTATGTCGAGTAACCGAACGGGTTCAACAGCAATGGCACATGATAGTGCTGACCATCGCCATCTATCTCGAATACAACATCAACAAACGGATAAAAGCTCGCCTGCTTTTGCCTGGCGTAATAGTCAGATAGATAGAAGGTCAATTTGTAAGTGCCGGCCGCAAGTACATCATCATTACCGGTGAAGTCAGCCACACGACCATCATCATTGGTCGAAGCGGAACCCAGCAACTGCCAGGCATCGCCCAGTTGTCGCAGCAGGCCGATCTTTACACCGGCCGCTGGGCGGCCAGCTGATGTATCCAGTATATGAGAGGTAATCTGTGTCATGGATTGAATGGTTTCCTGTACAGGATCAACTGTTGTGGCTGGAACGACTGTGGAGGCTAGAACTTTAAAGAGCAGAACAAAGATGCCCGCCATCGATGACAATCTCGCTGCCGGTCATATAGTTCGATGCATCAGATGCCAACAACAGCAACGCTCCATCAAGATCAGACGGTTGACCGATGCGCTGTTGCGGTATCCGCTTGATGGTACGCAAACCTGCTTCTGTTTTAAAGAAGTCTGATGTCATCCGAGTTTCGATATAGCCCGGTGAAATCGCATTGACGCGGATGTTGTAGCGAGCCCACTCGAGCGCCAGCGATTTACTCATATGCAGCAAGGCTGCTTTGCTTGCCGCATAAGGCGCAGTCGCCGCCGTGACCCGGGTGGCAAGTATCGATGCAATATTGATCAGACTTCCGGCTTGGTTCGCTGCGATCAAACGCTCGGCAAACCCCTGCGCCAGTTGCCAGGGGCCTCGCAGATTGGTCGTGAGAATCGCGTCATAGGTTTCATCCGACACATCTCGGGCAAGATCACCTGCGGCGATGCCGGCATTGTTTACCAGCACATCGGCGGTCAAACCATGCCTTTCGATGGCTTTGAACAGATCATCGATAGACCCGCGATCTGACACATCAAGCGGTAACGGCAAGCAGCGCTGCGGGTAACGCTGTTGGAGTGACGCCAAAGAAGAATGCTCGATATTTCGGCTGGTAATGATGATATGCGCACCCGCATTTGCCAGCACCTCGGCAAATCGATACCCAAGACCACCACTGGCACCGGTGACCAGCGCCGTTTTGCTACTGAGATCAAATATTGGATCTTGCATGGCTCCCAGCATAACGTATCCGCTAATTGGCGTTATCATCAGGCGCACGTTTCATCGAGCCCGGAATCCACG
>CAYULV010000361.1:0-3243 GCA_964445655.1 uncultured Granulosicoccaceae bacterium | reverse complement strand
AGGTACGAATCGGCATCGATGCGCCGAGGGAAGTGTCTGTCCACCGCAAAGAAATCTTCGACAAGATAGTAGGGGAAGGTTCGGAAGACTCGGGTAGTCGTTCCGAAGGCTAGATTTTCGCTGATTGAGCGCTGTTGTAGAGGACGTACGGCGTAGAGGACGCGCGCTGGGTTGGAGCGACTGGGTCAGACCCAATCCAGTTGACCGAAAATACAGAGTGACTTAGTCACAGAGTCCGGTTGAGGCTTCGATTTACACTCATCGTGTAATCGAACAGCCAAGTCAACCCAAACAGGATTCTTTGACCCATGCAAAGACGTCGCTTTTTAAACTCTCTCATGCTGGCCTCGGCAACGGCCGCCACGGCTGCAGCACCTGCTCTGACCCGAGCGCAATCCGATTCATCGCTCAGTGCACCATTTCGCTCTTATGGAAAGCGTGTAAAACAAGCGCCGTTCGGTGGCGAGGTGTCGGATTCCATCGTTAATTACAATCGTGTCTCGCCTTATGTGGCCAATGCAGGATTGCTCAGAGGCAAGGGCCTTGAAGAGGCTAAACGGCTTGGCTTCAAACTGGTTATTGATCTGCGTGCCCCAAATGAAGACGGTGCAGTAGAAGAAGAACAGTTGGCGAAAGATATCGGCGTAAATTACCAACGCATTGTCGTTGGCAGAGGCGCGCCGGACTGGAGCGAAATTGACAAGTTTGCGGCTCTGGTCGAAGACCCCAAGCTTTATCCCATATTGGTGCATTGTGTTTCGTCGAATCGTTCGGGTGCGATCTGGGCCATGTATCGGGCAAAGGCCGGGGTGCCACCGCTTGTCGCCATTGAAGAAGGGCGGGCTGCCGGGCTTGAAAGTCGAGAAAAAGCCGTGCGCAAAATGCTGAACATCTGAGCCTGATAAGATCGGCTCCAATTCGTATTGGAGTTCTACCCTCAATGGCTGATCAATCCGACGTGGCTGGTGCGTCGCAAGCTACAGCGCAATCCACGACTCAAGCGACGACTCCATCAACTTCGGCTGTGTTTGGTTTGGGGTCCATGGGTTTTGGTATTGCTCAGTCATTGATCAAGGCCGGGCATACGGTCTACGGTTATGACGTCACTGACGAACCGGTCGATCGATTGGTCAAAGCGGGTGGTCAGAAAGCGCACTTTGCTGATATTGCGTCAAGCGTTGATGTTGTCGTCGTTGTTGTCTTGAATGCTGAGCAAACCGAGGATGTTTTGTTCGGCGAAGATGGCGTTGTGGCATCACTTGAAGCAGGTGCTGCCATCATCTCCTCGGCGACTGTCTCGCCGGATTTTGCACGGCAGATAGAATCCCGATGTCAGGCCAAAGGTATTCATTATCTGGATGCGCCTATTTCAGGTGGATCGATAAAAGCGGCTGCAGGTGCGCTGAGTGTCATGGCTTCAGGTACGCCGCAGGCATTTGCACAGGCCAGGCCTGCCTTGGATGCGATCAGCGAGAAGGTGTTTGAATTGGGTGCTGAAGCGGGTGCCGGGTCTGCAATGAAAGTAGTGAATCAGATGCTGGCAGGTGTGCACATTGCCTCAATGGCTGAAGCTATAACCTTTGGTATGACACAGGGTGTTGCACCGGATGAGTTTCTTGAAGTGATTTCGCAATGTGCTGGTACCAGCTGGATGCTTGAGAATCGTGCACCACATGTAATAGCGGGCGACTATACGCCGCACTCTGCGATCGATATCTGGTTGAAGGATCTGGGTATCGTGCTGGATATTGCCAAAGACGCCAAGTTCGGCGCTCCTTTGACGGCCGCTGCATTGCAGCAGTTTGTTGCAGCCTCTGGCTCGGGACTGGGACGGGAAGATGATGCGGCTGTCGCCAAGGTGTATGCCCGCAATGCCAATATCGAACTGCCTTGATGTTTCTCAAGTGTGTCGCGTAAGTGAAAATATTTAACAGACTGCTCTTTACGCTTGATTGACGGTTCAAATAGTATCAGGCTCTTCTATTCACACAGCTGCAAGGAGTCAGGAGTCAATGAGTGAACTGAAAGAGAAACTGGCGAAGTACAAGGCAGATGCTTTAAGCCAACTTGAGAAAGCTGGCGAAACGGATATTGACGATGAGTTGATTACCAAGCTTGCCAACAACATGAAGCTTGTGATTGATAACAAGGACGCGCTTTCAGTCGCCGGTAGTGATCCGACCGAAATGGAAACGGTGCGCAAGAATTTCGTGGTCAAAAAGCTTGGCTATGACGATCGCGACTCAGCGACCGCCGCTATTCAAAAAGTGGCCGAGCGTATGAAAAACAGCCGTATGAAGAACCGTGCAGCGTTCTACTATCTAGTGCAAAAAGCACTGACCTGAGCACCTTATGTGGGCACTCGCAGGCCATCTTCTACTGATGGGCCATAGCCGATCGGGTCGGACCCCGGTAAGTTGTTGAATCCGTTAATTAAGTTCTCTGAAATCGGGCCTTGTCGGTGCTTAAAACATGGTTTTTACCTGCTAAAACAGCTGTTTTAGCTTGCTGCTGCCTGGGAATCGGGCCGGCAGTGGCGGCTGATGAGCTGGCGATCGATGTGTTGTACGTCGAGCAAAAGATCGAACGTCCACCCGTGTTGTCGAATCTGGTGGTCTGGCCAGAAGATGATGGTGAGCGTGGTGCGACCCTTGGCACGCTTGACAACAATACGACTGGGCGTTTTCTCGGGCAGAAGCACAATCTCGACACTCTGATCATTGATATCGGCGACGATGTCCTTGCGCCTGTACGTAGCGCGCTGGAAAATCAGGCGCGTCTTGTTGTGTTGAATGTCGAGCCCGATGTACTGCTGGCCATCGCCGATATGCCAGAAGCGGCCGATGACTTGTTGTTCAATGCGCGTAGTCGCGCGGTCAATTTGCGTGACGATGGGTGCCGCGCCAATGTATTGCACACGGCACCGTCTCGCTTGATGCTGTCTGATGCCTTGATGCAGTTCTTCAACAAGCGCAAATGGCGGCAACTGTTTCTGATCGAGGGGAATCGTCCGGGTGATATTGCCTATGCCGAAGCCATGCGACGATCAGCAAAGAAGTTCCAGCTGAAGTTTGTCGAAGAAAAGCAATGGATTGAAGATGCAGACATGCGCCGAAATGCTGCACAGGAAGTGCCGGTATTTACCCAAGCGCGAAAATATGATGCGGTTGTCGTCACGGATGAGGATCGAGACTTCTCACAGTTCATTTTGTACAACACCTGGTTACCGCGTCCGGTGGCAGG
>CAYULV010000360.1:0-3244 GCA_964445655.1 uncultured Granulosicoccaceae bacterium | reverse complement strand
AACATGGTTCACAATTTTTGCTCGTCGCTGCGAACGGTTATTCTGTTATGCGAGCGGGAGCATTTCACGTTGCATTAAATCAAATTATAGTTTTAGCAGGGCCGAGGGGCTGGCACATCTGTTTGATAGCCTGGCAAAAACCCTGCCATAGAGCCGGGAAATCGTTCGTGCGAGAATGGCCAGGCACACTCGCTTGGAGTCAGCAGTTGGTGCAAAGAGCAGGTTTTTTGGTGTGGACGAACAACGCTGTATCACGAGAGATCAGGAATGAATCGAAATAAGAACGCTTACTTTCCCGTCATCCTTGCCGGCGGTTCCGGAACCCGGCTTTGGCCTGTGTCGAGAAAGGATTTTCCCAAGCAGTTCCTTAATCTCGCGGGAGAGTCGTCCTTGTTGCAGGAAACAGCAATGCGTTTACAACCGCACAACGATGAGGAACTGCTGGTAGTGTGTGCTGAGCAGCACCGTTTTCTCACCGCTGAACACATTCAGGCGAGCGGTATCAGCAACGCCAGTATCATGCTCGAGCCGGTTGCACGTAACACTGCACCAGCGATTGCTGCTGCTGCCTGGCATACGGTGCAAAAAGACAAGGACGGTGTCATGGTCGTCATGCCTGCAGATCACAAGATTGATGACAACACGGCCTTTGCGGCTGCCATCGACGCGGCGGTAGAGGCCGCCAGCGAGAACTTATTGGTGACGCTGGGCATCAAGCCGACGCGTGCTGAAACAGGCTATGGCTACATCTGTGTGCAACATTCGGCGGATAATGTCGCCTTGAACACCGTCAGTGAATTCGTTGAAAAGCCGGATGTGCACCTTGCTCGGAAATTGATCGAGAACGGGAACTGCTTATGGAATGCTGGCGTATTTATCGTCAAGGCAGCGCATTTTCTGGACATTCTGCATGGGCTTGATCCTGCCATGCATGAGAGAACACGGCAGGCGGTAGCGAATGCAAAAGAGGATCTAGATTTCATTCGTCTCGATGCCGAAAGCTTCGAACAGTGTGAGGACATCTCCGTTGATTACGCAGTGCTTGAGAAAGCTGACAAGGTCGCGGTGATAGCCTACGACTCGGGTTGGTCTGATATCGGCAGCTGGGCATCGGTTCACCGGGCCGCCGCGCAGGATGATCACGGCAATGTGGCGGTGGGTGATGTCTATCTTGACGGATGCGAGAACAGTTATGTCCACGCCGAAGATCGACTGATCGTAGCCAAGGGTTTGAAAAATGTAGCTGTGGTAGAGACATCAGACGCGGTGATTGTCATGGATGCGGAACAATCGCAAGGTATCAAGGATGCGATCAAGCCATTGCAGGATGAACATCGAACGGAACTGAGCACCCATAAAACCTGTTACCGCCCATGGGGGCATTACACTAGTTTGAATATCGACGCGCGGTTTCAGGTTAAGCGAATTACAGTTAAACCGGGCGCTAAACTCTCTCTTCAAAAACACTTTCACCGTTCGGAGCATTGGGTGGTAGTCAGTGGGACCGCCATCGTCACTCGCGGAGAAGAGGAAATCATGCTTAGCGAGAATGAATCCATCTACATTCCGCTGGGTGCCATGCATCGTTTGTATAATCCGGGAACAATTCCACTGGACCTGATAGAAGTGCAGTCTGGTGCCTACCTGGGTGAGGATGACATTGTCCGCATCGGCGACGAATATGGACGCAGCTAGATTCAACGCATCGCCAGGCTAGTTTGCCTATTGTCTTACACTTTTTGCATCGGCTATACCTTTGGTGGAGTTTATTAATTCTGATGCTATCTATATAGGTCCCGCCTATGTCTCAGGCGATGCTGAATGGTATGTGTTGGGCTTGAACTCACTTGGAGCGGGACCGTGGAGTTCGAGCCTCAGCGTCTCGCAGTGAGCTTCGCGAAGGTAAGCGCGGCGAATTATTATACGAGTGTGTTGACTAAACCAAACGCCTTACGATGTGTCATTTTCCGTCCAAACATGGGTTCTTCTGGCTTTATGCTAATAGCTAGTTGAAACCGTTAGTCGATTTCGTGATGATGTTTTTTCTCCCATCACGAGCGAAGAAACTATGTTTTTGTTTGAAGGGGCAATTGATTTTGCAAGAAAAACACTCGGCAGATTAAGAAACCCACGTTACAGTCTGATCTTTGTTCTATTGGCAATGGCTTATTCGCCTGTTCAGGCGGCCGTACCTGAGGCGGTAGTACATTTGAATGCTCCCAGCGGGCGATCTACCGCAACTGTACCTATATATGTATGGAAGACAGTTCCTGGTGCGACTTACTACAGACTGTATGTCACGGACGGATCGGCCGTGTTTAGTAAATGGTATACGCCACTCGAAGCAGGTTGTGCCGTAGTCGACACGTGTTTCGTATTTCCCGATACTGGGAACGGCATTCCCACTAGCTCAGGTGAAAAAACATGGTGGATTCAGACATGGAATGCTGATGGCCACGGACCATGGAGTGAAGGGCGCACGTATTATTACGCAGACAACGACGTGTATCCTGGAATCGTAACGGAGGCGATATTTCCAATAACTACCACGACTGTGGTGCCCCGTCATTTCCAATGGGAAGTAAGGTTCGGTGCTACGTGGTATCGGTTGTACACGCAAGATCGATTAGGTGGAAACAGGGTGTTGACCAAGTGGTTTACTGCCGCAGAACTGGGATGCACAACAGTTGGTAGTACTTGTACCGCAAATTTTGATCTCGGTTTGATCATGCAAGGAGACACAGTCAACTGGTGGGTTCAAACTTACGCCAATGGAGGCTTCGGTCAATGGTCAGCGAGATATTCTTTTACTTGTAACAATCCTTTTGTGAGTTGCACCTGAATTCGAACTACTGATTTTTAAGTCCCGCTCTCTTTTGATACATTGAAAAGAGTTGGTAAATCATATCTGGTTTGATGGATGTACAAGGCAGGTGGGATGAACCAGTGTTGGTTCATCCCACCTGTACGTGATTCAACTTTTTGTCAATTATTGCTTTGATTTACTCAGGGGTCGAGCGCAACGGTAGCCACAACGCTGCGCCACAGTGCATCGACGCGGTACCATAGTCGGACTACGTTTATGCGACTATCGCGTATCAGGCCAGTGGCAGTAGCTTGTGTCGTCTCGACAGGAAGCTCCAGTGTGTTCAGATACAACGTTTCATCGTCCTCTGATCCGACATATAACCACCAGGCATCAATACCGGCCTCACCCTCAGAGGCGTCTTCCCATATGATGTCC
>CAYULV010000359.1:0-3264 GCA_964445655.1 uncultured Granulosicoccaceae bacterium | reverse complement strand
TCCCGGAGGGAACCACACTTGTAACTACTAAGGTCGGCAGCGTGGCTGACCCGAAGGAATATACAAAATGAGTAAAAATAGTAATAACCGAAATGCTGCCCTTATCGCTGGCTCAATTGCTTTAGCTCTGTCGCAGGCTGCTGTGGTTCAAACAGCGCAAGCTGGCGCTAAAGAGAAGTGCTACGGCGTGTCCTTAGCCGGTCAAAATGACTGCGCAGCTGGTCCAGGAACTACATGTGCCGGTACTTCGACAGTTGATTACCAGGGTAATGCTTGGACACTGGTTCCAGCGGGCGATTGCGTCAAATTTGGCGTTGAGGAAACGGTCGCTGCTTTTGAACTGCCGGAAGATCGCAAGGGATCTCTCGAAGCTCTCGACCGCGATTTGCCTGCGGGATAAACACCGCTTAAAAATGTCCGCTTCATTGTGGATGCATCAATAAGTTGTAGCTCGTTTCGATCGCAAACGGGCGATGCTAACAAGGCGACCCTGCCAGAAACGGCAGGGTTGTGCCTTAAACCTCAGCACTATGACGATATCTTGATCGATCAACCCGACGTGGGATGGTTCGAGGTACACGCTGAGAATTATCTTGGTGCCGGTGGCGCGCCTCTCCATTATCTGGAAAAAATACGCGAGAATTATCCGCTGTCAGTCCATGGGGTCGGTCTGTCTATCGGTTCGGCAGGCGGTCTGGATGCCAGTCACCTGCAACGAGTAGCCAATCTGGTAGATCGATTCCAGCCTGAGTCTTTCAGTGAACATCTGGCGTGGTCTACGCACGAAAATCAGTTTTTAAGCGATCTTTTGCCGTTGCCGTACAACCGTCAAACAGAAGACATCGTGTGTGAACACATCGATCAGGTTCAAACATGCCTGGGTCGGCAGATGCTGCTTGAAAACCCCTCTAACTATCTCAGTTTAAGTGACTCGGTTGAGTCGGAAAGCGAGTTCATTGCTAATGTAATCAAACGTTCTGGCTGCGGGCTGCTATTGGATGTCAATAATGTCTATATATCAGCGCACAATTGTGGATACTCGGCTACGCAGTACATCGAGCAGTTGCCGTTGCAAGCTGTCGGTGAAATCCATCTGGCAGGCCACTCAACTGACGTGTCAGTCGCATCCGAACCGTTGTTGATAGATGCGCATGACCGAGAGGTATGTGATGCGGTGTGGGAGTTGTATGCTCACACGATCTCCTTGACAGGCGCTGTACCCACGTTGATCGAATGGGATGCCAACGTACCTGAGTGGTCAGTATTCCTCGCGGAAATGAACCGGGCTGATCAACTGTTGCAATCATCCACTTCTACAGCGGCGTCAAGTAGCAACGTAAGAGTTTAGTGTTTTGAACCACAGCGGCTTCCACGAGAAATTCGCCATTGCCCTGCAAAATGCAAGCATTGACAGTGCGCCACTGTTGCGCGCTGACAAAGACAGTGGTCAAGGCCGTCGATTTGATATTTATCGCAACAACCGGGTAGTCAGTCTTATCGATGCTTTACGCAGCACCTATCCGGCGATTGACAGGCTAGTGGGTGATGAATTTTTCAAAGCGAGTGCGCGTGCGTTTATTGACGCAAACCCGCCGGTGCAACCCGTCATGGCCGAGTACGGCCGCGAATTTGGTGGTTTTTTATCGTCGTTACCCAATACCGACAAACTACCATTCCTGAGAGATATTGCAGAACTGGAATGGTGGAAGTTGCAGGCCTATCACTGCGAAAACGCACCGGTGCTTCACCCATCATCATTGGCCGAGATTGCACCTGAATCAATTATGGATATCCGGTTACAATGTCACCCTGCGCTACATTGTGTCGATTCCGATTGGCCGATAGGAAGTATCTGGACGGCTTGTATCGCTGAGGCCAGCGCCAATGACAACACCTACAATCAAGTTGACATGCGTAATGGCGAGGCGGTTGTGATTACTCGTCCTGGAATAGAGGTTCAAGTCAGTAGAGTTGCCCCGGCGGGTGCTGAGTTTCTAAACCAGATGCAGAGTGGCGAAACCTTGGGGGCCGCCGCGGAGCATGGCTTACAGCAGGATAACGATTTCAATGTTGGTGAGCATCTCACTGGTCTCATCAACCTCGGCGCATTTAGTAACATTCTTTAATTCAATTTCATTGGTAAACATCAAAAAATTATGACTAATCCGATAAGCCGACTACATCGGGCAACATTCCAGTTTATTCAGGAAGGACTGCAAGATTGGTTTCCGGGCCTGTTGGCTCGTTTGACGTTTGCTTCGGTGCTCCTGCTGTATTTCATAAACTCTGCAAAAACAAAAGTAGGTGATGGCCTGTCTGGTTTTTTTCAGGTTCAGGACAACGCTTATTTTCAGATATTGCCGAAAGTCGTTGAACAGTTTAATTATGATGCCTCGCAGATACCTGCGTTTCCGTATCAATGGATTGTCTATGCGGGTACCTACGCAGAATTTATTCTGCCGGTACTGATCGTGGCAGGATTGTTTACTCGCATTGCGGCTTTGGGCATGGTGGTTTTCGTATTGGTGCAGAGCTACGTTGATATCACTGCACACGCCGCAGATGAAAAGACCGTCGGTTCCTTTTTTGATCGAATCCCTGACTCAGTGATTGCCGATCAACGAACACTTTGGATATTCCTCCTGCTTTACTTGTTCATATACGGCGCGGGCAAAGTGTCACTTGATCATCTGTTTGCCGGGCGGCGATAAATCTGGATCGCACCTGCGAGCCGTAACGTCAAAACAGTCTCGAGCATTCGCCGTAAAAACGCTCTCGCTCGAGGCTGGTAAAGCTGCGTACCCAATGCCGCCAAGTTAGGTAGAGGGTGAGGGGCTGTGTAAAGCGCCTAGGGGGCGACTGTCTGGGCACCCGATAAGCAAGCTGTCAGAAAATGCCGGCGAATAGGCATTTGCGAGCTTTCGCGGCGCGGGAGAGCGATCACGGACGGGAGAGCGATCACGGACGGGAGAGGGCAGCCGGGGGGCTTTAGTACTCCTCATCCAGGGCTTTCGAGATCGAGCGATTCTTACCACTTGTCCGACTTCCAATATTTTTGTGCCCAGCAACAAATTTAATGAGAGTATGTGCATTCTCAAGCATTTTTGTGCTTGGATGGAGGTTGCGCGCTACGCCGAGCCAGTTTTCGGCTATTCCCGCACTCGTGGTGCTGAATTCGATGCTGTTGATAACTGCTTGCATCGAAAATCGGAAACCTATCAGCTTATTGGCAAACGCTGCACTTAGGCATTGACAATAAGGTTA
>CAYULV010000358.1:0-3264 GCA_964445655.1 uncultured Granulosicoccaceae bacterium | reverse complement strand
CCCAATGAAACTGAAGTAGAAGCGTATACAGGGGTAAAGGTGGTATCGATTGATGATGCCAAAAAAGCCGGCGACGTTTTACTCGGAAAAGGGGTCGGAACGGCCCTGATCACACTTGGCGAGCAAGGTGCCTTGTTGCACAACGCCGAGCAATCAGTTCATATACCGGCCGTCATCGCCGGCGAGGTGGTTGAGACAACCGGCGCCGGTGATGCATTTAATGGCGGTTTTGCGGCTGCACTTGCACAAAAACAAAGCCCTGTTGACGCCGCTCACTTCGCCGCCGCGGTCGCCGGCCTGTCGGTGACTCGTGCCGGGACCGCGCCGTCCATGCCAACCCGCGCCCAGGTGGAAGCATTAATGGCGAAGATACAATAGCGCCTTTATTTCGTAAGGTAACTCCGAAATGTGCGGTATTCAGTGATTTAAGTTTCTAAAACAGCCTGGTCGCTTCCCGCTACCTTGATGTTTTACGCCAATGGCTTAAAATCCCAAAAACAGCTCGCCTCCCGTGCAACTCTGCGAGGGCAGGTACTATGGATATCAGTCGCAGTTGAGCAAGCTGCCTACTGGAACAAGGAATAATCAGGATTATGGCTGAAGATAAGAATCTTCTGAATCGATCGGAAACACTCACCGATACCGGCGTTGGCCTGTTGCGGATCGCAGCAGGGATATTCTTTTTGATACCGGGCATTTTCAAACTGCTCATGCCAGACGATTTTCTGGGAATGATGACCAATTTCCCGGCTTTCCTGCAGCCGCATCTTCCCTGGTTGTTCGATATCGTCATTGCCGCTGAGGTAATCGGCGGTATCATGCTTATTATTGGGTGGAATATTCGACTCGCCTTACCCGCGTTAGTCATCATCACGCTAGTCGCCGAATCATTGGTCGTCATCAATGATACGAACTCAAATATTCGCGTACTCAGTCTCTTTGCGCATTTTATGGGAGCGGGTCTCTACACCGCGATGTTTTATCTGGGTAGTGGACGCTGGGCTATCGGACGTGGGTCCAGCATTGTTCACTGGATTGCACGCAAGAATTTTGGTGGTCTGTCCTCATTTGCACACAGTGTTGTCAGCGGCGCCGGAAAGAATCTCGGTGTAATCCTGATCAGGGCATCGGTTGCGCTGCCTTTTCTTGCCTATTTCTTGATGGGCATCACGGGTCTGGAGCATGGCGTGGTAGTGCCCGACAACGCATGGCTAAGTACACCCTTGCTCATCCTGTCCCTGATCGGTGGACTCTCACTACTGACCGGATTTCAAATCAAAAACGTTGGCTGGATGCTGGTTGCTCTGACAATCTTGCATCTGGTTGCCGTCGGCTTTCCCGATATGTCGAATTCAACGATCGGCATTATCAACATTTTGTTCCATCTGCTGATTATCAGCGCGGTGGTTGCATTACGGCTGATCCACTTCGGATCGGATCTCGAGGTCGAGCATATTCTGTCTCTCGACAAAAAGAACGTTGTCGTGATAGGTGGCGGATTTGCCGGTACGCAAATGGTGAAAAAGCTTGAACGACAGCTAACGGATGATTGGCAAGTTGTTCTGGTCAGCGAAGAAAACTACACGACCTTCAACCCGATGCTTGCTGAGGTGGTGGGCGCCAGTGTTCTGCCCAGTCATGTCATTGCCCCCATCCGGCGAATGGTTCGCAAGACACGATTTATTTCCGGACGTGTAACCAATGTGGATTTAGACGCCAAAACGGTTCATTTCGAAGGCGAAGACAAACACGGCTCCATTAACTATGAGCATCTTGTCTTCTCATTTGGATCACGTGCCAACCTGGATATCATCCCCGGGATGCAACAGCATGCTCTTCCATTCAAGCTGCTGGGCGATGCGCTGAAACTTCGTAACCGCGTTATCGAACAGATGGAAAAAGCCGAACTGGAAGAAGATCCGGAAAAGCGTAAGTGGATGGGTCATTTCGTCGTTATCGGCGCGGGATTCAGCGGTGTCGAGGTTGGAGGTGCTATTCAGGACTTCATTCTGGCATCCCACAAGCACTACCCACGCCTTAACGACGATGATCTGAAAGTCACGATCATTCATCGTGAAGCACTGCCATTACAGGAAATGGAACCGGCCCTCGGGCAACACGTGCTCGAACAGATGTCCAAACGCGGGGTCAATCTGGCACTTGGCACTGGTGTTACCAGCGTAGACGAGCAGGGTGTTATCACTGACTCACAAGGTCGAATCGATGGCGCAACCACGATCTGTACGATCGGCACCAAACCCAATCCATTGGTGCAACAGCTGGACGTACCAAACGAGCGTGGCCGCCTGCTTGTCGATCCTGATATGTCAGTACAGGGTCATTCAAATGTCTGGGCGATAGGTGATTGTGCGTTGATTCCGAATGAACACGATGGGAAGCTTTCGCCGCCCACGGCCCAATTCGCTATCCGTGAAGGGCAGCAGCTGGCCGACAATATCACGCGGGCAGTACGTGGAGAAGAGACGAAACCGTTTAATTATGAGTCAAAAGGATCCATGGCCACTATCGGTCACCTGAATGGTGTTGCCGAAATGTTTGGATCGATTAATGTCGGTGGATTTCCAGCCTGGCTCTTGTGGCGTGGGTTTTACTTGTCGCTTATGCCAACGGTTGCCAAGAAAACAAGGATTTTCTTTGAGTGGACCTGGAGCATGCTGTTTTCACCCGACATCATTAATTTACGCTTTACCACCACTGATCAGTCGGATATATCGCGTGCGGAGCGATTCAAAAAAGAGTCATCCTGAGGTTGTTCTGGCGCAAGTGTGATGACGGGTATTGTCATTCGGCAAACAGATGATTACGTTTAACTGGAGCTCGGAGCGCCAACGATAATCATCTGATTTTGCCGGGACTTCATCAGACGCTTTTGAAGTCTGTTGATTTTGCCAAGACTACAGACGCACCTGTAGTCCGTTGTGAAGCTAACGCCTGATACCAAATAGCTCGCCAGCGACGATATTCTGACTTGTTGGCGCATCTTGGTGCGCGATGGCGGTGTGCAGATCCTTGTTGTCTGACAGCTTTTCAGCAACGGCTATCAGGTGCTTAATACTGGACACATTGGTGGTTGCCTCGGCGACAGGATCGAGACCGGAGAGATCCGGAAACGTGTCGAAATAAATAGCACTGTCGTATCCACTGCGAATCAATTCGACAAGCAGCTCAACCGTTTGCTGCGGGTGTACGCTGCCGACCATCAGGCCATCGTCTCTTTTTGCATACCCGTCATTGAGATGTACC
>CAYULV010000357.1:0-3276 GCA_964445655.1 uncultured Granulosicoccaceae bacterium | reverse complement strand
AAAAAAAGATCCCGCAGTCTTTGCCAGGGTACAGACTGAACTCCGGGCCACCCATTGGCTGCTCACGATCTGATTTGTTGCAAAATAAGTTGCATCCTTTAAACATCGAAGTCCTGTTCAAGAGCCCCAAATTTTCCATTCTTCTTCAAAGTCTGTTAATGTTTTGACAAAATCCAGCCAAGCAATCCCCACTGACCGCTGCATCTCAACCTAAGCAGCCTCGGGTGGAAATTGCTGAGGCAACCGCACAAGCATTGGACTTCAAGGAGCGAATAAATGCGAAAGAAAACCATCAACGTCAGACGTAAAACGGCCCGTTTCCTTATTCTTTCTTCGCTGGCCTTGATGGCCACAATGGCTGGGGCGCCCACAGCAAACGCTGAATATTTCGGCCAACTGAGTGGCCGTACGGCAGAGCTTTCGGCCCAAACTGGTCTCTCGGTTGGAGTGGGTCTGTCCCAGGGGGATTTTGGTGTCAACGACTATCGGAATCTGTCGGCACGCATTAACTATGCGTTCAACCCAAACTTGCACTTGTTTGCCGATTTTGGCATGACGGCGCTTGGCTCTGCCGATGATCCTGCGATAGGGTTCGGCGCCTTGTACTCGGCCGATGCAATACTTGGAAAGTACGTCCCCGGTCTGCACACGGCATTCAAGGGCTCTTATCACACGGTGACCCTGGACGGCGGCGGTGGTGGGTTTTCACCGTTCTTCAACCCGGTTGCGGGAGAATCAGGCGGAGAAGTTGTTACCAGTGGCTCCGGTAGCATCGGAGAATTCATTCCACTGACATTCAGCGGCGGTGGCAGCACGGATATCGATGCCTTGTCTTTGGAAATCCTGTTTAGCGGCAAGCGGACCATTGGCGACGGAATAAATTGGTATGGCAATGTCGGCCTGCATAATCTGGCTGCCGGTGCCCGATCAACCACGGAGTTTGGATTGGGAGGCGGGCTAACCCGAAAATTCAACTTTGGTGATGGCTTTGTCGGAGTCGATTTTATCGACGAATTAACCTACGGCATCGGATTTCGTTACTACGTCAATTAAATGAGGCCACTCACCGTTCACCCACGCGAAATCGGCCAAGTCAAACTGATGTAATTCACATCCGCACGACAAATCAAGGTTAAAAGCCGCGGCACTTCAAGCTTCGCTCACTCTGGATCGAATTCTGGCGAACCCAGTAAATACCCATAAAAAACAGTCACTTATATCAACACATCGGCGACCGACAATACGTCGGCGAACGCCAATTCGATTGTATCTCCTTGAATATCAAGGGTATTTACCCTTTCCGTGTATCGTTTGCAGTCCACATACAGTCTCAGTACAGTCACCGACGAATTCTTGACATCCTTCATTTCGGAGACTGACATGACGCGGCCGCACACTATGGCCAAAGCGCTGCTACTGCCTGTGGCAGCGGCACTGAGCATGGGAATCGGACCCTCAGCACAAGCTGATGACGGTTACCTGGTTTTGAACACCGTTGCACTGCATTTCAAGAATGCCGACGAGCGCAACGCGTTCACACCGGGCATCGGCTGGGAGTATTCGCCATCGAGCAAGATCGGTTTTCACGTTGGCACCCTGTCTGACAGTTTTGGATATCAGGCGGCTTACGGCGGCCTGAACTACGCCACTCAACCGATGTTTGCTGATCGTGTGCGTTTCATGCTCGGCGCAACAATTCTGCACAAGCAATTCAGACAGGATTCTGAACCGGAAACCAAACTTGTGCCATTACCCGCGATGGAACTTGGCATTACTAAAAAAACTGTTTTGAATATCAGCGGCTCGCCTCAGGTCGATATCGGCGATCACCGCAACAATGCTGTCGTTTTCTTTCAGCTGAAACTGAATTTGAGCTAACGCTCAAACACCCCTGTGTTCAGGAGGAACACTTTTTTACCCCCTTTCGGCTGGCCGCAAAGGCCAGCCGCATTTTTAGTTTTTCGCCAGTCGCACACGTAACAGTCAATCCAACTCAGCGCGATACAAAAGAAACACGCCGTCCCCTCCGCGTTCAAATTCAAGCCAATGAAAGGGTAACTGCGGAAATGCCGCTTCAAGTGCAGGGGCACTATTGCCAACCTCCACAACCAGCACACCGTTGTCAGTCAGATAGTCATGTGCTTGAGCGAGCATTTGACGAACAAGATCAAGACCATCCTCGCCTGATGCCAACCCAAGCGCAGGTTCATGGTGAAATTCAGCAGGCATGGATGCCAGATCACTTGCGTCTACATACGGTGGGTTAGAGATGATGAGATCATATTTGCCCGTGACCGATTCAAAGAGATTTCCCTCGGTCAGGGTGATCTGTGATTCCATCCCGTGCATGGCGACATTCTCTTTGGCCAATGCCAGGGCATCGGTGGACAGATCGCTGCCAACGACCAGCGCCCCTGAGAGTTCGTAAGCGCAGGCGATGGCGATACAAGCGCCACCGGTACAAAGATCGAGAATTCGTGGTGTCGCATTGTTCTCTAGAACGCCATAAAAATCAGATACGATGAATTCCGCCAACGGCGAGCGCGGTACCAGCGCGCGATGATCACTTTTAAACCGATGGCCGGCGAACCAGGCGGAGCCTGTCAGATAAGCGGTCGGTATGCGCTGTTCGATACGTTTAGAGAGTATTACATTACAGGCTTTGATCTCGTCGGCCGACAGACGACGCGAGTAATCAGGTGCCAAAGCGGGCGACAGTCCTATGGCAGACAAGATCAACCAACTGGCCTCGTCAATTGCAGTAGCGGCGCCATGTCCGAAAAAAACCTCCCCGCCGGAAAGCGCATTGGCCGCGGTTCGGATGACCTCCTCAAGGCTGGCATTGTTGTCAGACAGTATCAGCACTTGCGGTAGGTCCAGATGATCGAGAATGAGGTATGACGAGTATAATGGAAGACTTCACAACATCGATGTGTACCCATGGAATCGTCAAAATCAACACGCTGGTTTCGTTTTCTACCCGTGATTGCCATTGCGATCGCGGGTTTGCTTGCCGGTGTCTATGTCTCTTCAAAGACTGGGCTTTCCAGCGGTCGGGTTCGCGTTGAGGATTCCGCGACACAGGCCGCGACTCAGGCAAAAGACTCCACTGCCACACGCGCCCAGTCAGATGAAACCGCCCTGTTGCAAGGTATTCAGGCCAAGCTGAAATCCACACAAGTTTTGCCAAGCGATTTCAAATCTGTGCCAGCCTTCAGCCTGCTTGATGTCAATGGCAACGAGATCACTGAAGCTGCACTGGCTGAACAATGGAGC
>CAYULV010000356.1:0-3291 GCA_964445655.1 uncultured Granulosicoccaceae bacterium | reverse complement strand
TAGACCAAAAAAATATACCAGAATTTTTACAACAACACCCAAGTAGGCCAGTTAGGGTAAGGTGATATCTTGCAGAGAAACCAGGAAACTCCGCAAGGCACAGTTCCGTATATAGTTCCTATTGGCTAGCCCTGTAAAAAACAAGACGGGGCGAGTGTATTCAAAAGTAATTGACTATTGAGTACTCTCTTTACAGTGAACAGCATCGGAAAGTGGATCCGAATTCACGATTCTATCTAATATTACAATCCGCAGTAATACTTTAGTTTACTATGTCGGCGGTTTTGTTTAGGTGGTAGAGATTTTTTTGATGAAGTATGCCTTGTGTGATTTTGTTGAAAGCTTGTATCTGACGCAGAATTTTGAGGATGCTTTCGCTGTATTTCAAAATGAAGTATTCAGGTTGGGGTACTGTGGTGTTCTGTACACTCATATCCCGGATTTACTTATATCTTCGAACCTTGGAGTACAGCCACTATATAAGTTATCGGAAGGCTATTGCCCTGCCTTTATTAGTCACTACACCGAGGCGCGGTTTGACAAAGTTGATCCTCTCATCCGAGCAGTGGCGGAAGGCATATCCACCCCGATAGACTGGTGGGGTGAAATTTGCGAACAATTCAAAGCGGAGAGTAAAGCTAGCAGAGAGGTAATAGAGGTTTCCAGAAGCTATGGTATTCAGAATGGCATTACGATTCCGCTGTCCGTTAAGGGAGATGGAATAGCTGGAGCCAGCATTATTAGTCATGAGAATAAAAATTTCCATCAATTAAATGACGAAAACTTCCGCTCGCTGGAGCTTAGAACACAAATATTTCATAATTTTGTTAGTTCCAACCAAAGTCATGAGCGAGAATTTATAAAACCAATACTCGATAAATTTAGCGGTACGCAGCGACGCTATCTTGCCGGGCTCGCGGCTGGAAAAACGACCTCTGAAATTGCAGTCGAATTAGGTACTACCAAGGGTTATCTGGATCAAACCATGTTGAAGCTGAGACGCAAGCTATCGGGTGTCAGTGAAGTTGAAAAACCGACTATTTCCAGAAACCAGCTGTTGTATCATGCCGGACTAATGGATTTATTGGAGTTTGAGATAGCTGATAAAAGAGGCTGATTCCCGACGAGGAAAATACACTATCTCGCCCTTGGCTTTGTGCCGGTTCTGTGACGATCCAAATTGCTGACATTGACTTTATTCACTACTGAAATGATCTACCTGTAAATAGTCAATCGATACGCATCGTAGTGTTTTTTCCGCGGGGAGCCATTGCGCATGGAGGTAGCGGAAAGTTACAGCGTTTCGAATGTCAGTACCCAGCGCAGGTAGCACTTTGACTGGCGTAATCATGGGCAAGGCATTACCCTTGTTGGTATGCGAAATCTAGAACATCCCGGTCGTTCCCCGGTTCACAGCCGTCATGGCATGGCCTGTACGTCCCATACGGACGCATCCCAAACTGCACTTGATGTCTTGAAAGCCGGTGGCAATGCGCTTGATGCTGCCATTGCGGCTTGCGCTATGCAATGTGTGGTGGAGCCTGGATCAACGGGTATTGGCGGGGATTGCTTCGCCATGTACGCCAAAGGTGGAAGCGGGCAGCCGGTTGCATATAACGGTTCAGGAAGGGCGCCGGCGGCCGCGACTGTCGATGCGCTGGCAGCGCTGGGTGTCGACAAACTGGAGCGCGCATCACCACACTCGGTCATCATTCCAGGTGCGGTTGATGCCTGGGCGCAGCTGCATGCTGATCACGGCCATATGCCGTTCAATGAATTGTTGCAACCAGCGATAAATACCGCAAGGCACGGGTATGCCTTGTCGTCACGGGTGCGTTATGACTTGTCTCGACAGGTCGATTATCTGTCGCAGTTTCCGCGCACTCGGGATATCTTTCTCGATAACGGCAAACTACCGGCAGAAGGACAAGTCAGGCAAATGCCTTTGCTGGCAGATGCTTTGGCGGCCATTGCAACGGAAGGGCGCGATGTGTTCTATCGCGGGCACCTTGCGCAAGGCATGCTCGATGAGCTCAATGAACGCGGTGGTTTGCATGTGGCTGCCGACTTTGCCAATGCGCGCGGAGAATACGTCACTCCCATCAAGGGTCGATTTCGCGATCACGATGTCTATCAATGTCCGCCCAATGGGCAAGGTGTCATTGCACTACTGATGCTGAACATGATCAGCAAGCTGTCGCATCAGAAACTGGATTTACTGTCGGTGGAGCGCATGCATCAGGAGATTGAAACCTGTCGGCTGGCCTATCGCACTCGAGATCGCTGGCTTGCTGATCCTGTGCACAGTGATGTACCTGTAGACGCCATGCTCAGCGATGCCTATGCAGCTGCCTTGGTTGCGGCGATTGATCCGGCAAAGGCGACGGTACCGCCCAGCGATGTCGATCTTCCACCCCATCAGGATACGGTGTATATCGCTGTTGTTGATAAGGATCGCAATGTCTGTAGTTTCATCAATACCTTGTTCTGGATATACGGCAGCGGTATCACCAGCCGTGACGGTATAACGTTCACCAATCGTGGAATGGGTTTTGTCCTTGACCCGACAAGCCCGAATTGCATAGCGCCAAACAAACGACCACTGCATACGATCATTCCAGCCATGGCGATGCGAGATGATCGTGTCGAGTTGTGCTTTGGGGTCATGGGCGGTGAGTATCAGGCCATGGGGCATCAGCAATTTCTGACGCGTTATTACGATTACGGTTGCGATATTCAGGAGGCTATGGACAAGCCGCGTTTTATGGCGAATCCGTTTACCGATGAAGTGGAGGTTGAGTCGACAGTTGATCAAGCGACCTGCGATGCCTTGCGCGCGATGGGACATAACATCGTGCCAGCTGACAATCCGATTGGCGGTTCTCAAGCAATCGCCATTGATTGGCAGGCAGGTGTTCTGACCGGCGGTTCTGATCCGCGCAAGGACGGCTGCGCCGCTGGGTATTGAACGGCGATTACAAGAAAGCGAATCTGCACCTATGACTGGCAAGAGAACAGAGTGGCATGACTAGTCGGCGAGATCTGATCAAGACAAGTGCCGGAATCGCTGTCGCTGGTATGGGCTTGCGTGGGACGGCGCAAGCGAATGCGCCGACCGGACTGAATACGCTGAGTTTCGAGCAGGCGCTGCTTGAGCTGACCGGCGGTGACACAAAAGATGCCGGGAACGATATACATCTGGAAGTGCCGAACCTGGTTAGCAATGGTGCATTTGTGACGGTAACGCTGCGCAGTACCTTGTCCGATATCGACATCATGCATATCCTGATC
>CAYULV010000355.1:0-3299 GCA_964445655.1 uncultured Granulosicoccaceae bacterium | reverse complement strand
AAAAGGCAGCAGGGTCAAATTGATCTCTCGCGAAGGTATCAATGGTGCGCCCAGCTGGTCACCGGATGGTGAGCGATTGGCAGTGACTTTGTCTTATCAGGGAAATCCCGACATCTATGTGGTGCAGGTTGACGGTGGCGAGCTTACCCGCATTACCACCAGCGAAGCGATCGACACCGAAGCGGTTTGGATCGACAATGACACGCTTGCTTTTACCTCAGATCGCAGCGGTGGTCCGCAGATCTATGAGATTTCATCACGTGGTGGTCAAGCCACTCGCGTCACGTTTGAAGGTCGCTACAATGCCAGCGCCACTGTGTCGCCAGATGGCAGTACGATCGCTTTTGTACATGGTATTGATGGTGGATTTCAGATCGCTGCCATTGACCGATCTTCAGGATTGTTCCAAACGCTTACGCGCGGCACACTTGACGAATCACCTACTTTTTCGCCGAATGGCCAAATGATCATGTTTGCCACAGAGAAAGATGGGCGCGGAACGCTAGGTGCGGTTTCACTGGACGGCAGCGTGGTTCAGAGCCTGACATTGTCAGGTGGCGGGTCTGTTCGCGAGCCGGTCTGGTCGCCATACTCCCAGTAACAGATGCGTTTTGGGATAACTTGTTTTCAGTTTGGCAACGTTGCTCGCGTTGCCCCCGGCCGATAATTGAATGAAGACTCTATCAACAGCGAACAATGAGATGCGCATGACCAGATCACTATCTATATACAGAACACTGCTTGTCGCCACTCTGGCCTCTGTCCTCAGCGCCTGTGGTGCCAACCCTACACGAGACGCGAGCAGCGAATTGGATGTCAGTAATCCGACCATTACACCAGTGACCATCGACGGTGTTGACGATGGCTCGGAGATTGATCCCAAATCCGTCGCTGGTCGCGCACCCGTAGAACGGGTTATTCTGTTCGACTACGACACAGCTGAATTGCGCAGCGAGTATCTCGACGTCGTAACCCAGCATGGGCGGTTTCTTGCGCAGAACCCTGATGGTCGCGTAAGACTGGAAGGCCACACGGATGAGCGCGGTACACGTGAGTACAATATTGGCCTGGGTGAATCTCGGGCAAAGACCATTGCTCGCATGTTACAGCTACAAGGCGTCAGTTCCGCGCAGGTGCGCACTATCAGTTATGGTGAGGAAATACCGGTAGACGAGGGGCATAACAATGGGGCTTGGGCGAAGAATCGTCGTGTCAATATCATTTACGAGGTGGTTGCGCCGCCGTCCTGATTCGGGATCTGCGCGCTTGCCGTTGACCATGTCACTACCACGTTATCAGGCCAGGCTGGCTGCAGCCGCGTTGGCGTTGCTGTTGTCGCTTCCATCAATCGCCTTGTCTCAGGAGAGGCAATCGATCGGGACACTTGATTCGCGCCTGTCTCGCGTTGAGCGTGTGCTTGATCAGTCCTTGCTTAATCAATTGCAACGGGTTGATGCCTTGCAGCGAGAAATTCGTGCATTGCGCGGTGAAATCGAATCACTGAACAATGAGCTGAACACGGTCAAAAAACGCAATACCGATCTTTACAACGACACGGATCGACGTATCACCGAACTTGAGTCGGTAAACGAGGCCTTGCTGGAAGACAGCCTAACCGGGTTCGGCGGTTCCGGTGGGCTAGACGAGACTGCGATCAGTCCGTCGATTGCCGATGAAACCGCGGGTGGCTCTCAGGGTGTCTTTATTTCCGAGAGTAGTGCTCGCCGAGGCAATGTCGATTTCGGAGATGGGCCAGTGCCACCGCGTGGCCCATTACGCGATGCGGCGACACAAGCCGAGAAGGCAAGCTATACACGAGCCTATGATTTACTCGCCAGAGGTCAGAACGATAGTGCAGTTAGCGCATTTGATAATTTCCTCATAGAGTACCCTGATGGCCCGTTTTCGGACAATGCCTGGTACTGGCAGGGTGAAGCCATGTATGCGGAGCGTGCTTTTGATGACGCCATGCAGAATTTTGGCGTTGTGATCGGCTCATTCCCGACCAGTCCCAAGGTTCCGGATGCTCGCCTGAAAATCGGATTTGCGCTGTACGAGCAAAAGAATTATCGCGAAGCGCGTGTCATTCTGACCGGTGTACAGGATGATTACCCCGGTCGCTCTGCGGCTGTTCTGGCGCGCAAGCGATTGCAGCAGATGGATCGCGAGGGGCGATAACTGCGCCAGATGGCTTGATAGCGTGAAGAACGGTTGGCACAAAAAGCGAGCTGGACTCGGTCCGAACACTCCCGGACTTCACAGATACGCGACAAGCTGCCAGAAAAAAAACCGATTAGATCGGCCGAGATGTTTCGCGAACTGATTCATTCGGGTATCATTCCGCAGCTCGGGACTTCCCATTGGGGCGTTAGCTCAGTTGGTAGAGCATCTGACTTTTAATCAGGTGGTCGTAGGTTCGAATCCTACACGCCCCACCATTTCCCGATAGTCCTCGTCTCCACCCAGTAGCGGGTATGAGCTCTCAACCAATTTGATTGCTAATACTTGGTAGCTGCTGCGCTCAGGGCACTCGATCTGTCCCCCGTTAATGATGAAGAGCCAGAGCCTGTCACCCTCCAAATGTCGAGTCCCACTGGAGGTCATTCCGGACGGATTGGTCCGGAGCTTGATTCGAGTCGACGCGCTCTGTTTATAAGGTTAGAGATACCTGAAATAGGAGTTCTGAGGAACATCGGTGAAAACCCATCAAATCAGTTTGTGGTCAAACCAGTTCAGTGGGTGCCGATGTCCCCCGTGAATGACGAAGAGCCATGATGATAAGCCGACGCGCGCGGCGCTGCGGGTTAAACGTTACTCAGTGGTAGTTGCCGCAGACTTTCTTATACCTTCCCTGTCTTTCACTTTCCGCCGAGTAGCGATTGCGCTTAACAATAACAATAACAAATACTGAGGGCTTGAAGCACCGCCACCGCTAATGCTGTCCGTAACGCTACTAACCTGTGTGCCTACTATGTCTTCAGCGGCTGCCAGCGGCAGTGGCTGAACGCTATTGCTGTCCAGATTCAGGGCCAGATTGCTAACCCTTGCAGTACCGGTGGAATAAAGAACTCTTAGTTCAGGACTGTTGTTACCTTCGCTACTGCTGAAGCTGACAAGTTTGTTGTCTCGACCTGCGTCGTATAGAACAAATGAAACATTCTCGTCATTCCTGCCGACCAGATAAGACGATACATCCCATTCATACCATTGATCGTCCGGTCCCAACTCTACCGTGCCGAGCACTTGGCCATCAGGTGGCGCGTTGTTCCAGGTAATTGTATTCTCACTCCATCCGCTCT
>CAYULV010000354.1:0-3320 GCA_964445655.1 uncultured Granulosicoccaceae bacterium | reverse complement strand
AGGTTTAGCGGCCGAACCGTCCGACATGCCTATCGGACTTGCCCCGGTGATTATTCATAGGCAGCACAAAGGCTAGTGCAATATGAAGAAATACCCGTCAGCCCCAACGATATCGGACCTCTGGCAAGAGCAGCAGTTACAAACCCCAGAGTGGGCACTTGAGGCTTGGAATGTATTACACAAAATAGACGATGACTCAACCCGAGTTTGTCTGGCCGAGAGTTTATGCTCACGTCGGGAAAACTACGAAGCAAGCGGTAACGAGTATGAGGCAATGTATGCATTAATTCTGTGCCTATGCAACGAAGCACAGCCACCAACATGGGTAAGTAATTGGCTAAAGGATGGTTTTATCAAATTTAGTCGAAGCTTAACCGATGACAGCATACGATCTGACCTAGGGAAATGCTTGGGATTAGGCACACAACCAAACACCAATCGCCCGAAGCCAGATAACGAAACACGTTGGCGATTGTTTAAAAACATCACGAAGCGTCAGGTATTGTTCTTGATGGCCCAATATGGCTTTACCAGAGACCAAGCATGCGACATCGCTGCTTCTCTTAATCGAAGAATGCCTGCAAAGCCAAAAAAATTAATAGCGCTCGGCACAATCGTGTCGATGTACAAACATGAAAAATGGCAAAACGAACTGCCAGAAACATTTACCGCAAGAGCGTTTTTTTCCGCAATGCAAGGTACGCCGATTGAACTGCGAGGCGCAGAGCTAGATGACCCGTTGGCGCATTTGGAGGTGCTACACCGATATCAAAGAGGGGATCTCGAGGCAGCTACAAGAGATGCGATCATTTACAAACAAATCTACTACTGCGAAATTTGCAAAAACAAAGGGATAAAAATGTCAGACAAATTTGTCCTAGAGGAAAAAGACAAGGTCGATATATAACGTAAACACGATTAGCTGTGAATGAGACAGATCAAGATCGTTAAAGCTAAATAGTTGGACCGGGTGGGAATTGCCGTAGGAAGCACCCACCCGGCCCGGCCAGCGGTTCCCGAAAGGCCACACCAGCACCGACAGTGTAGTGCTGGGGTGGCCGTGTATCAATCATTACCGGCAAGAGGACCAGTACCATGCCACAACCTGACGTATCAGACGCGCCTAAACAGCGCATTCACACCTACGAATTCCCGGCAGGCAAGGAGCGCTTCATTGATGTCAATGAGGTGAGCCACCGTACGGGCTACAGCAAATCGACAATCTGGGCAAAAGTCGCCGCTGAAGAATTCGTCCAACCAATTCGGATCAAGGCAGGTGTCACGCGCTGGCTCGAAAGTGATGTCGACACCTGGATGGATGACATCATTGAGGCTAACCGCAAGGAGGCGGGGGCACGATGAGCTTAAACAACAACGGCGGGACTGTGCCACCAGTCACCGCCGCAGGAATAAACAATCAACTATCAAGCCTCGCCAAATTACACGGTAACGCCAATCTGCGCAACAAGCTAATTGAGCACGCTGAGCAGCTCGCGGTGGATATGAAGTCGCGACTACCTGAGTCGGGAATCGAGTTCGGCGTATGGCATCAACTACCCGGCAAGACATGTAATGGGGTGCTGTCAACATCCATTTTAGTGTCGGATGTCAATGCAACGTTCATCGACTTGTGTACTGGAGTCGTTGTCACTGTTGATCACGTCGGATGTCGAAGAGTAAGCATGATCGGGGGTGCAAGATGAACCTGAACTACTCTCAGGAACTAGAGCGCGGATACATCGCATTGATTGAGATCTACGCTCAGCGTCTAGCAGCTATGCCAATTAATCAGCGAACGCGATTACTGGAGTATGAGCTGTCGTTCTGGCTGTCTCGGTGGGTGATGAATGATTTGCTGAATGCGATCGATCAGATTCAAGAGGACCAAATTCGATTCGCTGGGCGTGTTGCGCTTTATCAGAGGTTTGCAGCATGAGCGCCGTCGACGAGCTTGCGAACAAGCTGAACGAACTGGCAGCCCTCGACACGATTTCCTACGAGCAAGAACGCGCTAAAGCAGCTGAAGAACTCGGGATCCGTGTTAGCGTTCTGGATGCTGAGGTAAGCAAATTACGCCCTACCGATTCCAGTGACGCCAACGTCGATACAGACGAGCTCATAACGGGTGTTGAGCCATGGCCCGGCGATGTCGATGGAGACAAGCTTGCTGCAGCCATAAGAACTTTACTCAAACGCCATTGCGTCCTGCACGACAGCGCGGTTATAGCAAGCACGCTATGGGTTATGTCGAGCTATTCAATTAATGCGTTTCGAATTTTCGCGAAGCTAGGCGCTACATCGCCACAGAAGCGATGTGGTAAATCGACTTTCTTAGAGACGATTGGCTCAGTCTGTAATCGGGCGCTACTAACATCAAATGTTACCAGCGCAGTCCTTTTTCGAGTAATCGAAGCATACCAACCGACTCTGATAATCGACGAGATGGACACCTTTATAGATGGCAATGAGGATTTGAGAGGCATTATTAATTCCGGCCATACGCGAAGGCTCGCTCATGTCATGCGTTGTGAGGGAGATAGTCACGAACCAACACGGTTCAGTACCTGGACGCCGAATATCCTCGCGAAAATTGGTGAATTTCCTGACACGATCACCGACCGGATCATCAGGATAGATCTACAGCGAAAGCATGTTAACGATCACGTCGAGCGTTTGCCACATGACCTTGATGACATCAACCTGAACATCCGGCGAAAGTGTCAACGGTGGTCCGATGTTCACTTTGATCGCTTGTCAAAAGCACGACCGAAATCGCCCAACGTGAATAACGACCGGGCCGAGGACAACTGGTTGCCGTTGCTCGCTGTTGCTGACTTAATCGGAGGGGACTGGCCGGCGTTAGCTCGTAATGCGATGAGGGAAATCGAAGGCCAGGACAATCGCGATGACGCCGACGACCTTTCAATGATGCTACTTCGTGACATTCGCAGCCTGATTGACGAGAGGCGATGGCAAAACGTAATTCACTCATCAAAGCTGACTGAGAGCCTGAATGGTCTTGAAGAGCGACCATGGCCTACATTGCGAAATGACAAAGGCTTGTCAGCACACAAACTTGCATCAATGCTCAAACCATTTGGGTTGAGAAGCGGTGCGAAGCGGGACCCAGTGACCCGAGACAACCTGAAAGGCTACTCAATTGAGAAGCTTGAATCGGTCTTTGATAGGTACCTTCCCCGCAATACCTGCTCTCAAACCGTCACAACGTCACAACCGCACAACGGCGCGGGTTCCAGCGATTTTCAAAGCGTCACAGACTCACATGGTGTGACGCTTTCAAAACAGCCACAAGCCAGTAA
>CAYULV010000353.1:0-3353 GCA_964445655.1 uncultured Granulosicoccaceae bacterium | reverse complement strand
TGATTGAATACATGATGATTCAATTAGCGCGCCCGGCTGAAGTTATTCGCAAGAATTCCGCTTAATTGACGGTATGTTGGCTTTCATGCCGAATTGTTAATCAGCTTAATAAGCAGCTCACGTGACCAAACGTTGTTTTTGATCAATGTAGACGACTAGTCTCATTGACATTATTCATAGTCGAGACTGCTGCGACGTTCTTTCCCGATCTATAACTGCACTAATTAATAGGGTCGATTTCAATTTATGAGGGATTCGGCGTCGACGGTACTCTTGCCCGGCCATACGTTGTAGTAGTAATAATGGCTAAAGCGGTACTGTGTCGCATTTTAATACGACCTTTCTTTAAATGTTAATTTAGCTCCGACAGGATTGGCTCAAGGCAGTCGCGTCGACTTCGTAATAGTAGTATCTTGAAAGGTAATGTGTAGGTCAGCTGGGTAGCCGTGATTGCACAACGATACTCATGAGTAACGGATTAGAAGAGAGCTTTTTGTGAAAATATACTCTTGGATTCTTACTATTGTATTGTCGGCTGTTATTAGTGGGTGCGGCAGTTCTAATGATGATGACCTATTTCCGCAGGGAAGCAATGATCCGGCTCTGATTCAAGATCGAGTATGGGCGTTATTTGCAGTGCAGGATGATTCTGGCAATCAGATACAGGTCTTTCAAGAGCCGGGCTTTGAGTTTAGTATGGCTTTTTTTAGTGACTTTATAACGATAGACGCACAGGAGCAGGAAGTTCGGCCTGTCGGTGGAATAAACGTATGCAATGTCTATAACGCTAGCTATACCTTGATGGATGGATTGTTGACGTTAACGAACGGAGGCCAAGATGATAGAGACTGCGAACGTGGAGGAGAGATTATTCCTTTAATATTCTGGAATGTGTTATTCGGGTCTGGTGGTATATCAATGCTATCAATCAACACTGAGACTTATGTGCTAACGATAACGTCTGGAAACAATGAAGTGCTTTTTTTTAGATTTAGCAATGAGCCTTTGTTTCCCGGTGTTGTTAGTGGTGCACTTTAGTATGTGATTTGTCAAATATCTCGCCATCGCCCGATCCTGAGTCTGGCACGATCGGTAATATTTAGTGTTGTAAATAGATCTTTATATTAGGTTGATCCAGCGTTCTTTGTTGTAGTGCCAATGAAAACACCTTCACGCATTGTCCTGTAAAGCACAGTGTGTAAACGTCAGTAGGTTGATCTTTTGCTCGACCTGCTCTGTTCAATCTAAGTGAAAACATCCGTAAAATACTAATCGTTATCCGGCTAGGAGCTGTAAGCGATGACCTTAAAATAAGCACAAGGTAGCCCCTAGTCTTTCCGAATTGGCCCTATGTTTGCCTGAGTTGTATGTCCATGTGGGAGAGGAGGTCCAATGGAGAATAAATTGCCAAGGGCTGTTTTATCTATCGTAGTAATCGTACCGATTTTGATAGGCTGTGACGTGAGTTCATCCGAAACTCCGGCAAGCGAAACCACCATAGATGGCGATCTGATAGTAGATGGGGTCAATGACACCATGGTGCTTGAAGTATTTCTTAGCGCACGACGCGCAGATATTTCTCTCCCGATTGCCTTTGAAGGGGGCGATCACTTAACCCTGGATCAGCTTGATCAATCCAGTCGCCTTGTTGAAAACTCCGATAATCGACGCTATAGCGTTACCGTTAGTCCGGTGTCAAATGACCCATACACGCTTGTTTATAGCCGAACATCGGGCGACGAGATAATACAGTCGACGCTTTCAGTGCCATTTAGCATTTCTGCTTTTTCCGCTCAATTCAATACAGAAGGATCCATTCTAAGTGTTTGGGATATCGGAGGGCCGGGTGGTACAGTAGATCCTGCGAATTTTCCGATAAGCGCTTTTTTAATCTCCACGCCAGTAACATGCATAAATAACTCAGGAGAAGAAGTCGCTATTGAATCGGGTATCAACAGGAGCTTCAGGGAGCTAAACAAGGATGACATTGCTTCGGGTGAGGCGATAAATAATCTGCAAGAGATTGTCAGCTCGCACCCTTATTTAATCGACGATCTCGGTTATGTCAGTTGTTCGTTTGACATTCAACTTACTGCAACTTGGAGAAATACCTGGGATGGACTAAACGAACCAGTCGGAGTAAATGGGCCTGTTTGGATTAGACCATCGGCAATTTTCGCAAATGAAGTGCTTCCGGTAGCAGAACAAGAAATATTTGATATAACTGTAAATAGCGATACACAAAATCTGCTTATCAATTTCTGATCACAAATGCGTAAGTGATGTTACCCGGAAAGTGTGGACGCCTGACTTGATTGTGGTAGTAGCGTTGACTGTAATACTCCGATGGGTTCGTTTGAATTTGTATCGTTAAAGCTCAATAGATACCAGCGTCGAGGCCGGCAGCCATAAGCAGCCCCAGCTCCTCGCATTGATCCAGAAATATATCCTGGAATTCTCCAGTCATTATTAATGTAGGGCGGATGGGGTTCCAGCGCAGTCCGGTGACAATACGTTCAACCGATGTTTTTGCCCCTTCACCGTCGTTGCCAGCGCGAACGTACAAGGCATAAGGCTTGCCTTGTGTTTCATCAAGACAGGGGTAATAAATGCGTTCAAGAAAATCCTTCATCAGGCCACTCATGTAGCCAAAGTTTTCGGTGGTGCCCAATATCAAACCATCAGATGCAAGAATTTCTTTTGCTGAAGCTGCTGTCGTTTCAAGATGCTGTACAGTGACATTTTCAATGTCCTCGTGACTGGCACCGAGTACGACGCTGTCTGCCAGTCGCCGAGTATTGTCTGATGGTAGGTTGCTGACGACTAGTAACCGTTTTTTTATTACTTCACTCATTCAAATACATGCAAGCCCACTATCCCGAACGCATAGTCTGCCTGACTGAGGAGACAACGGAAACCTTGTACTTGCTCGGTGAGCAGGATCGCATTGTTGGTATCTCAGGATTCACCGTGCGCCCGCCAGAGGCTCGGCGGGACAAACCCAAGGTCTCGGCTTTCACCTCAGCCAAAATCGAACGCATCCTGGATCTGTCTCCGGATCTGGTCATTGGCTTTTCCGATCTGCAGGCTGATATCGCGCGTGAGCTGATTCAACGTGGTGCCAATGTATTGCTGCTCAATCACCGTTCGGTTCAGGAAATTCTGAACATGATTCTGATGCTCTCAAGCATCGTCGGTGTCAGCGAAAAGGGTCAAGCTCTCGTGAATACTTACGCGCAGCGGATCGATAACATCAGACAACAGGCAAATCAATTGTCGTTTCGTCCTCGGGTGTATTTTGAAGAATGGGACGAACCCATGATTTCAGCTATTCGCTGGGTGTCGGAACTGAT
>CAYULV010000352.1:0-3353 GCA_964445655.1 uncultured Granulosicoccaceae bacterium | reverse complement strand
CTCCTAGAGCAGTGTCGGTATCGTCGGGGACAGAAGGGCTCGACTGGGAAGATGAAGAAAGCAGTGTCCAATGAGATGAATCGGACGAGGGGGGCTCTGAACCCACTACGGTCGCTTGTATATTGATATAAAGTTGGCCTTCGTAGACGACGGTATCGTTCACCAGGTAACTAGTGTCTGGATTCCATGGGCTATGCGATGCGGGTGCTGCACTGCCCAAGTCAGGTGCTGAGTTATCGGGGGCACTATTTCCGCAGCCTGCTATTGTTGCCAAAAAAATAATTCCAACAACAAATTTGAAATATCTTGACGACATCTTTCTACACCGGGTTACATACGTTACTCTGGTACTCGAAGTAATCGGAAAAAATGTTGACGCAATGAAGTGGATGTAACATGCAGAAATCGCAGGGTAATGCACACTTCAGAAAATTCAGAACTGTATGGCTGATCTAAATCAAACGGATCAGGGTGATTTCATTGGTCACTGCTGAGACAGAACACCTCAACCGTTAAGCAGCGTTTCAAGCCAAACTAACGTCAAATTTCGCGTATCGCGGGATTGAAAAATAGCGATTTAAAAAAGTAGTCAGCGGGGTTGGAAGCTGGAGTTTGACTTACTGTAAACTTGGCTCTGAAAGAACCGTCTGGCGGGTACGCCACGATTCTTCACTGCGTTATAATTCAACTGCTAACGAGTATCGTCATTATCATGTCCAAAAATCCTTCTGAAGAAAGCTCCACTCGCTCGCCAACCATTCGAACCACCGCGATGCCTGCGGACACCAATCCGGCTGGCGATATTTTTGGTGGCTGGGTATTGTCGCAAATGGATATGGCAGCGGGCATTTGTGCGGGTCAACGAGCGCAAGGGCGAGTCGTGACTGCCGCAATTGCCAGCATGGAGTTTTACCGTCCGGTCAAGGTCGGTGACATTCTGGGTGTGTATACCACCTTGACCAGAGTCGGAAAATCATCAATGGATATTTTGGTTGAGGCCTGGGTGCGCCGCGAACGAATTGGCCAAAGAGAGAAGGTGACAGCCGCGACCTTTACTTTCGTGTCCGTCGATGCGAACGGTAAATCCGTACCTTTACCGCCGAAAGATCAGTTGCCAGAGTATGTGCAAGGTGAGTTTGGCGATCTGTAGTATTTTTGCATCGATTGGTGTCGAGCTAGCGTCGAACACCTGATGAGCCGGTATCGTCCACCACAGCCAAAATCTTCTCCGTATATTACGCAGAGTGGATTTGACAAACTGCAAAGTGAACAAAAAGCGTTGTGGCAACGACGCAAAGAGGTCACCGCGGCGGTCACTGCAGCAGCTGCAGAAGGTGACCGGTCCGAAAACGCCGAGTATATCTATCGTAAAAAGGAACTACGAGAAATAGATCGGCGTATTCGTTACTTGCAAAAGCGCCTGCCGGATCTGACCATCGTTGAGCGAAAGGATGCAGCAGATGCGATCTATTTCGGCTGCGTCGTCACGCTTGAGTCAGAGGGTGAAACCAAAACGGTTCGTCTGGTCGGTGCTGATGAAATAGATACGGCGAAGAAATACATCAGTATCGATTCGCCGCTGTCACAGGCACTGTTGAAAAAGCGGGTGGATGATAGCGTGACGATTACGGTCGATGGGCGCGTCATTCACTATGACATTGTTGAATTGTCTTATCCGAGCTTTGACTAAGTGATGCTGTATTTGGATACGCACAACGAATTTCAGTGTCATTAACAGCTTATTCGGTATCCAAGTCAGTGTTGAGAAACGAAACTGTATAATTGTTAAATATTTGGAGGATGTCAGTGCCATTGATATCAATCCTGAAAGCAATGCGATTGATAAAAAACTGATCGGGTGCACTGTTACTGCCTGACTCGAGTTCAGCGATGGTGTCGGAGGGATACGAAAAACTGCCATCATCCTCAGTGAGGCAGGTGACGAAGGCTCCTGAAGAATATGTAGCTGAAATGGTTATAAAGGAATCGCCATTGCCATTCGCATCCCAGGTAACTGGCGTTGAATTTGAAATGTTCTGGTTCGCAGTTGGACTACTGACTCGAAGTTCTGCAACATCCGGTATAACGACGTTTGAAAAACCCGGGAATACATCACCAGGAATGTCCGCGACCAGCCCGTTTGGCAAGGGGCTAGAAAGGGGGGCGTCTGGGAGATATATGCCAACCAATTCCGTTTGAACTAATGTTGTATATGTTCCTGCGTCACTAGTTATTGGTATGGCCTCCCCCGCACTCACAAACATGCCGCCTGCTTGCTGGTCGAACGGTGAATCTATTTCAGGGTCGAGAGGGGTGTCGGGCAGAATTACGTTGCAAGTCAAGCTTGCTGATTGCATGAAAAAATCCAAAAACTCTGATTCAGTAAAGTTGCTTTCGCCTTCGGAAAAAGAGGCACCTATATTCAGTTGCTCGGTTGTGTCGGTCGGGAGATTAATGGTCCGAGTTGCGTTGATAAGACCTATTCGGAACATGACCCCACCATTGCCGTCAGTGTCCTCGTCACCTGTGTCAGGTGTTGAAGGTTCGTTCGACTCGCCTTCATTATTTCCATCAGACGATTCTTCAGAGTCGCTCTCCGGTTCATTTGTATTTTCTTCGACATTTACTTCGTTATTATTTTCGTCGCTTGAACTGCCGCCGCCAGAGCCGCAGGCAGTCATCAGCAGGGTGGCTACAGTTAATGTCGGTACGATTTTCAGATACATGCTTTAACTCAAAAATTTTTTGTCGAAGGAGCTTGAATTCAGGCAGTCAATCGTCTGCCATTCTCACGTCAGAGTTCGAAACAAGGTTAATCTTGGGGAGGTTGGTTTGCTAGATAAGATTTCTTATCATCAATAGATAAAAAACTTATCTGGTTCTCAATTCTTAGAAGATTATTGTTATGTGAGAGCCTGACAACTCAGTTGGAGTAGAGCAATAGAGAGATCGGAATTCATGGGAAGGTATCTGTAGCGCTCAATACCGCACGGGTTATTGCGAGCAGGAGGAGTACATCCACTCTATTTGTTTTTATTTGGAAGCCAAGCGCCGGAAAGTGCTACGACTAACCTCAAAGCGAAAAAACCCAAGAAAACCACAAATCAGCAATACCCAAAAACCCGCACCACCTTTACTCTCAGTACCACCCACTGTCCAGACCAGTTCCTGTTGATCGCTCGCAAGATCATCACTGACAACTACATTGACGCGATATACACCGGCTGTGGTGGGGCTGCCGTTAAAGTGTCCGCGCACATCGAAGGTGATGCCCGGTGGTAGTCCGCTCGCGGTATACGTCAGTACATCATTGTCAGCATCGTCTGCTGACATATGCGTATGCACGTGTTCGC
>CAYULV010000351.1:0-3367 GCA_964445655.1 uncultured Granulosicoccaceae bacterium | reverse complement strand
TGGTAGAAGGGTCTGTACTGAGCTTGCCCGCATACATATGCCGACTGACTACTGCATTCACATCAGGGTGCATACGATAAGTGGTTTCAAGAAAAACACCATGCGCAGGATCGACAGCCGCTGCATCGCCAAGGCGATAGTCGAGTACCGAGAGGCCACTTTCACTTGGATGAACACCCTGTGTTGGTTGACCTAACTGTCGCTGGTCTCCCATCAGCACTAAATTTCTGGCAGCCCGGCTCATAGCGACAAGGTTGGCCACAGAAACCTGCCCTGCTTCATCCACGACCAGCACATCAAATTCGTTTGCCAAATCCTCCCGAGAAAATCCCCAGGCTGTTGTTCCAATCACACAGGCTGATGAGAGCTCTGAAGATAGATCTGCATTTTTCGTAACAATAATACCGAGCTCATCCAATGTGTCACTCGTACGTTTTGTACACGCAAAGTTCGCTTCAATACCTTGTTCCCGGCAAGAGTATGCAGCACCGATAAGAAGATTGTTGATGGCTGGATGACTGTTACTCGAGATACCAACACGTTTACCATCAGCCACGAGCGCGGCGATGATACGTGCGCCAGTATAGGATTTTCCGGCACCAGGCGGTCCTTGGATAACAAGACAGCTATCATCGAGTGAGCGTACAGCTTCAATGGTTTCTTCAAGACGCCGATCATCAGAACGAATGATCGCCCCGCCCTCATGTCCGGAGATTCGCGGCGGGCGTCGTTCCAGAAAGTCGAGCAGTGCCGAGCGCTTACATCGGCCAGCTTCGATTTCAGCAACCACAGCATCGATCGCCGCAGGTATTGGATCGACACGTATCACCTCATTCGGCACCAGTGATACAAGCTCAGGTGGCTCCTGCTTGCATTGAATGACAATTCGGCCTGTAGGCAGATCACTTTCATGCAACAAAACGGAAGCAGCAGGATAGCGACCGTTGTCATCAGGCTGCGCCCCTTTTAACGACACGCTACAAGCAATACCTCGACTTTCCTGTTCAGTATTGAACTGAAATTCATAGGCCAAGTTACGCGCCTTAGGTGTCGGTTTGAACGGTTCACGTGATGTTCTACGGCAATCAGACAGGCAAGCCGGATCATCAGCGAGAGATGTATTGGCAGGGTCCATACGTTCAAAGAACCGCCACCAAGCGTTCTTGTCCTCACGTCTATGAAATTCCAATATGCCTGCAAGCGTTTCAAGCAGCGTGCGCTCCTGATCAGAAATATCGTCTGTTTGCGCGCGTAACAGCAGTCGGTCACGTAGTGCTAGACGGGTGAGCACCACGTCTGGAAGCACCTTGTCTTGAGGAACTTCGCGCGCCTCAAAAGCGACTGTCACGCCGCGACGCTCGCGCAACCATTGACACAACTCCAGGGTTGAATCACAGTCATCACGATTGTAGGCGCGAATTCCGGCAAGCACTTCAGATTTCTGCCAGTCATTACTCTCATTGCCGCGCGAAAAGGCTTCACGCCACAAATCATAGACCACCACTGAATCACCACCGGATGCGACATCGGTATCGCGTTGCTCTCGATACAGACGTTCCACATTCTTAATGGAGTAACGCGGCTCCCCAATCTGCAAGCCGTGCGTCACGATGGCATAGAGATCGACAAAAACACCGTTTCTCAGCAAATTGTCAAGCTCCTCTTCCCGAGTACCGTACCGGGAGGAAAGACGCTTACAGGCAGAGATTTCATAGGGCGCATAGTGATACACGTGCATATTTTGATCTTCACGCCAACGCGCATAGACCCAATCGATGAAACCTTCAAACGCCACGCGTTCTGCTCGGTTATCGTGCGCCCACCATTCACGAAACTTACGCTCACCGCGATTATTCAAATAGGTGCAGCCCCACAAATATTCAAGACCATCACCCTCGAGGGGAAAACCTTCAATATCGAAGAACACATCAAGTCGCGAAGCATCCGGCAATTGCGCTAAACCACGTTGATCATCCGGAGACGGCTTATATACATGAAAGGCGGGCCTTACCTTACCAACACTTGCACATTGCAGCGCTGCCTGCCGCACCAGCCAATCCATTTGATTAGGATTGATACCCGCAACTGCAACACCCGAAGAATGGGATAGCGCTGACATCGTTTCAATCCCGGCATTAATTAAGCGCGTGATTTGACGCTGACTAATCCGCGCCACAAGACTCAGATGGTCCGATGACTCGAGCTTCGCCTGTGCATAGGTAGACCAGTCTCCATGATTACCGTAGTTGGCAGGGTTAGGCTCAAATTCGGCAGACCAGGACTGCTGTTCGGACAGAAAAGCTCGCTTGACGGCGGTGTAGTATGAAAAACAATCAACCAAAGGGACACGCTCATTTGTTCCGTTACCGAGGGCGATGACCAAATCGTCTGACTGCTTATCCTGTACGGCTTGGAGCATATCCACGTAACAGCAAAGTTGTAGCACCATGCCTGGCTTCACACGACGCGCCAGCTTGGTATCCCACACTTCATAATGAAAGTCACCAAGCGCACTTTGGCCCGGCACCTTAACGAGAAAATCTGCATAACCACTGAATGAATCACGCTCCAACGCGGCCTGGGCTACAACATCAACTCCCGACAACAGTTGATCGCGTGTCAATTCAACTAACAAACGGTGCCGGCTGCGATTATTCCCTTTCGTTTCAGCCTTATTCTTCTCAGTTAGCAATGACTGAACATTGACTACCGTCAGACCCTGATCCTTAAATTGCTGCTCTAAAGCATCCTCATGCGCAAGACCTCGTTCGGCCAGACGCGAGAGCATGGCGTCGGGTGCATCCTTGGGCGGTGCGTTGTCTGGATTCTCTGTCGTGTAGCGCGCCATCCATGACGCATACGGACTGGACAGCCAGCGCGACAAATCAGTAGGGGCATAAAAGAGCGATCCGTCGCGGTAGTTCATATTCGGGAATCTCTAGTGAATCCTGTGGACCATCTAAAACTAGATCAGCATTATTTAAGATAGTCGATAAGTCGTTGGATATTTTCCATCGTTAGTCGTTCAAGAACAAACGTTTTCTTGTCATTAAAGGGTTTTCCCGTCAGCCCCAACTCAATCATGTCCTTGTGCAGCTTCTGTCGATCTTCAACATCAAGATCAACCATCGAAAGCCAAACGCCTTCATCGCCATAGACTCCCAGCCGGGTCTTACCAGTGTTCGACAATATTCTAAATGCCGGATTTATCGTCCTCGCCGCCTCGAAGCGTGACACCTCGTTAGACCAATCAAGTAGTGCCATAGAGACCCCAGACTCATCACGCTCTTCGAGCGTTCCGAAATACTCTCTAAGCTCCTCGATCGTTCGAATTTTCGCTTTACTTCGTTTGCCAACACGTTTATCC
>CAYULV010000350.1:0-3393 GCA_964445655.1 uncultured Granulosicoccaceae bacterium | reverse complement strand
GCGTGTACCGGCCATCAGCACGAATGGTCGCGACCTCATCGCTGGGAACGAAGATGATCCGTTTGTGCTCCTCGTACGGAATTTTGACAGGTGCCCCGGCAGTCCTTTCGGGCGCTCCGCCGAGAGCCGACTCGCTCGAGTTCTCGGCCACTTTTTTGACAGGCTCGTTGCTATCAACAGACACGTCCGCCTGCTCAACGGATGTTTTTTCAAACGGCGCGTCTAAGGCGTGGTTGCCACCAGTCGCGATACCCGCACTCCCAACAAAACTGTTGGCTTCGGCAGTCACGGCGGGCGTCGCGTCCCGAGTCGCCGCGCTATTCGTGGCGTTGGTCGTAGCGTCACCCGCGCCGCTCGTAATCGCACCGATTCCGGATCCGGCATTTGCCACACCCGCGTTGTCAGGCGCGGCAACCGCATGGCTATCCTTTGGAACAAACGTCGACGCGGCGAGCAGAAACGATCCGCTGATAACAAATGCGGCAACGGTGACCACGATGGCCAATACGTCTTGATCCAGAGCAAAGGTACGTTGCGTGTATTCTGGATCTATGCCGAATTGCGTGCCCAGCATGGCGGTGTGATGAACGATCACCACTGATAGCCCAAACATGAATCCGCCCTTGATTATATTGAGCCGAGAACGCAATCCATAGGATATTCGTACCGCAGCTACCCCGGTGATCAAAGCTACTGCTATGGATGCGACAATGGCAAGCTTGCTGAATTCGGGGATGACACCGCGCATACCTAACATACCGACAAAATGCATGGCCACAATACCTACGCCCAAGGCAAGACCGGCGATATTCAATACTGTCTCGGTACGTTCCCAAAAATGTAATAGCAGCAGCGCAAAACCAACCACCAGTACGGCTATCAGACCGGAGCTCAGTGTTTGCAACAAATCATAGTGAATAGGCACGGAAAACCGCAGCGCGAGCATCGCCAGAAAATGCATGGACCAGATACCAATACCCAAGACAAACGCTGACATGACAACAACTGCCTTGCGCTTGGCCTCAGGTAGTTGCCTTAACTCGTTCATCATTGCCAATGCTGTGATGGATGCGACAATTGACACGACAATCGACGCTAAGGCCAAACCCAAACTATGTGTGTAGGAAATCAATTGCTTTCAAATCAAATCGTTAAGCTAACTGGTGTGCCGAACGTTATATACTGAATGAACAAAAACTAACCATCCGAAAAAACAGCTGCACTAATCTGACTGCGGCGTTCCCCGGGCAGTCGTAACTACCTACTCATGATATTCGGCACCGTCGACATCCGCAACAGCGAAGGCTGTTATCTGGCTCATTCACTGCAAACTGCAGAGGGACGAATCAGCAAGGGAACTTTCCTAACGCCCGACATCGTCGAACAACTAGCCGCCAGTGGCCTGACGTCGGTGCTCGTGGCCCGCCTGGGGCCTGACGATGTTCACGAGGACACCGCCGCCCAGACACTGGCACAAGGCCTGGCCGGCAAGGGCGTGAAGTTATCCAGAGCTCGAACCGGGCGGGTCAACTTGCATGCACAAACCGAAGGGCTGTGCCTGTTTGACGTACAAACCATCCAAAATGCCAACGCTATCGATGAAGGCATAACGATCGCGACTATCGCGCCAAATCAATGGGTGCCGCAAGGTCGCATGGTGGCTACGATAAAAATCATCCCCTATGCGGTAGATGATGCCAGCCTGCAAAAGGTCATCACGATTGTTGCCGGCTCTTCGCTATCAGTTTGTTCGGCGATAACACATCGGGCTGCATTGATTCAGACACGACTGAATTCAACGCGCGAGCAGGTGCTGGACAAGACGCGTCGCATCACCGAAGACCGACTGACCCCACGTGCCGCAGAACTGATTAGCGAGCAACGATGCCAGCACACTGTCGACAGTCTCACGCCGATCATAAAAAGCGCGCTGCAACTTGATGTCAATTGGCTGTTGATTGTTGGCGCGTCGGCGATAAGTGATCGTCGCGACGTCATACCAGAAGCGATCATTGCAGCTGGTGGTCAGATTGATCGTTATGGCATTCCTGTTGATCCTGGTAATCTTCTCCTGTTAGGCCGAATCGATGACGTCACCATCATAGGCCTGCCAGGCTGTTCCCGATCAGCTAAGTACAATGGACTGGATTTGGTCATGGATCGACTGGCATGTGAAGTTCCAATAACAAACAACTGGCTGAGCAGCTTATCTGTCGGCGGACTACTGGCTGAAATTGCTGACAGGCCAACGCCACGCATAGCGGCTAAACAAACGCAACAAGTCGGAGTCATCATTCTCGCCGCTGGATCATCTCGCCGCGCCGGTAACACCAATAAATTGTTGTTTGATTTGGGTGAGCACGCCATGGTGACAAAGGTGGCGCGCGTTGCTTGTGCCAGTCAGGCTGATCGCGTTATCGCAGTAACCGGTTTCGAACATTCACGTGTCGAGCAAGCATTGGCGACGACATCTGTGGAATGCCACTACAACAAAGCACATGCCTCTGGCATGGCAAGTTCGGTGATCGCTGGTGTCTCGCGCTTGACCGATTGCGATGCGGTTCTGGTCTGTCTTGGCGATATGCCACATGTATCGGTTGTAGTCATCAATCAATTGATAGATGCGTTCAAGGCAAATCCGGACAAGTCCATTGTGATACCCGTGTCTGATGGCCGTCGCGGCAATCCGGTGTTATTCGGAAAAGTATTCTTTGATACTTTGCTGACCCTTGAAGGCGATACTGGCGCCAAGTATCTACTCAAACAATACCCGGATGAAATTTTCGAGGTCGCAGTCGAAGGTGACGGCATACTTCTGGATTACGATACCCAAAAAGAACTCGATACACTGCTTTAAAACGAGTATGCGTGAAGGCTAGTATGTAAGCATCGTCGATGCATAAACACGCGACAGACCCAACGCTCGCTGCTATTGCCCCAGAACCACGCCTTCACGTCTTGGGTCAGCACCGCCCATCAATTGCCCATCCGCAATAACAATGGCATGTAAACCAGAATTCAGATTTCTGACATTGACCTCATAGCCTATGGCTTCGAGCTCACTTTGCAACGCCTCCGCACCCGTGCCTTCTTCCAGATCGTAGGTTCCGAATCGATTAACAGCATGGGGCATGTTAATGGCCTCTTGCACGTTCATCCCCCAATCCAGATGCGCAATGATGGCCTGCGCCACATAGCCAATGATTCGACTTCCACCTGGCGAACCCACAATCATGTAGGGCTTGCCCTCTTTCAATACAATGGTTGGAGACATCGATGAGCGGGGTCGTTTACCTGGCTCTACTCGGTTGGCAATCGGCACGCCATTGTTATGCGTTGCAAATGAGAAATCAGTCAATTCATTGTTGAGCAAGAAACCGCCACTCATCAATC
>CAYULV010000349.1:0-3451 GCA_964445655.1 uncultured Granulosicoccaceae bacterium | reverse complement strand
GTATCAATATATTATTAATTTTTTGTAAAGCGTCCGTCAGTTGCTCTGCATCTCTTGCCATCCAGGCATCCAGTAGAGAGGTATCCAGAATGATTACCCGTGCCACGGACTGCTCCGCATTGAGCGCAGCGTTCAGTTCAGCTAATTCATCAAGTGAGCGGCTTGGTACACCGAAGCCTCGACACAGGGCCTTGGCATCGTCATCGTTCGCGTAGACCAATGCCGACACGGCGCTGGCATCAGGTAGCACACCCCCTCCCCAAATCCAAAGACTGTTAATCGGCAATTTTCCAGCAGCCATACGCGTCTGGTTCACCGGGTGACTGTGCAATAGCATTTGCCATTCGGTTTGCCAGCGCTGCCATTGGCGGTCGTCAGTCGACGTCGTGAGATACGGCGAGATGGATCTCTCGGCAAGATAATGCGGAGGAAAGGCGGCCAGGTCTTCAGCGGAGACACCTCTGAGAATCCAGCGCGCAGCATGATGGAATTCAAATTCCAACCCGTCTTCACGGACAAATTCGTTAAGCGATGTGATCAAGGCCTGGGCATCAACCGGCTCAATGGACAATACGCGCCCCGGTACCAGACTGGCGGTGTCACGATCAGGCTTGAAATGGACTGGATCTGCGCAAACGACAGGCATTGAGGAGTTAGCGGTGTGCTCGCTGAGACATAACGCGCGCGCCATCGGAATAACGGTATCTCCAGCGTTCAGCCCCAGCGCATGTTGCAGGGACACCTCCCAGGGGCGAGACGGGTCATCGGCCCATCTCATACGAGCTTCTGCCAGCAAGCTTCCCTTGCCCGGCTCGTCCGAAAGTGCAGCCGAAGCGGACTCCAGACCCGGTAACAGTAGTGTTACTTCGCTGCTTGTGCGGTGCATAAAGTTGAAGTATTCCGACAAGCCGCTATAGAGATTACAGGCTTGAACAGGGCCACGGAACTCTGCAGAGGCCCTACAATCACATAGCCATTATGCCGCAACTGAGATTCGACAGTCTGTATCATACGTGGGCTCTTGCCACGCCGCTACCGGACCACAACCGACAATGAATAATAAAAAACTGATTTTCGTTGTGATTGCCGCGCTCATCGCGGCATTTTTCATTTTCGATCTGGGAAGGTTTTTCGATCTTCAATACCTGAAAAGCGAACAGGCGGCGCTCAATACACTCTACGAAAACAAGCCACTGCTGGTTATCCTCAGCTTCTTTTTCATTTATATCGCCGTAACGGCGCTGTCTCTGCCCGGTGCCGCGATACTGACACTGGCAGCGGGTGCCCAGTTCGGGCTTTGGCTGGGTGTGATCATTGTGTCATTCGCCTCAACGATCGGGGCGACCCTGGCTTTTCTGGTGTCACGGTTCCTGCTCCGCGACACGATCGAATCAAAGTTTGGCGACAAGCTAAAGACATTCAACGACAACATCGAGAAGGACGGCGCCTTCTATCTGTTCACGGTGCGACTGGTACCGGTATTCCCGTTCTTTCTCGTCAATCTGGTCATGGGCCTGACCCGACTGAAAACTCTGGTGTTCTACCTTGTCAGTCAGATCGGCATGCTCGCCGGCACCATTGTCTTCGTCAATGCGGGTACTCAATTAGCCAAGATCGACAGTCTTGCTGGCATCCTGTCACCGGGGTTGATTTTCTCCTTTGCCCTATTGGGTATCTTCCCACTCGTTGCAAAGAAAATCGTTGAAGTCATCAAAGCCAACAAGATCTATGCGGGACATGAAAAGCCCAAGTCTTTTGACAGAGACATGGTGGTTATCGGCGCCGGATCAGGTGGCCTCGTCTCTTCTTATATCGCGGCGGCAGTCAAAGCGAAGGTCTCTTTGATCGAGCGCCACAAGATGGGTGGGGACTGCCTGAACACAGGTTGTGTTCCGTCAAAAGCGCTGATTCGAAGTGCGAAACTGATGAACAATATCGAGCACTCTGAAAAATACGGTGTGCAGCAGGCCAGCGGCGAAATCGACTTTGCCAAGACCATGCAGCGGGTGCATGAAGTCATCGCAAAAATAGAACCGCATGATTCGGTCGAACGATACACCGGCCTTGGCGTTGATGTCATTGAAGGTGAAGGTCGTATCACCTCACCTTGGACGGTTGAAGTGAACGGTCGCACTCTGACCACGCGCAACATCGTCATTGCAACGGGCGCATCACCATTTGTGCCACCTATCGAAGGTATAGATACGGTTGAATACCTGACATCAGACACGCTCTGGCAATTGCAAACGCAGCCCAAACGATTGATCGTATTAGGCGGTGGTCCTATCGGTAGCGAGCTGACACAAGCGTTCAACCGCCTTGGAAGCGAAGTATGGCTGGTCGAGCGCGAAGACAAGATCATGGACCGCGAAGACCCTGAAATCAGCGAAATGGTACGTGAGAAGTTCATCGCTGAAGGCGTTCATGTCATGATCAATACCACTGCCGTTGGCGTTGAAACAAGTGCTGGCGAAAAACAGCTGGTGTGTGAACGAGATGGCGAAACAATCAAGATTGCCTTTGACGAAATCATTATCGCAGTTGGGCGCAAACCCAATACCACCGGGTTTGGCGCTGAGGAACTCGGTATTACTCTGGACCCTAAAGGCACGATAGCAACCAACGAGTATCTGCAAACCGATTACCCGAATATTTATGCGGTTGGTGATGTTGCAGGCCCCTATCAATTCACGCATACCTCTTCACACCAAGCCTGGTATGCCGCGGTAAATTCGCTGTTCGGCACCTTCAAGAAATTTCGTGCCGACTACCGGGTAATCCCATGGGCCACCTTCACTGATCCTGAAGTTGCTCGTGTGGGTTTGAATGAGCTTGAAGCCAAAGAGCAAAACATTCCTTACGAGGTGACGACTTACGGCATTGACGATCTTGATCGAGCCATCGCCGATAGCAGCGACTATGGCGTGGTGAAAGTACTGACCGTACCGGGTAAGGACAAGATACTCGGTGTCACCATAGTCGGTGAGCATGCCGGGGATCTGATCGCCGAATATGTACTGGCAATGAAATACAAGCTTGGGCTGAATAAAATTCTCGGCACCATTCACATCTACCCGACCTTGGCAGAGTCAAACAAATATGTCGCCGGTGAATGGAAGCGTGCACATCAGCCAGAGACTGTTCTTAAATGGATCGAGAAATACCATAGCTGGCGCCGCGGCGACAAAAGTGGTAGTTCATCAAGTGGTGCTGAATCCGCTTAACAGTATGTCGGCATGAGCATTAGCGGCAGCTGTCTATGTGGCAAGGTGAAATTGACGGTCACGTCACTTGAGCGTGATGTTGTTGCCTGTCATTGCACCCAATGTAGAAAGCAGACAGGGCATTTTGTCGCAGCGACTCGCGTTGAGAACAGCAATTTAACGATAAGCGGTGAAGAACACCTGACGTGGTACAAGGCATCTGAAGATGCGACACGTGGTTTCTGTCA
>CAYULV010000348.1:0-3566 GCA_964445655.1 uncultured Granulosicoccaceae bacterium | reverse complement strand
CGAGTAGCGCATCTGTCTTCATATGGGCACCGACATTACGCACCAGCAAAACGCTGCGACCCGGTACGGCGTATTGGTTTCCGTCAAGGCTGGTATACAGGCGATCAGGGTTCAAAGCGCGCACGACCTCCTTGCCACCTTTACTGAATCGTTCTTCGAGATCACCACGCATTAGACCGAGCCAGTTTCGATAAACACCAACCTTGTCTTCAGCATCAACAGCGGCCACCGAATCTTCACAATCCTGAATGGTGCTCAAGGCCGACTCCATCCAGACATCCTTGATACCCGCTGCATTGCTCTTGCCGATCGGGTGAGCATGATCGATTTGAATTTCCAGATGCAGACCGTTGTTGATCAAAAGTATGGAATCAGGTGAATCAGCTGAGCCTGTAAAAGCGACACATTGGCTCGGATCCTTCAGGCCAATCTCACTGCCATTGCCAAGCGTCACATGCAAGGCACTGTTTTTTATTGTCAGTGAGGCAACATCCTGGTACTGCCCTTGTGCCAGCGGCACTGCGGAATCGAGAAGACTGTTGGCGAAGGCAACCACTCGCTCACCCCTGACCGGGTTATACGCAGCTGATCGTTCAGCGCCATCAGACTCGCTGATTGCATCGGTACCATAAAGAGCGTCATACAAGCTGCCCCATCTGGCATTGGCGGCATTCAAGGCATAGCGTGCATTGTTGACCGGTACAACCAACTGCGGACCGGCTATGGAGGCGATTTCGGGATCGACATTGCTGACATCGACGGAAAAATTAGCAACGGGCTGCTGCAGGTAACCGATGTCCAGAAGAAATTTTTTGTACGCGGCTGCGTCTACAGGTCCGGGATTCCCCTTGTGCCAAGCATCGATTTTTTTCTGAAGTTCATCTCGATGGACCAGCATGGCCAAATTGCGCGGACCCAGATCATCAACAATGCCCGCGAGACCTGCAAAAAACGCCTCGTCACTGACTCCCGTTCCGGGTAGAGCTTCGTTTATCACAAAATCGTAAAGTGGCTTCGATATTGTCAATCCACTGGCAACTATGGCGCTCATTTGAATATCCATCGAAAAACGTATAAGCCATGGTATCAGCGCACAGGAGTCTACGTCAGCGTATTTACGCGGGGGCTGATGGCTGCAGATGCCTTGCCACGACATACCTATACTCAAAATACTGCGAAGCTACGGATCCCGGCAGTTTCGGTGGTGGATTTGAACAGGTGCAGATCGCGTCCGAGAAGTTGCGAATCCCGTCACGCCGGGACTAAGAACCACGTCTCCGTGGCAAATAAATTAGCCGTTTATCATGAAGACATTAAATCAGAGCCCAAGTGTGACTACCTTGATAAAGCCAAACTACACCCCGCTAGCAGCCTGCCTCCTGACAGTGATGTTGGCAGCCTGTTCATCAGGCAGCAGCGATTCACCAACACTGAGTAACGACGACGGGACCCCGGGCGGACCTGCCGATCCGGATACACCGACGCCGCTTACGCCGACTACTCCCACGACGCCACCGACCACTCCGCCCGACTTTGGCGATTTGCCTCCACCGACGATTCCGGAAGTAGATCTGACAGCAGCGCCCATCCCGGGACCCACTGTGTCCGACTTCTTTGGCGCATCGCTGGAAATCGATAACGAGATCCCGGTTGCAGGCGGACCACCGACTACGCCGAAAAATCTGCGTATCGATCTCGTTTCGAACGACTGGGCAGAGTTCAGCTGGGCGCCGGCAAACGATGACGGTGAAGTTGTTGCCTACCGCGTTCAACGCAGTGACGGTCATGTCTACACAGTAGGTCGTGATCAGACTGACAGAAACCCCGGAACGCAGGAAGAGATAAACAAATTCTGGAGTACTACATCCTTTATCGACTGCAACTACACACGATTCTTTGATCGCTTGCATGAATGCGGCACCTTCGGACCAGAGCCTGGTGATATCTTCAGCTACCAGGTCACGGCGATTGATGATGAAGGTCAGGAATCACCGCCTTCAAACAGCATCACGATCAACTACCACGAAGATCAAGGCGCACCGGTCCCCTTGTATGCGGACCCTTATCTCGACGAATCACGTTTTGCGCAGAATCACGATCTGACCAACCCGAATTACTTCCTGCACCAGTTCAATCTGGTGTTTGAAGACGAGTTCGATGGCAATGAGATCGATAGCGAGTTGTGGAATACCAACCTGCTTTGGGGAGACACGCGCATCATCAATGGTGAGCAACAGTACTTTGTCAGCCCGCAAGTCAATCCCGACTTCGGCTACGACCCGTTCAAGCTCGACAATTCAATCCTGACCATCGAAGCGATTCCGACCCCTGCTGAGCTGGAATCTTCGTTACCTGCTATTTGCGATGAAGAAGATCCAACCGGCAATGATCGCTGTGTGTTTCTCTCTGGCGCCTTGTCTTCACATGACAAATTCGACTTTACTTACGGTTATGTCGAAGGTCGCATGCGCACAAGCGATATCTCGGGCGCACTATCAAGCTTCTATTTGTACAACCGCTTCCCAGGTTCAGGCAACCAGGTGCATACACCTGAAATCGACATTGTCGAATACCTCGGTGAGAACCCTTTTGGCGATGAAGATGCTTTCCAAACGTATCACTTCACCGACGTGAATACTGGTGAAGTTCGTTCTGCGCCAACGATGTCCTACAAGAACCCAGATGGCGAACTGTTCAGCGACGAATTCCATACCTATGGCGTATTGTGGGAACCGCAACTGGTTATCTGGTATATCGATGACGTAGAAATCAAACGTCTGACCGGGCCACAGGTATCACGCCAGGCAATGAACATCGTGACGTATCTGGTCGCTGGAAGCGCCTGGGCACCCACACCCGCTGCTGAAGGGACGTTTCCGATCCAGTACGAGATTGACTACATTCGTGCCTATCAGCGTGAAGCCTACGACCGTACTGGCGACGAATAGCGGTTAACACAACGTTTAACACAACGTTTAACAAGGCGTTTTAGCTAGACGTTTAACAAGATAAGGTAACGCCTGCGTTCGCACTGCCCAAAGTATCCTACGCAGGACTTGCCTATCCCGCGCCGAGTTGTTCAAGTAATACTCGCGCCTGTGGAGAGTTGGCACTCAATTGTTTGAGTGCCGCCTTGCCACCCGCTGCATAAACAGCAACCGCATTGAGCAATCGGCCAAGTTCCGCGGCTGAGGATTCATCAAATCGACAGTGTGCGCCACCCGAGAGTTTGGCGATGCTTTTAAAAGCCATTGTCGCTTCCAGGTTATAGCCTTCCTGAAAGATAAACACCGGCAAACCGATGATGCGCAACTGCCCAGCCAGATCGCCCAGTACATCAATATTCTCCTCGACACAATCACCGACAAAAACCAGTGCCTGAACGGGTGTCGTTTTTGATTCGGCCAGTGCATGCTTGAGAACACGTTCGATCTGCGTTCGGCCCGCTTCACAACTGACCTTCTTCATCATGGATAACAGACGGTCTGCGCGATTGATCCATTTTGATGCCCGACATTCCCGGTAACCACGGTAATAGACCAGCTGCACATCGAGCGCACCCAAAC
>CAYULV010000347.1:0-3605 GCA_964445655.1 uncultured Granulosicoccaceae bacterium | reverse complement strand
TTATTGTTCGTTAGCACTAGATGGTAGCTCTTTGATCCAAACATCCTGTTGTGGGAAAGGTATCTGAATCCCTTCTTTTGCAAAGGCAGCGTAAATACCACAATTTAGTTCATGTACACGCAGGCCACGTGCTGAGGGGTCTGATATCCAGGCCAGCAATTCAAAGTCTAAGCTTGATGCGCCGAACACTCGAAATCGAACTCGTGGTGCAGGCTCATCGCATAGACCATCAGTTTCGGATGCGACTCGCTCCAATACCTCAAGTACTTTATCGACATCTGACCCATAAGCCACGCCTACCGCGGCGCGGATACGGTAATTACTGTCCCCACCGCCTGATTCATTGACGATCTTAGCGCTACCCATTACGCCATTTGGGATGCTAATTTCAACGTCGTCGCGAGTCATCAACCTAGTACTCCGCAACCCTATGGATGTAACTTTACCCCGCTCACCAGTATCCAGCACAATAAAGTCGCCAATTCGATAGGGACGATCCGCCAGAATAGCAACACCAGCGAATAGGTGACTCAGCGTATCTTGCGCAGCAAAACTCAAAGCCAATCCAACGATGCCTGCCGAAGCAACCAAACCAGTTACATTGATATCCCATGAAATCAAAATGGAATATGCACCAGCCAATATAAGTAGTACGACCGCTAGATTACTTATCAGCGGTACGGTATCACGCTGGGCGAAGGCAAAGTGTTTGGGGTTGCGCTCCATGCTCCACAACACAGCATCTGTACTGCGGATAAAAAACCCTATCCAACTTAAGATAATGATGGATTTCAATATAGCTATCAGTACATTGAAGGTGGTTTCACCCAGCTCAGGAAGCAGTATTCTGCTCGCAACCATTAGACTAAAGATGGCAAAGGTAACGAATACAGGCTTATGTAGAAGACTTACTACTTTATCATCAAGTTTATTTGATGTTTTTTGTAACTGTTTGACAAGAAATTTGCACATTAGCAGCTCTGCTAATTTTGCAATAATCAGGCCGAAAAACACGACAATAAGCGCTTCTACCCAGAGGTTGAGTGTAATCACTTCTAAAATACGTTGAAACTCTTGCGCTAATCTTTCTTCCACGATTTCCCCTGAAGTGGTTGTAGGTTACTTGTAGAGTATGGAAAGAATAAACAACCAGATTGCCAAGAGCAATGAAGACTAAGAATAACTAACCAACCGAATCGGGGGAACTCCACTCTTTACTTAAGCATTTTTTGATAACAGCATTGTATCTTTCTCCCTGCTTCCTGATGGTTGGATATCAGTCAAGAGAGTTCTATTTAAAAACTCTGCCAGCATTTGATATCCGTGCTGCAAACTCAGAAACTCATTGAATGGGGAAGACCAGCTTGTGCCTCTATCAGAGCCCATCATTCAAATGCACCCATGGAAGTTTTAGTTGTAGAATTGCATCGGGCTCCCGATTAAGATAAATCAAAGTAATCAGAGTTGGGATGAGCTTCATACGGCTATTGAAGGAGCTAAATACATGATAAAAGGCTCTATTACTCAAAATCTGGCAATCCTAATCGGATTCAACAATTATGACGGCGCCCAAATTTTCATTTGGATCCATCAGGGTAGCATTTATGCATAAAAAGAAATCCGCTGTACAAGACTCCGCACAGAAGCTTTTTGACCATGCTGGCGTCAAATTTAACGGTGATAATCCCTGGGATATCCAGGTTCACAATTCAAACCTTTATGCACGCATACTAAAAGGCGGCTCCCTAGGTCTGGGAGAATCCTATATTGACGGTTGGTGGGACTGTGAGCAAATGGATGTACTCTTTGACAAAGTTATTGGCGCAGATTTGTCGCAGCGGATGGGGTGGCAGGTAAAGCTGCAAATAGCCGGTCGATTACTTGTCGATATGCTGACTAATCCGCAAACCGTCGCCCGAGCCCACCAGGTGGCGGATGCCCATTACAACCTGGGCAATGACCTGTTTGAAGACATGCTCGACCCCACCATGAATTACAGTTGCGGGTATTGGAAAACAGCGAGTAACCTTGAACAGGCGCAGATCGACAAAATGGATTTAATCTGTCGAAAATTAAAACTTAGCGCTGGTATGAAGGTACTGGATATTGGCTGTGGCTGGGGTGGCCTAGCTGAATATATGGCCCGTGAATATGGGGTCGAGGTCGATGGCTTGACCATCTCAAATGAGCAACAAGCCCTGGCACAAAAACGCGTAAAGGGACTCCCCATCGATATACGACTGCAGGATTATCGGCATCTCACTGGTCGTTATGATCGCATCGTTTCAGTTGGGATGTTTGAACACGTAGGTCGCAAAAACTATCGCCAGTATTTTGAAAAAGCCACAGAACTACTGGATCCACAGGGCTATTTTTTACTGCATACCATAGGTACGGAGTTAACCGGCAAACCAACGGATGCCTTTATTCAGAAATATATTTTCCCCAACGGCAAAATACCCGATCGTTTCGAAATAAATGATGCCAGTATGGACCTACTAAGACTGGAGGACTGGCATAACTTTGGCCCTGACTACGATAAAACTCTGATGGTATGGCTGGAACGTTTTGAAGCGGCCTGGCCAGAACTTAAATCGAACTACGATGAACGTTTTTATCGCATGTGGCGATACTATCTGACTTGTTGTGCGGGCTATTTTCGGTGTCGGCGAGGTCAGCTCTGGCAATTAGTCTATGCTCATCCAGATACGATGCACCAACCCTACATAAGTGAACGTTAATTTAACCCTAATTCCACATAGAACTCATGCGAGAATAAATTACTAAATTTATTCCAAAAAAAAGGGCTATCCTTTCGGATAGCCCTTTTTTGAATTAAAGCCTGACGATGCCCTACTCTCACATGGGGAAACCCCACACTACCATCGGCGATACAACGTTTCACTTCTGAGTTCGGTATGGGATCAGGTGGTTCCGGAGCTCTATGTTCGTCAGGCAAACTGTTATGCACTTCAGGAGTTGCGACCTGATTATTTAACCTTTAAAACAAAGGTGATATTAGAATCCTTTAGCAGGATTTCAGTGCAAATAAATTGGCAGATAATTGAGTCTGTATAAGGTTTATGTGTCTATACACCACAATGTAGCAATTCGATATCAACAATGTTCAATCGCGCATTATATGGTCAAGCCTCACGGGCAATTAGTACTGGTTAGCTCAACACGTCACCGTGCTTCCACACCCAGCCTATCAACGTCGTAGTCTTCAACGGCCCTACAGGGGAATTAAATTCCCAGAGAGATCTAATCTTGGAAGGGGCTTCCCGCTTAGATGCTTTCAGCGGTTATCCTGTCCGAACGTAGCTACCGGGCAATGCCATTGGCATGACAACCCGAACACCAGGGGTTCGTCCACTCCGGTCCTCTCGTACTAGGAGCAGCTTTCCTCAAATCTCTAACGCCCACGGCAGATAGGGACCGAACTGTCTCACGACGTTCTGAACCCAGCTCGCGTACCACTTTAAATGGCGAACAGCCATACCCTTGGGACCGACTTCAGCCCCAGGATGTGATGAGCCGACATCGAGGTGCCAAACACCGCCGTCGATGTGAACTCTTGGGCGGTATCAGCCTGTTATCCCCGG
>CAYULV010000346.1:0-3625 GCA_964445655.1 uncultured Granulosicoccaceae bacterium | reverse complement strand
CTCCAGGCCTCTTGTCGTGGCTGACAATTATGATATTCATCGTTTGGCTGATCTACTGTTTGCGTTTCGTGTTACGTCGCCAGCCAGGCGACATACCGCGTGCAGTAGTCAGCATGATTGCCGGAATATCGTTAGTTGATGCCATGTTGATCGCGGCGACGGGTTCTGCTTTTTGGATCTTGGCGGCGTTGCTGACATTTGGGTTGACACTGTATTTACAGCGCTATGTCGCAGGTACGTAAATGCCTGTATCGCTGAGCTCGCGATAGAAAAGGTGTGTCGCGAGTTTATGATCAAGATATACCCAGTTGGGCAGGCGTCACCATGGTTTTGAAATTGATGGAATCGAATCGCGCGGGCTTGCCAAAGTATTGAACTGGCTTATTTCTGGGCAGAACAAGGAGCTGGATTGGGCAGTTTGGTTTTATTTTCCTTCGGGCAAAAAAAAACCGGCTGATCTCTCGATCAGCCGGTTTTTCATATCGTCAAGTAATGACGAATTTACTGCAGGACACCATCGATTTCATAAACCGTGGCGCCAGCGTCCCCTGTGTTGATCAAAGTGGCTGTGAAACCACCGACAGTCAGGGATGATGCGTCACCGCCAATGGCGAATGCGTTGCCACCATTTGTGACTATTTCGCCCAAAGCTGCCAGCGCATCAGGATCCAGATTTCCATTGACGAAAATATGATCCTGTTCACTAACCGTTCCGGTAGCTGCTGCGAGCGCTGCATCAGTTGGTGCGAAAACAGTCCAAGTGTTGTCTTCCAGTGAAGGACTACCAATGTTGGTGTCGAGGAATGCAACAAAAGCGCCGAGGCCTGCACCTTGAAGTGCGGTTACTACAGGACCAGCTTCACCACCTGGTGCACCGCCGCCAGTATCGCCACCAGTGTCACCACCGGTGTCGCCGCCAGTGTCGCCGCCATCGGTATCACCACCGTCGGTATCGCCACCATCGACTTCACCACCAGTGTCATCTACGCGAGTGATAGAGATGCCCATGATTGCGTCAGTACCCACGAAGTTGAAGTTGTCAACACCAGTTTGACCTGGGTGAGCAGCAATGATGCTGTTTTCGTCTTCATGCAGGTTCTCACCGCTACCACCACAAGGCGGAACCCAGTAGTCAGCATTCACTACGTTAACTTCTGTACCAGCATCGTATGGAACGGCTTGCAGATCGAGGGTATCAGTACCTGTTGGTAATTCAATGGAGTCGAAACCCACGAATCCATCATTGGTACATACAACCATACTGACTGCACTGAAAACTTGAGCAACTGCGTCTGTGACCAGCGTTACGGTCGCCGTTTCACCCGGTTGGATTGGGCCGGGTGCTGCAATACCAAACGCACTGACTTCTGCCAATGATCCTACGAGCATCTCCATTGGTTCATTGTTGCCATCTTCTGCTATCGCCTGTAACTCAGGGCTAGCGGCTTGACCAACGGTGAAAAGACTCACTGAAGGTTCATGAATTGCAGCTACGGGTGGCGTCATTGGCTGACCGATGCTCAAGTTCGTGAACGCAATTTCGTAAGTGCCTTCTGATGATTCGATGCGCTCAACGTCTATACGAATGACGGGATCTGAACCTGAGAAGTTAAAGTCGCCTACACCAGTCTGACCTGGGTGAGCACCCGTGAGACCGTTCTCGTCTTCATGCAAGTTTTCACCACTGCCGCCACAAGGAGCTACCCAGTAGTCAGCATTCAGTTCGTTAACCTCGGTACCCGCATCGTAAGGTAGTGCCTCAAAGCTGACTGGCTCGTCGCCTGTTGGTAAGGCTACAGAGTCAAGACCAGTGAAGCCATCATTTGTACAAACGACCATGTTGACCAGGCTGAGTACTTGGTCAGCGGCTTCTGTCTGCAGAACGATAGACGCAGTCGCTCCAGGTGGGATCGGACCAGGTGATGCAACACCAGATGCAGTGACCGCTGTTAAGGATCCTACGAGCATCTCCATTGGTTCATTGTTACCATCTTCTGCTATTGCCTGTAATTCAGGGCTGGCAGCTTCACCAATAGTGAAAAGACTGGCTGAAGAATCATGAAGTGCTACCACTGGCGGTGTCATTGGCTGTCCGCTAGTGAGGTTGGTAACCGAAATTCGGAAAATTCCGGCAGTTTCGGCACCGGGGCCAGGACCGGGATCGACTCCCGTGTCATCATCATCACTTGATGAACAACCGACGATCGTCAATGCACTGCAGGCGAACAGCACGGCGGTGGCTTTTCTTAGCATGGTGTTATTGCTCCTGAAAAAAGGTTGGTTAAGGAGTTACTTGGTGACAGAGGTATATAGCATATGAGTGGTCATTTTGATCACTCTCGCATACACCTTTTTACAAGCGTATCGCTGAGGGATCGTTGAATCTCTCTCGCATAAACCGTGTTTCCATTATATCGCGGCGAGAGTTCCTTGGATCACACAACCGTCATACTGGGCGTCAATTTTACGTGAAGAATTTGTCACGAAAATCTCACAAAAATGTCACGAAATGACTGAGGAAATTATTGCTGAAGTTAAAAACGAATATGCATTATAAATCGTTATTACGCTGCTGTCGTTCGGGAAGGTAAGCTCGGTGTTGACATTGGTCAAATCGATTGGTCACTGTACTGGCAAAAGACAAAAGATACGGATTTGGCTAAATACTAAGCATTTTGCCTTTGAAATTTCATTTTCTCGGGTCAATGGGCTAATTTAAGGAAGATTGACAGCTCCAGATACCTTGTTTCTCACTCAGGATAACTGCGTTGGAATAGGTAAACCGCGGTAATGCGGGAGGTTTTGAATGAGTGCCTTCCGGTTGATTGTTGCTTGCTATTTTTACTTGATGGCGTTGTTTGAATCGACCGTCAAAGGGTTTTGAACCCATGACTGATGCCTTCGAAGTCGCTCGAGCGCCCACATTATCATTTGATAATAAGCGGCTGAATTCATCGGGAGCACGCTTATTCTCGAGCAAATGCATATGCGCCTGTGACTGCTATCAGTGAGTCGAAAAATCGTTCCGAAGAGCGCGATGTGCAAAAAATCTTCGTAGGCACCTTCGTCAGGCAGTTCCGGCTTTAGCCTAGGGTTCCTGATCCGCGACTATTGAGCCTTGCACAGGCCCGGACACACGGGTCGCCGCCGATACACTACTGGGGTGAGCTGTTTGGCTGGCGTTGAGTCCCATCTGAAAGGCCTGGCCTTTCTCAGCCATCGGCTGGCTATCGTTGAGAATCAACGATGCTGAGACGTTTTGCATTGAACTTACCATCGACAACAACACAGACGATACATAGGGCACACTTTGGACGCAAAGAAGTGTTATCCAGAGACGCGTATCGGCAAGATAGGTGTCGTCACGAAGGCTGACGGCACCGGCAGAGAGAAGCAGAGCGATGGCGAGTAAACTTTCTTCTCTCGCCGCGCGAAATGCTCTGAAAACAGAGTGAGCATCAGCTTGCTTCGGGGTTCGGAAAAATCCAATATTGTTGTCAAACATACCCGCGAACATCGCTCGAGCAATCGTATGCGAAACTGCCAATCCGGCTATTGCGGCTGCGAAGCTTTGTCTTAACCCTGCCTTTAAACGATAGCGGTACAACATCAGCATCTTGCATAG
>CAYULV010000345.1:0-3641 GCA_964445655.1 uncultured Granulosicoccaceae bacterium | reverse complement strand
CTGATCGATGACCCCTTTGTCGCAAACCCACTGGCACTTGATCAAGATCGTCGCATGTTGATGATCACGGGCCCGAACATGGGCGGTAAATCCACCTTCATGCGTCAGAATGCCTTGATCGCGCTGCTGGCACATACCGGTTCTCATGTCCCGGCAATGCGTGCGTCGATCGGACCGATTGATCGTATCTTTACCCGAATCGGTGCATCCGACGATCTGGCCCGCGGGCAATCGACATTCATGGTGGAGATGACCGAATCGGCACATATTCTTCGTCATGCGACCGAAAATAGCCTGGTACTGATGGACGAAGTCGGACGTGGCACCAGTACCTACGATGGCTTAAGTCTAGCCTGGGCTTGCGCAGAACATTTGTCGAAACACAATAGGTGTTTATGCCTATTCGCCACACACTATTTTGAATTGACAGCAATGGCGGATCAGTTCGATGGCGTTGAAAACGTGCATCTGGATGCAGTTGAACACAATGGCAAGATAGTATTCATGCATCGCATCAAATCAGGTGCGACCAATCGCAGCTATGGCTTGCAAGTTGCTGAACTGGCTGGCTTGCCTGCCAGAGCCTTGGACTATGCGAGAGAACGCCTGGCAGAACTTGAGTCAAACAAGCTAGCCGTGGAAAGCCCACCGACAAACAAAGAGGAGTTTTTTGCTGGCGATCCCTCGGATTCAATATTAACCACCGCTACAACGCCCCCCGCCCCACAACTTGATCTTTTCAGCACCAACGATGCCTTGCAACACTATCTCGAAAAAATCGAGCTCGATGCCACAACGCCCCGCGAGGCGCTCGAACATCTGTACGCTCTTGATACGCTCAGGCGTCAAGAGTCAAAGCACTAGCATATAGTGCCGTTTTTTCGACAGCTCACACACTACTAGACGGTTTTACAGGCTTTGGAACACTGTCTCCTGACAGCATTCGCGACCACATGATATTTTAGCGCCATGAGCAATTTTTCACGAGCAGGTCTGATCGTCAAATTTAATGACGAAAGTGTGGCCAATACGCTCAATGATGTTATTAACTGTCTATCTGCCCACGGTATTGAACCGGTGCTTGACAACAGCACCCGAGGTCTGATCGACGGTCAAACCACTGTCGCCACTTCCGAGCTGGCGTCGTCCTGTGACCTGGCTATCGTCATCGGTGGCGATGGCACCCTGTTGAGTGCTGCGCGTTCTCTGGTTGATCACGACGTACCGATCGTTGGCGTAAATCGAGGCAGGCTCGGCTTTCTGGTTGATGTCCCACCGGACAACAAGCTCTCTGAGTTATCCGAAATTCTGGAAGGTCAATACCTTGAAGAACGTCGCTCACTGCTAACAACACGTATTCTCCGCGAAGGTGAAACGTTTGGCGAATCCTATGCCTTCAATGATTGCGTCATCCGGGTCCGTGATCTTCTCCAGATCATGGACTTTGATGTCATCATCGATGATGTACTGGTTACCCACCAAAGAGCTGATGGCATCATAATCGCAACCCCATCGGGTAGCACTGCGTATTCCTTATCCAATGGCGGCCCTATCGTCGGCCCCACTATCGACGCATTGGTTGTACAACCAATCTGCGCACATACATTGACAAGTCGCCCCTTGATGGTCGATGCAGCGAGTTCCATTCGTATTCATTTATGGGACGATGAAATACGTAAAGCCCAAGTCATCTGCGACGGTCAAATTTATATGGATGCGATGCTCGGCGACATGATAGAGATCCGTCGCAAGGACCAACCAGTACGCTTACTGCATCCGGAAACCTATGACTATCATCGCATACTGCGCGAAAAGCTCAATTGGGGCTGACCGAAATCACTCATGATTCCATGCTGAACAGTCTGCATATAAAAAACTTTGCAATCATCGATAACAGCGAGATTGAACTCGCTTCAGGAATGACTGCATTGACCGGCGAAACCGGTGCGGGCAAATCCATTCTGCTCGATGCACTCGGACTTGTTCTAGGTGCCAGAGCCAGTGCAGATTCAATACGCGAAGGTGAATCCCGCGCCGAAATCTCAGCATCGTTTCAGGTTAACAAGCTCAACAATGTCACTTCATGGTTGGAAAGCGAAGAATTGGATGACGATAATGAATGTTTAATTCGCCGCACTATCAACAGCAATGGCAAATCGCGCGCCACCATAAATGGCACACCGGTGTCGGTACAGATGCTTAAAAGCCTGGGCGAGAAACTGGTTGGCATTCACGGTCAGCATGCGCACCAGACATTGTCGCATCGTGGTGAGCAAAGGCGCTTGCTTGATCGCTATGCTGGCATCAAACAACTGCAACGAGTTGTCGCCGCCTTCGATGCCTGGCAGACGGCCAGCCAACGATACGAACAACACAATGAGGAAGCGTTAGCGCGTTCGCACCGCATAGACTTATTGCAATTTCAGCTACAGGAATTTGACGAACTGGATATCGGCGTCAGCTCGGTCGAGTCACTTGAATCGGAGCATCGTTGGTTGGCCAATGCCAGTCGTATTGCAAGCCTTGGCAATACGATTGTCGAATTATTGGATGAGTCTGCTGGACCTTCTACCTCGCAAACGATCAAACCACTGACAGAACTCGTGTCGCTCGATGAAAAACTGCGTGAAGCACTTGATCTGGTCGAGTCTGCGTCAATACAGATGAATGAAGCCAGTAGTCTGGTCCGAGCGTCTTTAAGCGTACTTGATCAGGATGGCAGTCGCCTGCAGTGGCTCGAAGACAAACTCGCCGCCCTTCACCGGCTTGCCAAAAAACATCAGTGCGACTTGTCATCACTGAATGACATCGAAAACGAATTGCGCAAGGAGTTCGATGGCTTGACTGAGCCCACCGCAGGTATCGAGGCACTGGCAAAGGAACGCGACGCCTGTTTTGAGGTGTACTTGAGTGAGGCAGGAAAGCTCTCTCGGCATCGAAAAAAGTTTGCAAAAAAACTTTCGACCACCATTACCGACGCGATGCAAACCTTGAACATGACCGGCGGTGTATTCGAGGTCAAGGTCGTCAGCGACAAACAAAAATGTCAGTCGCATGGTATTGATCAAATCAGTTTTTTAGTCAGTCCCAACCCGGGTACCAAACCCGCTGAACTCGGACGAGTTGCCTCAGGTGGTGAACTGTCGCGCATCAGCCTTTGCGTTCAACTGGCGACGATCGATTCGCACCAGGTACCCACATTGATATTCGACGAAGTGGATGCGGGAATCGGTGGCGCAGTTGCTGAGAATGTCGGCCGTCTGTTAAGAAGTGTTGGTGACCACGCGCAAGTATTGACGGTCACTCACCTGCCACAGGTTGCCGCCCAGGCACATCATCACAAGCAGGTACAAAAATCCGTAAAGGACGGCAAGACTCAAACCCGAGTCAAGTCATTAAACAAAAAGGAAACACGTGATGAAATCGCCCGCATGCTCGGTGGCGCTAAAATAACCGCCAAGAGCCGGCAACATGCCGAAGAGATGCTCGCCGCCGCGAAAACTGAGTAAGTGCGCTGCGCTAGAGTAAGTGCTTTGAGGAGGATGCTCGGTTCGCCGCTGCGAACTGAGCTAAGTCCGCTGCGCTAGAGATAGTGCTTTGAGATAGTGCTTTGAGATAGTGCTTTGAGATAGTGCTTTGAG
>CAYULV010000344.1:0-3654 GCA_964445655.1 uncultured Granulosicoccaceae bacterium | reverse complement strand
TCGGTGATGTGTTCACGTAGATGACGAAGCGTTACCGTTGCATCTTTCAGTGGCCACTCCTTGCGTTGTGCATACATGCGCAAAGTCATTGCTGTACACGTACCGATCGAGGCAAGTAGATGCTCGTAAGGGTCGGGTCCGACATTCTTGCCGCCAGAGCGCACAGGTTCGTCAGCAATCCAATGATGGGTATCGCTGACGACATTGAGCATGAAGCGGTGATCCCGTTCACTGACCAGTATTTCTCCCTTGGCAACCTTTGGCTGTTCCTGCTTGTCATCATCACCGACTCGACGAGCTGCCCAGGCTGACACGATGCCGGCGACGAATTCGGCATCCGCTGCGCGGGTCAGGAGATGATCGGCATTGTCGAGACTGATGAAGCTCTTTGGGTGCTTGGCTGCAACATAGATACGTTCCGCTTCACGGATGTCGACAGTGGAATCAATCGGGGAATGCAAGACCAGCAGCGCGGGCTTGAGCCTGCCGATATGTTCAACGGAAGTCTCGTTGAGATCGTCGAGAAACTGCTTCTTGATCGTGAACTTGCGCCCGGCAAGATCCACTTCGGCTTCTCCCTGTGCATTGATGGTCTCGATGTCGCAGGCAAATTGCTTGGAGACATGCTTGGCATCGGCAGGGGAGCCGATGGTGACAACACCGACACACTCAGGCACGGCATGGGCCGCCGTCAAGACTGCTGTGCCACCCAGGCTATGACCGATCAACAAGGATGGCGGCATGCCCTTTTCGCGCAAGTGATTCGCCGCCTCTACCAGGTCCTGAACATTGGAAGAAAAATTGGTGTTGGCGAAATCACCATCGCTGCCACCGAGCCCGGTGAAGTCGAAGCGCATGACCGCATAGCCGCGAGCGACCAATGAGCGTGCGATACGCGAGGCCGCGGCGATGTCCTTGCCGCAGGTAAAGCAATGGGCAAAGAGCGCTACAGCGATCGGTTCGCGATCAGGTGTTTCCAGCAGGGCCGCAAGTGAATTTCCTGCGTGACCCATGAATTCGAATTTTTGACGTTGAGGCATGGCTACTAAGCTCTTTGTCGGTGACGTGGTCGAGGATGATGTAAGAGACGTTGTCGAGGACGTTGTCGAGGGTTTAATCGGTAACAGAAGTTTTGTCGGTAATAAAAGACTCAAGCAACGGCATGACATGTTCAACCAGTAACGGTTGTGCATCACCGGTGGGGTGTATGCCGTCACGCTGAAAATAGCTTCGCTCAGTGGCAATGGGTTCCAGGAAAAATGGCAATAGTGCCGTATTGGTATTTTCTGCAGCCTTCTCGAAAGCGCTACTGAACAAGCGCAGGTAGGCCTCGCCATAATTTGTTGGAATTTGCATGCCGAGGAACAGTACATCTGCGCCGTCGTCTTTGGCGAGCATGGCCATGGATTCCAGATTCTGCTGCATGACCTGTGGTGGATAGCCTCGCAGGCCATCGTTGCCACCGAGCTCAATCACCACCAGATCTGGCTCAAACCGATCCAACGCGGCAGGCAGCCGTCGCAGACCGCCGCCGGTCGTATCACCACTGATACTGGCGTTGATGAATGAGACGTCGGGGTCGACTTGCTGCAATCTGGCTTCCGCCAGTGCCACCCAACCGTCATCCTCGGCCAGACCATAAGCGGCGCTTATGCTGTCGCCCACGACCAGCACTTTGTATGCATGAGCATTGATTGGAGCGAGGAACGTGAGAGCATAGATAATGGTCAGTAATCTCATTGCTTGTTCGATCCGAATAAAGCCCTATTTATAATGACAGTAAATACTATGGTTGATCCGAGTGCAAATAAGCCAATAAGTGCCACTGCTCCCCCGGTTTTATTGGCTGCGGATATCGAAAAACGTGTCGAAGGTCCGGAGGGCGAGCTGATTATCCTACATTCTCTGGACATGCAGGTCGAGGCGGGTGAGGCGGTGGCGATTGTCGGGCCATCCGGATCCGGCAAATCGACCCTGCTCGGTATTCTCGCCGGGCTGGACACGCCGACTGCCGGTAGTGTCGATCTGATGGGCGAACCCATGTCGGCCCTGGATGAGGATGCGCGCGCCCGACGTCGTGCCGGGCATGTCGGCTTTGTGTTTCAGAGTTTTCAACTGTTGCCCGGATTGAGTGCACTTGAAAATGTCATGTTGCCACTGGAACTTGGCGGTGTGAATGATGCCGAGCAGCTCGCTAGAGAAAAGCTCGACGATGTCGGATTGTCGAACCGTTTGGGGCATCTGCCATTGCAGCTGTCCGGTGGTGAGCAGCAACGTGTAGCGCTGGCGCGAGCGTTTGTCTCGAGTCCGGCCTTGTTGTTTGCCGATGAACCGACGGGTAATCTCGATAGTGAAACCGGGGAGCGGATTGTCGAACTGATGTTCGATCTTCGACGACGTGAAGGTTCGGCCGTTGTGCTGGTAACGCATGACAATGAACTCGCCAAGCGTTGTGATCGACGCTTGCGTATGGGCAACGGAAGGCTGACTGAACTGTGACTACTGGACGACAATTTCGTTTTGCGCTGCGTTCCCTAAAGCGCGATCTTCGCCTCGGTGAGCTACGTGTTCTGGCACTGGCACTGATTGTCGCAGTCGCATCTGTCACGGCAGTCGGGTTCTTTACCGATCGAATAGGACGCGCGGTCGAACGTCAGGCCGGTGATGTGCTTGCAGCTGACATGCTGATGTCCTCGGGTTTGCCGATCTCTGAAGCATTGGTCAAAGAGGCGGAGTCGGTGAATCTGGTGACCGCCAGCCATACTCGGTTTCCAACCGTTGTCATCAATCAGCAAGATGAATCGCAACTCGTTGCGATCAAGGCCGTGCGTGGTGACTATCCCTTGCGTGGATCTGTACGTCTTGCCAGCATGGATGATCCTGCGACTGCATTGGCCGATAGTGTTGCGGTCGGTGGGCCTGAGCCGGGTAGCATATGGGTGGACCCGCAGCTTCGCTCTGCGCTGGCGCTGGACGCGGGTGATACGGTTACGTTGGGGAGTCAGGAATTTTCCGTTACCCATGTCATTTTGTTTGAGCCTGATCGCGGACAGAATTTTTTCGAATTTGCACCGCGCGTGATGATGCACGCGGATGACATCCAGAAGGCTGGGTTGTTAGGTCCCGGCAGCCGCGCGCGTTACGCCTTGTTACTTGCCGGTGACAGTGCGTCACTGGAACATATGCGCGATTGGGTTGCGAACAATCTTGCTGCGGAAGTACGTGTGCAAGGTGTGCGTGATGGCAGCCCGCAAATGAAACGGGCATTGGATCGGGCGCAGCGTTTTCTGGGTCTTGCCTCAGTCGTTACCGTGTTGCTCGCCGGTGCCGCAGTGGCGCTGGCGGTTCGACACTTTGCCGTGCGCCAGGCGGATGCCAGTGCAGTCATGCGTACTTTAGGTGCAAGCCGGCGCGATGTCATTGTCTGGCTCGCCATGCGTTTGCTTCTGGTAGCTGTTGTCGCATCGCTTATCGGAATTGTTATCGGTTGGTTCGCTCAGTTGGTACTGGCAAATCTACTGCAAGGCTGGTTCGGACTCAATCTACCCGCGCCAGGATTCCTGCCGCCCTTGATTGGTAGCCTCACGGCACTGACGGCGCTGGCAGGTTTTGGTTTGTTGCCCGTATTGAAAGCCGGTCGTGTCAATGTCATGC
>CAYULV010000343.1:0-3663 GCA_964445655.1 uncultured Granulosicoccaceae bacterium | reverse complement strand
GTAAGCAATAACTCACTCATCCTTCACAGTGATCGTGGCTCACAGTACGTCTCAGCCGAATCCGAAACTAGTGACCTTGCTCTAAAACCAGGCCGCAACATTCACGATCTGCGAACACTCTTGATCGCTAAAATCAAGAAAATAAGCCCTATTAATCCAACCAGCCCCACCACGCCCATGAAGAAAATATTATTCCGAGAGACGCCTTTAATATAGACAGCCTCTACAGGGTTATCAGGATCGTAGTAAATTGTTGCTCGTCCTGAACGCGGCCTTTTTAATTGGCCTTTGGAATAAGGACCAAAGCTTAGTCGCTCTCCAGTATAGTTCTGATCGCTCACTTCGTAACGATAGGAAACCAATGCATGAGGGTTAGCTACCGGCCTTCTGGAATATCGTTGTGACACAATCTCAAAACGAGAAATATCAGCTTCTATTGCCAACCAGTCTTCGCTGGCTGCGCCTTGCCGATAAAGATCATAGCTATACCCTCCCATACGAACAGCTGCCCAAAAAAGCAAACCAGCTATAGCTAGAAATATAAACCCTTTCATCATGAATCGAACGACAGATAAGTAAATACTGGAAGTATCAAGGCTAGCACAAAGAAAAATTACGTAAGCTTCTCCACCAAGTACAGATATATTTAATGCGCTTATAAACAACCGATATTGGTTGAATCCGACACAACGGTTCTTGTAGCTAACCTAAGGCTGACTGCAAAGTAAACTCCAGGTTATCCCTATCAGACCAATTGTTCCAGCGCGCATAAGGTCTGCTCGTTAGAATAATCATTCAATTTTGCATGATCTGGAGCCCACCCCAACAAGAATCGCTGAAAATCAGCCCAAGCAAACGAATACAGCTCGCGCCATCGTTGTTCAATCTGTCGAATACGTTGCTGCTCGCATGAAGATTGAAGCGCAGCCGAGAATGTTTTGAAGTAATGATCCAGCAGCGAATCTGCATGCTCGTAGAGCATCTGATCGCTCAGGCAGCTGCCAAGATAATATACAAGGTCACGCATACCGCAGCCACGCCCGACATATTGAAAGTCGACGGCGGCAACAGAACGCCTATCCACTGACAAACAAAAATTGGCAACCTTTGCATCACCATGTACCAGCGTCATAACCTCGCAATCAAGCAGTGCTGCATCAATAGCATGTGCGTGCGTCTTCAGTGGGCTATCGAGCATGGCAGCCCATTCGTCCGGGCGTGTCTGAAAATGCCAATAGCAACCTGTTTCCCATAAGCCCTCACCGGTGGTATCAAGCTTCATCGCATGAAATCGAGCCAACCATTCAAGCCCTGCCTGGCACGACTGTGCATTAACGTTAGTCAAACGTCGTGGATAGTCGGTATCAAGATCTTCTAGAACTAATAACAATCCATTGGCTGCTTGATGAACAAGTATCGCCTGAGGCATAGCTACCAATTCGCGCGTTACTGACGCATAACGTTCATACCAACAGGCTTCTACCCGATAGGACTTGAGCTTGCGTTGATGTGCTATGTCTGATTGCCAACCACGTGGGTGATGTTGTTCGTCTGGCGGGACTACCGCCTTGACAACCAATGAAGGCTGTCCCTCATCAGCAAAGAAAACACGTAGCAACTGTCCATAACCACTCCAGACACTTTGGATCAGTTCAGTACGCGTTATCGCCGAGCCAACATGCGATTCGATCAGTTGACGCCAATCAGCATGCAATTCAGAGCTCAGTTCAGTCACAACGCACGAGAATCTCATCACCCGAGAACGGGCATTTGAATCCAAGTTCGGTTGCACTCAACTGCAAATCCCGTTCATGTTCTCGAGTTGGATCAAACAGGCGATCACCCACAATCGGAAAACCCGCTGATGCCAGGTGTTGCCGTATCTGGTGCTTACGACCGGTCTCGATCTGTACTGACAAACGCGAACTGTTATCGGCGTTTGAACTGTCGCCAGCTTTATCCACCTTGGCAGCTAATACATCGGCCGCTAATACGATGGTTTTCGCGATCTTGCCGTCAATCGGGTCATCCAGAACATGGGGCAAAGACCAGTCCACACACCCATTGACCGAGGCTGTGTAGATCTTCCTGACCTTGCGTTGTGCGAACAAGGCCGATAAAGCTTTGGCTGCCGGTCGTGTATGCGCCAGAACAATCAAACCCGATGCCGCCTTATCGAGTCTGTGCACCAGATGAACCGGACGCGCCATGGCTAGCTCCACAACGCGGACAAGACTACAGTGATCCGCCCAGCGGGTGCCCTGACAAAGCATGCCAGAAGGTTTATGCCAAATGCTGTAATTCTTTTCTTCGCGCTTGAGCGTCGCCTGCAATGGCTGTTCATCGAGGACACGACGATTGATATTGATCAAAAGATCAGCTGCCTTGTCACTACAAGAAAGAAGATCACGCACTCTGACCGGACGACTACTCACCGTATCGGTGTGCCTGATTTGCAACCAGACAGCACCTTTATGTGCTGCATCTACAAACATTGCCTCATCGAGTTCAGCACGCATCACATCAGCATTCAAAAGCGCTTGCTCGACAAGCGTCTGTTTGCCCGCTTCAATGGAAACAGAAAGTGAAAGAGCGGCGTCGCTCACGGTAGTAAGCTCGCTCAAACCGGTAGTTTCTTTTGCATGAACAGTGCACCACCCGTTGCATCATCCAGCGTGTAAGCCTCAAAGCCGAATTTTTCATAAGCCCGTTTGGCTGGTGTATTGCCGGACAACACCTCAAGCGTCACCTTACAGCAACCGCGCTCAAGCGCTTCCTTTTCCACCGCATCGAGAAGCGCTGTTGCGATACCTTTACCGCGTCCGGATTCAATCACCGCCAGGTCATGAATGTTGACCAACGGTTTGGCAGCAAAGGTCGACAAAGCGGTAAAACAGTTGGCCAGTGCAACTGGTGAACCCTCGAGGTAAGCCACAATCGTAAAGGCGCCTGGCGTCGCCGCCATGGCGGCCGGCAGGTTCTCTCGGACATACTGACTTAAAGGTTCACCACCACCCATCGGGTCACAAGCATAGGCATCGAGCATCTCGATCAGGATGCGGGCATCCTCTGCATTGGCGTAATCAAGCTTGGAAAACTTAACTGTAGTCATGACCTTGGGGTGTCGGTGGAATTGGATGGTGCGTTACTGGCGGCGCTTTTTCTAGCATCGTCATTGCGCGTTCGTAGCTCGTTCAGACGTTGGCTGATCTTTATTTCCAGACCGCGATCAACCGGTTCATAAAATCGGGCATCGGGTACCGAGTCAGGTAGATAACGGGCACCGGCGGCAAAACCGTCAACTTCATCATGCGCATAGCGATAGCCATCGCCATGACCCAGTTCGGACATGAGTTTCGTTGGCGCGTTTCGCAAATGCATCGGTACCGCAGCAGTACCATGTTCGCGAACGAAGCTCATCGCAGACTTGAATGCTGAATACACCGCATTACTCTTCGGCGCAATACTTGAAAACACGATGGCATGCGCCAATGCCAGCTCGCCTTCGGGGCTACCCAACCTCGCATAACTGTCCCAGGCATACAGTGCAAGCTGTGCGGCACGCGGATCGGCATTGCCGATATCTTCTGAGGCAAAGCGTAATACTCGCCGCGCTATATACAAGGGGTCACAACCCCCATCAAGCATTCGACAATACCAATA
>CAYULV010000342.1:0-3668 GCA_964445655.1 uncultured Granulosicoccaceae bacterium | reverse complement strand
AAGACTCCCACTTTCTGCGTTATGTTGCTGTGACTACCAATTCGCCATGCACAGGCTTCGATGACCAGAGTTTCACCGTGCAGCAGCGCCGGAACCTTGCCCATCGGGTTGATCGCGAGATAGTCGGCTGATTTGTGCTCGTCAGTATCAAGATCTAGCAGTTTGAGTTGATAGGGAACGCCGAGTTCCTCGAGCAACCACTGGTTCATGAAACCCCTAGAGGGATTGGCGCTGTACAAGATCAGTTCAGACATAAAGCTCCTCACGACTCTGCTTCATAGGCAGCCTATGTATTTCGAGCCGCACTCACTACTCACACCATACTGGTTCAGATTGGGATTGCTCGATTTGATCAATCATCCCTGCGTATTTGTCACCAAATTTCTGACGCAGCCGCATGATCTCCTGAGGTGGCACATAGATATCGTTGTCTAGCTTGCCTTCACCGTACGCCATGACAAGCATCTGTGAACGTTCATCTGAAAGATTCTTAAACCGTCGCATCGCGCCTGGTGGAACAGACACCATATCCCACTGATCCAGATCAATATGGTGCTCACTCTTATCACCCCAATAGATGCGCCAGCTGCCAGACAAAGGCATAAAATTTTCATAGGTAAACTGGTGCACATGATTTCCCGGCCCTTGCCCGGCTGGGCAAGCAACAATACTAACCGCCAGCCCACCAACGCCTGATTGGATCGGGGCGGTATCGAAGAAATTCTGTGGGTCGTTCGATGTGTTAGAAGTGACCACCCCGAACACCTGATCGGCAATGAGCTCCCTGTTGAGCTCGGCAGGAAGCATTTTTTGAATGGGGATCACTTCCCGTTTATCCCAACGAGCAACTCGTTGCTCCATCTCTTCCAGCGAAACTTGTTTCCAGAGCATGATATGAGACCTCAGCAAACGCGTTACAATAGGACAGAAGCTACCCCTATCAAAATGTGGTGTCCAGCGCGCCGCGATTCAATTGGGTTTATGATCATAAAAAGATTCGGAATTTCACTATTCCTGTTGATGCTGCTAACCGCCTGCACGGATGAAGAAGCGAAACTGCAAGGTCTTTGGAAACATACAGACAAAGCAGCGTGGATCAGTATTGATTTCGAGAAGGGCATCGGCTCAGGAAAAATCGCGCGACACGACGACAATGTGGAGACGGTAGGACTATCCCTGTTCGAACACATCCAGAAAGACCGCAACTTCCCCGATCAATGGCAAGCGAAGATCTACTCAGCTGAGGTCGATGGTTATATAAATGCAACCATCCGACGAAACGAATCTGGAACGCTGATCGTAAGCACGCAAGATAGCGACGGTTCTTATGAGGTCCTTCGATTGACTAGGACGACTGACAGCGCTAAGAGATAGGAAGTTATTTCGAGCGTTCAACCCAATCTCGAATGTCACGACGCAGCGCCGGCAGGCTTCTCATGCCAGGGGCAAGGACAACATGATGAAATTCGGCCAACTCAAACTGATCACCCAACCGCGCTTCGGCGCTCGCGCGTTCAGCAAGTATCATTTGCGCCCCCAACATATAGGATAAGGACTGACCTGGCATAGCAATGTAGCGATCGATCTCTATCGCCACTTCGGTGCGCGACAAGGTCGTATTCGTGAGCATGAAGTCTATCGCCTGCTCCCGCGTCCAACCCCGCAAATGCAAACCCGGTTCGATAAGCAGTCGACTCGCCGCCCACAGATGTTTCGCCATCATGCCTTGTCGATCAAGCCTGCTGGAATACAGACCCAACTCGTCAGCAAGGTACTCAGCGTAGATCGCCCAACCTTCCCCCATACCCGAGTTGGATTGGGTCTCCCGGCCATCGGTTGGGTAGTGAAAAAATAGATGATGCCCGGGTAGTCCCTCGTGAAACGCAATCACCTCCGCCATCAAGCGCCGTTCAGATGCCCGCGAGGGGTTGATGATGTACTTCGATGGCCCATCACCGGTATTAATCTGATACCTGCCTGCCGGTGAGGACGCCTGAAGATGCCCTGCCATCACCTCTACCTCAAGCGCGCCGACGATCTTTTGCCCGAAGGCCTCGGGCACTTTCGTGCGAGCTCTTTCGAGGGCCGCTTCAGAAAGCCCAATCAACTCTTCTGGCGTGGTCGTACGGTTGGCTTGCGAGCTGCGCAAGCGCTGCAGTATGTCATCCACCGTCTCCCCCGGGTTGCCAGTCGCCAGCAACGCTTGCCGCGTCTGCGCCAAAATTCGTGCACCTAATGTCTCTAACTCGAGCGCCGATGGGCTGATGGTGTTCCACCAAAGCACGGCACTCGCAAAACAGCGCTCACCGTCTTCAATATCGAACAAGCCATCGTTCAAGCGCGCAGCGGGCAGATAAACGACCTCAAGAAATTGGGCAAACCTCGCTGCGGCGTCTGCGAGTTCATGCTCAACAAATTCGTTCCAGCCTCGTTGAGCGTCGTCGCGAGGTTCGGTAAATCGATACGCCGATTCGGTTCGAGTCAGGGTCTGAGCCAGCGCTTGGGTCTGTTGGAGCACACGCGCAACCACCCTGCGCGGTGCGGTTTCATCGTTTGCGATGCCTGCTTGCAAACGAGTCGTTAGCAATTCAATGGCTTGCGGTGCCTGTGACCACACATGTGGATCTGCACCCGCAGCATGGGTTGCAACATAACGTTGCCACTGCCTGGGCCAGGCTGCCTGCCAACCGCCGATGGGGTTTAGGTAGCGCAGATCGGTTTTGCAGCCTGCAAGCGGTGGTGCCGCGAACCCGCTATCGGCGACCAACGGCGCTGATTGTGGTTCATCAAGGCTCGCGCAGGCTGAGCAAACTAAACTGAAAAAGAGCGTTAAGAGGTGTTTCATAGAACGAAAAGAAGCCTAAGAACTGCAGGGCCTAATCTCTGAACTGCCGAAATTTCCATGTAGTATACCTGTGCATGGCGAATTGGTAGTCACGCTGGAATCGGTGTATGAAATAGGCCACGGCAATGCGGTTTCCAACCGTAGTCGTTGATATTTGCGAGTTTCTGTTCGGCTAACTGGCTGAATATTTTTGGCGATTGCCCTGAAAGCGCCGCGTGAGTTCGATGGTTGTTGTAGTACTCCCTGAAGTCATCGAGTTTTCTTGCCAAGTCGAGCGTACTCCAGAAAGGGGTGTGATCAAGGAACTCACGCCGGATGGTGCCGATGACCCGTTCGATGAACGGGTGGGACGTTGGGGCGTAGGGAATAGACTTGATTTCAGTCACATCCAGTATTCTCAAGTTGGCCTGCCAACGGTGACTTGTGAACAGCGGATCATTGTCAGTGCTCAGACTCTTTGGTGGGTCACTACCAGAGATAGCCTGGTTGAACATTCGGCATACGGTGATGCCGTCTACATCACCTGTGTGTATACCGAACCCAATGATACGACGGCTCCACTGATCCATGACCACGAGTACCCAGTGAGACTGGAGTGTGAGGGACTCACAGCGGAATAAATCAACACTCCAGAGGCTGTCTTTGCTGTGGCCCAATAGCGAGAGCCAAGAGGGCCCCTGAGTGTGGCCTGATTTGGGCTTGTAGTGTCGCGCGAGAATACGCCGCACGATATCTTTTGCTCTGCAACAGCCCTCTCCAACACTGGCCTGGCGGACAGATCTGGCGATTCTATGGGACCCGAAAGGCGGTTTCCTTATTCAAC